>NZ_JAIQLH010000307.1 GCF_020037025.1 Streptomyces huiliensis | reverse complement strand
TGCGGGGGCTCGCCCCCGCAAGAAACGGCGAAAGGGCGGGGTCGGGGACCCTCACCGCGAAGCGGAAACCGGCGCCCGCCGCAGCCACACCATCGCCGTCACCGGCAGGATCACCGGAATGAACAGGTACCCCATCCCGTAGTCCGACCACACGGTCGCGTCGGGGAACGCCCCCGGATCCGCGAGGGTCCACGTCCCCACCGTGACCACCCCGAGAAGCTCCAGCGCGCAACACACGAGAGCCGCCCGCCGAGCCCCTTCCCCACCCCGCACCAACGAGTACGTGATGAACGCGTACACCACAGCGGCGACAGCGGAAAGCACATACGCCAGCGGCGCGTCCCCGAAGTGCAGAGCCATCTGCACGAGGGACCGCGACGCCGCCGCCACGGTGAACACCCCGTACAGCCAGACCAGCAGTCGGCCCGGCCCCTTGCCCAGGCCCGCGCCGCCGTCGGCGGCGGTGGTGGCGGGTTCGGTCACGGTCAGCCTCCCCAGATGTCGTAGAGCCGTACCTCGAGCACGGCCAGGATGACGGCGCCGGCGGCCACGGTGGCGGACCCCCAGCGGGTACGTTCGGCGAGCGACATGAAACCGGCGCCCGGCACGCACGCGGCGGAGCCCAGGAGGTAGGCCACGAAGAGGGCCGTTCCCTTCACGGGCCGCTCGCCCCGGGACAGCTGCACCACACCGACGACCAGCTGGGCGAGGGCCAGGACGGAGACGACGGCCATGCCGATGAAGTGCCAGTCCTTGGTCGGCTGGTCACGGTAGGTGGCGTGGCCGCACCAGACGGCGAGCGCGAGGGCGGTCAACCCGACCGCGAGCGTCAGCGCGTCGATCACCGTGACCACCGGGCGACACGGGCGTGCGGATGGGGCGTGACAGGCATGGGACGACTTTAGACGGCCCCCGCGCGCCCGCCGCGCCCGGCCCGCACTGTCCACAGGGTGACCGGTAGTGTCCGCCATTCGGACAACCTTGGCCGGATCGCGCATACGTCTGTTTTACTTGCCGCATGACCACGACGAGCACCCGCATCTCTGCGACCGAGGCGATGACGACGCCCGGTGCTGCTCGTCGCATGTGTCGAATGTGTGACCGCTGAGGGCCCCCGTTCCGAGCCTCGCGCCCCGAAGCGAGACCCGTAGAGCCCGCGTTCCGACGACGGACCGCCCGCTCTCCACCCTCCGCGGCACCGGATCCCCCGTGACCAGCGCCGACGACGGCGCCGACGGGGTCCCACGCCGCGTTCCGCAATGAATTCCCGTGCGCAGGCGCCCCACAAGCCGCGCACTCGACAGTGACGGAAACCCCTGTGATCACCACTACGGGCCTGACAAAGGTCTACCGCTCACGCGGCCGCGAGGTCACCGCCCTCGACGGCGTCGACCTGCACGTCCGAGAGGGCGAGGTGTACGGCGTCATCGGCCAGAGCGGCGCCGGCAAGTCCACGCTCATCCGCTGCGTCAACCTCCTGGAGCGCCCGACCTCCGGCACGGTCACCGTCGCCGGCCAGGACCTCACGGCCCTCGCCGGCCGCGGCCCGCGCGCCGGCGCCGCCCTCCGGCAGGCCCGCAGCCGCATCGGCATGGTCTTCCAGCACTTCAACCTGCTGTCCTCGCGGACCGTCCAGGCCAACGTCGAGCTCCCGCTGGAGATCCTCGGCCTGTCCGGCAAGGAGCGTTCCCGCAAGGCCCTGGAGCTGCTGGACCTCGTCGGCCTCGCCGAGAAGGCCAAGGCGTACCCCGGCCAGCTCTCCGGCGGCCAGAAGCAGCGCGTCGGCATCGCCCGCGCCCTGGCCGGCGACCCCAAGGTGCTGCTCTCCGACGAGTCGACCTCCGCGCTCGACCCGGAGACCACCCGCTCGATCCTCCAGCTGCTGCGCGACCTCAACCAGCAGCTGGGCCTGACCGTGCTGCTGATCACCCACGAGATGGACGTCGTCAAGTCCATCTGCGACTCCGCGGCCCTGATGAAGGGAGGCAGGGTCATGGAGTCCGGCACCGTCGCCGAACTGCTGGCCACGCCCGGCTCCGAGCTGGCGGCCGAGCTGTTCCCCGTGGGCGGCGAGCCGTCCGGCCCCGACCGCACCGTGGTGGACGTCACCTTCCACGGCGACGCGGCCACCCAGCCGGTCATCTCGCAGCTCTCCCGCACGTACAACATCGACATCTCGATCCTCGGCGCCGCGATGGACACCGTCGCCGGCCGCCAGGTCGGCCGGATGCGCATCGAGCTGCCCGGCCGCTTCGAGGAGAACGTGGTCCCCATCGGCTTCCTGCGCGAGCAGGGCCTCCAGGTCGAGGTGGCGCCCGTGACCGCCGGCGCGGAGGCCGCGGCCGACGCTCTCCTTAAGGAAGGTGCCAAGTGACCTGGAACGAGATGCAGCCCCTGCTCCGCGACGGTTGTCTCGACACCCTCTTCATGGTGTGGTGGTCCGCGGTCTGGACGGTCGTGGGCGGCCTGCCGCTGGGCATCCTGCTCTATCTGACCGACCGCGGCGGGCTGCTCCAGAACGTCGTGGTCAACAAGGTCATCGGCGTGGTGGTGAACATCGCCAGATCCGTGCCGTTCATCATCCTGATCGTCTGGCTGATCCCCTTCAGCCGCATGGTCATCGGCACGTCGATCGGCCCGAGCGCCGCCGTCGTCGCCCTCACCATCGGCGCCATCCCCTTCTTCGCCCGGCTGGTCGAGACCTCCCTGCGCGAGGTCGACGGCGGCCTGATCGAGGCCGTCCAGGCGATGGGCGGCGGCACCTGGACGATCATCTTCAAGGTGCTGCTCCCGCAGGCCCTGGCCTCCCTCGTGGCCGGCCTGACCACCACCGTGATCGCCCTCATCGGCTACTCCGCCATGGCGGGCGCCGTCGGCGGCGGCGGGCTCGGCGCGGTCGCCATCAACTACGGCTACCAGCGGCAGGAGCACGAGCTGATGAACATCACCATCGTGCTGCTCGTCATCATCGTCACCGTCGTCCAGATCGCCGGCGACCTGACCGTCCGCCGCCTCGCCCGGCGAACCGGACGCCAGTCCGCCCCCGTCGGCCTGTGGCGCCTGCGCCGCACCCCGAAGGCCGCGGACGCCACGGCCGTCCCCGCCCAGCGCGCGGCCGACGAGCCGCAGCGCGCCGCCGACGAGCCCAAGGCGGCCGTCGACGCCCCCTGAACCTCCGCGGGGCCCATCGACGGCCCCGAGGACACCACGAGCCCGGACCCTTTGCCGGGCGGCAACACCTCGTGAGAACAAGAAAGAGGCACTCTTCGTGCGTACCACCCTCAAGCTCACCGCCGCCGTCGCCGCTGCCGCCGCACTCACCCTTGGCCTGAGCGCCTGCAGCGCCCCCTCCGACACCTCCTCGTCCTCCACCAAGAAGGGCAAGGACGCGGACCCGGCGGCCAAGCTGATCATCGCGGCCAGCCCCACGCCGCACAGCGTCATCCTCGAGTACGTCCGCGACCACCTCGCGAAGGACGCCGGGCTGAAGCTGGAGGTGAAGCAGTACAACGACTACAACGCGCCCAACACGACCGTCCAGAACGGCGAGGTCGACGGGAACTTCTTCCAGCACAAGCCGTACCTCGACGACTTCAACAAGAAGAACAAGACCGACATCGTCCCGGTCGTCAACGTCGAGATCGAGCCGCTCGGCCTCTACTCCAAGAAGGTCAAGAAGGTCTCCGACCTCGGTGAGGGCTCCACCATCGCCGTCCCCAACGACGCCACCAACGAGGGCCGCGCCCTCAAGCTGCTCGCCGACAACAAGGTCATCGAGCTCAAGGACGGCGTGGGCGCCTCCGCGACCCTCAAGGACATCAAGGACGACAAGGGCGTCAAGTTCACCGAGATCGAGGCGGCCCAGATCCCGCCGCGCCTCGACGACGTGGACGCCGCGATCATCAACGGCAACTTCGCCATCGGCGCCAAGCTCAACCCCGCCAAGGACTCCCTGGTCCTGGAGAAGGCCGACGGCAACCCCTACGCCAACTTCCTCGCCGTGAAGCGGGGCAACGAGCAGGACCCGCGCATCGTCAAGCTCGCCAAGCTGCTCAACTCCGACGAGGTCAAGAAGTTCATCGAGGAGAAGTTCAGCAACGGGGCCGTCATCCCGGCCTTCGGCCCCGCCAAGAGCTGACCGCCGGTACTCTCAGCCGTCTCGGCGGACGCAGGCCCCGCACACGCCACGCGTGCGCGGGGCTGCCGCGCTCTTGGCGCACCACAGTGGCCATACTGCATGCTGGTGCACCCGAGACCGGCGCGACCGCCGAGACGGAACCCGGCCACCCTCCCCGCGCCCGCAGGCGCGGGGGCCCCTCCGGCGTTGGAGCAGCGCATGACTTCCACCTTTCCGGACATCTCCATCAGTACGGACCGGCTGGTGCTGCGCCCGTTCGACGCGACGGACGTCCCCGCGCTCACCGAGATGATGAACGACGAGCTCATCACCGCGTGGACGTCCGCCCCACACCCGTACACCACCGCCGACGCCCGCGACTGGGTCCTCAGGACCGCCCCCGCCGAACGCGCCTCGGGACGCGGAATCGTCTTTGCGGTCACCGAGTTCCTCACCCACCGCCTCGTCGGCACCGTGCGCCTCCACCACACCGACTGGCACACCCTCTCCACCGAGATCGCCTACGTCACCGCCCCCTGGGCCCGCGGCGAGGGCTACGCCTGCGAATCCGTGCTCGCCGTCGCCCAGTGGCTCTTCCGGGACCAGAAGTTCGAACGCCTCGAACTCCGCACCGCCGCCGACAACACCGCCTCCCAGCAGGTCGCCCAGAAGATCGGCTGCATCAGCGAGGGCGTCCTGCGCAACGCCTGGATAGCGCGCAGCCGCACCGAGGACGGCGGCTGGACGGACATCCGCACCGACCTCATCGTCTGGAGCCTGCTCCCCGAGGACCTCGACGAGGTGCGCGAGCAGTACACCGGGGACGGCACCGGCTACGCCGCCGCGTTCCCCGGCTGGTCGCCCGGCTGGCGCTGACGCCCCCCGCGCCGGCGCTGACGCCCCCCGCGCGCAACCATCCGCCCCGCGGTCCGGACGGTGGTCCGGACCTGCCGGGGTACTCTCACCATGCCCGCCGCAGGAGCGGGTACCCCCGCTGTGGATTCCCCCCTTCGCGAGACACATCCAGGAGACAGACGACGATGGCCGACCGGGTCACGGTGATCGGATGGGACGGCTCACCGCTGACGGAGGCGGCCCGGTCCGCCGTGGGTGCCGCCACCCTCGTCGCCGGAGCCGCGCACCACCTGGCGCTGCCCGAGATCCCGCCCGCCGCCGAACGCGTCCGGCTCGGCAGCGTCGACCTCGCCGCCCGCCGCATCGCCCGGCACCGCGGCACCGCCGTCGTCCTCGCCGACGGCGACCCCGGCTTCTTCGGCGTCGTCCGCGCCCTGCGCGCCCCCGAGCACGGCCTGGAGGTCGAGGTCGTGCCCGCCGTCTCCTCCGTCGCCGCCGCCTTCGCCCGGGCCGGCATGCCGTGGGACGACGCCCAGATCGTCGTCGCCCACAGCCGCGACCTGCGACGGGCCGTCAACGTCTGCCGCGCCCACCCCAAGGTCGCCGTCCTCACCTCGCCCGGCGCGGGCCCCGCCGAACTGGCCCTGCTGCTCGGCCCGGTCCACCGCACCTTCGTCATCTGCGAGCAGCTGGGCACCGACCGCGAGCGCGTCACCGTCCTGACCTCCGACAAGGTCGCCGACCACGCCTGGCGCGACCCCAACGTCGTCATCGTCATCGGCGGCGCCGGGACGGGCCCCGACGACGCCCCCGCCCTCCCCGGCCAGCGCGCCGGCGGCTGGATCGCCGGCCGCGACCCCGGCCGGCTCCCCGGTCCGCGCGGCTGGGCGCTGCCCGGCGACGCCTACGGCACCGCCCTCGGCGAGGGCGAGGGCACCGAACTGCGCGCCGCCCAACTCGCCCGGCTCGCCCCGCGCGTCGGCGACCTCGTCTGGGACATCGGCTCCGGCAGCGGCGCCGCCGCCGTCGAGGCCGCCCGGTTCGGCGCGGCCGTCATCGCCGTTGACCGCGACGCGGACGCCTGCGGCCGGGCCCTCGCCGCCGCCCGCCACTACGGCGTCCAGCTGCAGGCCGTGCACGGCACCGCGCCGCACGTCCTGGAGGACCTGCCCGAACCCGACGTCGTCCGCGTCGGCGGCGGGGGAGCGCCCGTCGTCGCCGCGTGCGCCGACCGCCGCCCCGAAGTCATCGTCGCGCACGCCGTCACCCGCGACGAGGCGGAGGCCATCGGGAGGGCGCTCGCCGAGGGCGGGTACGCCGTCGAATGCACCCTGCTCCAGGCCGTGCGCCTGGACACCGCCGGCTGGACCGAAGCCGAGCGGTCCGTCACCTTCCTGCTGAGCGGCCGCCGTCCGCACCCGTGATCCCGGCCCGCCGCGCGGACGGTAGGCTGGCGGATCGTTGTGCGGCGGCTCGGTGTCAAAGACCACAGTCACCAATGTCCGGAACGCCCCTCCTTTTTGGTGGTGTGCAGGGCAGGGTGGCACCGGGACGGTACGCAACGTGCCGCGAGAGTTGGACGCTCGTTCTTGCTATGGGCGTGAGCGGTTGGAAGGAGCACTACCGATGGGCGAGGGGTACGCATGACCGACACCGGCCGGTTCCCGGGTGAGGGACAGCCGGAGAACGCAGGCGCGACGCCCGGGCACCCGCTCACCGCGGACGCCGCGGCTCCTGCCGACACCGGAATCCCGGCACATCCCGCCGTCCCGCAGGCGCCTCCCGGGCGTCCCACCACGGGGCCCTCCACGTACGCGTTCCTCGCCGACAGCGACCCCGCAGACGAGGACGACCTGCTCCTGATGCCGGGCGCCCAGGGCGCCTGGAGCGAGCAGCCGGTCCAGGGCGGCACCCACGAGACGGGCGGCCGGGACACCGGCGCCGCCGTCTTCGAAGAGGTCCGCACGGCCCCGGCCGCCCCCGCCGCGCCCCGCCGGCCGCTGCACATGGGCCCGCCCGACCCGTCGTCCAGCGGCGTCGTGCGCTCCCTCGCCGACCGCGGCCCGGCCGCGCCGCAGCAGCCGGTCGGCTCCCCGGTCCCGCACCCGCCGGGCTCCCCGGCCGCCGGCCCGGGGCCGGAGTACCTCGAGGGCTCGCAGGCCGACGCCGAGCCGGTGGAGCAGCCGGGCATATGGGATGCCCAACCGCAGCTCCAGGGCCAGGGTGAGGGTCATGGGCAGGTTCTCGGCCAGGGCCAGGAACAGCAAGGGGTGGTGGACGCGGCGGCCGAGGCCGTGGCGGAGCCGGCCGTCGCCTTCGTCCCGCCGCAGGGCGCGCCTGCTGACGGACCGTCAGGCGAGGCTGCCCCGGCGGCCCCTGCCGTCCCCGCCGCCGCTGCCGTCCCTGCCGCGACGGTGCCTGCCCAGGGCGCGCCGGTGGAGGCCGCGCCGGCCGACGCCGTGAGCGCCCCGCAGGAGACCGTTCCGCCGGCGCGTACGCCGGAGCCGGGGGAGATGGCGCAGCCGGAGCCGGTCGCGGACGCGGCCGTTCCCGCGCCCGCCGCTCCGGTGGACGCCGCCTCGGCCGAGGCCGCTCAGGCTCCGCAGCCGGTCGACGTCGTCGCCGCGCCCGAAGCCGCGGTCCCGCCGGCTGCCGAGGCCGAGACGGCGGTTGTCGCGGCGGAGCCCGCCGTCGGGGCGGCCGTGGAGGCCGGTACGTCCGCGCCGGCTGAGGCGCCGGTGACCGACGGGGCCGCTGTGGCATCCGACGCCGTGAGTGTGACGCCGGGGCCGGAGGCTCCGGAGGCCGCTGCTGCTACGGCTGAGGTCGTTGTGACCGAGGCCGCCATGACCGAGGCCGCGCCTGTGCCGTCCGGCGCCCCGGCGCAGCCTTCGGCAGAGGCTCCCGCTCAGGCCGATGGTTCGGCTTCGGCCGGTGCACCCGCTCAGGTGGACGCCCCTGCTTCGGCGGCTGCCCCTGCCGCCACCGACGGGCTTGCCCAGGCCGACGGTTCCGTCCCGGCCGGTGTTCCCGGTCAGGTGGACGCGCCTGTTCAGGCCGACGGTTCCACCTTGACCGGTGGTCCGGTACAGGGCGACGTGGCGACCCAGGCGGACGCGTCCGTGCCGGAGAGCGCGCCTGCGCCGGCTCAGGCCGAGGGCTCCGCTTCGGTAGCGACCGACGCGGTGGCTCCGGCGGATGCCTCCGTGTCGGCGGATGTGCCCGTGCCGGCCGATGCTGCCGTCCCGGCCGGCGTTCCGGCTCAGGCTGCGGCGCAGCCCCAGGTAGGTACGCCCGCACCGGCTGACGCGCCGCCGGTTCAGGCCGATGGCTCGGCTGGCGGTGCTGTTGAGGCCGGTGCGTCGACAGTGGCCGATGTGGTGGCTCAGGCGGATGTCCCCGCGTCGGGGGGTGCGCCCGCGCCGGCTGACAGTCCCGCCCCGGCCGCTCCCGCTCAGGCGGACGCGTCCGTACCGGTCGACGTGCCGGCCCAGGCCGACGGCTCCGTTCCGGCCGGTGCGCCGGCAGTGATCGACGTGGCGGCCCAGGCGGATGCCTCCGCGCCGGCGAGTGCGCCCGTTCCTGCCGATGTTCCGGCTCAGACTGCGGCGCAACCCCAGGTGGACGCGCCCGCACCGGCTGACGCGCCGCCGGTTCAGGCTGATGGCTCCGCCCCGGCCGGTGCGCCGGTGGCGACCGAGGCGGCGGCCCCGGCGGACGCGTCCGCATCGGCCGACGCCACCGTCCCGGCTGCTGACGCGCCTGCCGAGACCGTTGCTTCCGCCCCGGCAGACGCTCCCGTCCAGGCCGAGGCACCGCTTCAGGCGGACGCGCCCGCTCCCGCGGATGCGTCTGCTCCGGCAGACACCTCAGCCTCGGCCGACCCGTCGGCCCCGGCCGGCGACCCCGCTCCGGCAGGTGCACCCGTCCAGGCCGACGCCGCCGCCCCGGCTGATGCCGCCGCTCCGGCTGATGCCGCCGCTCCGGCCGACGTACCGGCTCAGACCGACGCTCCCACCCCGCCCGGCGCTCCCGTCCCCGCCGACGCACCCGCCCAGGCGGAGACTCCCGCCCCCGCAGGGGCTGTTGCTCCCGCGGAAGACGCGGGCCCCGCAGGGGCTGCCGCCCCTGCCGAAGCCGTCGCCCCCGCGGAGGCTCCCGCCGCCGCGGGAACGACAGTGCCCGCCGGAACGATCGCGCCCGCAGGAACGACCGCGCCCGTTGAGAACGCCGTGTCCGCCCAGGACACCCCGCCCATAGAGAACCCCGTGGCTGCCGAAACCGCTGTGCCTGCTCAGACTTCCCTGCCCGTCGAGGCCCCCGCGCAGGCAGAAACCCCCGCGCAGGCAGAGGCCGTCGAGACGGTCGTGAACCCCGCCGTGACCGAAGGGGCGCCCGCCGCTCCCGAGACGGTCGTGACCCCCGCCGCCCCGGCGCCGACCGCCGAGGCAACGGCCCCCGCGGAGAACGCTGTTCCGGCCCCGTCCGCCGAGCAGGCGACCGAGGCGCCCGCCGCGGTCGCGGCCGGC
>NZ_JAIQLH010000306.1 GCF_020037025.1 Streptomyces huiliensis | reverse complement strand
GGCGAGCGCAGCGGAGGCCGTGGCCCGTCCTCCGGCCGGGGCCCCTCGGCCCGCGGCGGCGCCAAGGGCGGCCCGCGCCGGAGCCCGTCGGCCGGCAGCGACCGGCGGACCACCCCGGCGCGCCCGCGCGAGCTCGACGCCAAGATCGAGGAGCGCAACCGGGAGCGGCACAACAAGCCCCAGGTCAAGCTGCCCAAGACCTTCGGCGAGCAGGAGGGCGAGCGCCTGCAGAAGGTGCTGGCCCGGGCTGGCATGGGCTCCCGCCGCGCCTGCGAGGAGCTGATCGAGCAGGCCCGCGTCGAGGTCAACGGGCAGATCGTCACCGAGCAGGGGCTGCGCGTCGACCCCGAGAAGGACGAGATCAAGGTGGACGGCCTGACCGTCGCCACCCAGTCGTACCTGTTCTTCGCGCTCAACAAGCCGGCCGGCGTCGTCTCCACCATGGAGGACCCGGACGGCCGCCAGTGCCTCGGCGACTACGTCACCAACCGCGAGACCCGGCTGTTCCACGTCGGCCGTCTCGACACGGAGACCGAGGGCATCATCCTGCTCACCAACCACGGCGAGCTGGCCCACCGCCTCACCCACCCCCGCTACGGCGTCCAGAAGACCTACCTGGCCGCCATCACCGGTCCGCTGCCGCGCGACATCGGCAAGCGGCTCAAGAGCGGCATCGAGCTGGAGGACGGCTGGGCGCGCGCCGACGACTTCCGGGTCATCCAGCAGACCGGCAAGAACTACCTGGTCGAGGTCACCCTCCACGAGGGCCGCAAGCACATCGTGCGCCGGATGCTGGCCGAGGCCGGGTTCCCGGTCGAGAAGCTCGTCCGTACCTCGTTCGGGCCGATCGCCCTGGGCGACCAGAAGTCCGGCTGGCTGCGGCGGCTCACCAACACCGAGGTGGGCATGCTGATGCGCGAGGTCGAGCTCTAGGCCCTCCCCGGCCCCGTACGGCGGCCCCGGTACAGCGCTCCCGGCACCCGCCGGACCGCCGTACCGGGGCCGCTGCCATCCTGGGCCGATGCGTGACACCGACACGTCCGTCCTGCGGGCCGCGGGCCTGCCCACCGCCGACCTCTCGCCCGTCCTGGCCGAGCCCGGCCACCCGCTGGTCTTCGCCACCGTCTCCGGCGCCCACCTCTACGGCTTCCCGTCCCGCGACTCCGACGTCGACCTGCGCGGTGTCCACCTGCTGCCCGTCGCCGACCTGATCGGGCTGCGCGAGGGCGAGGAGACCGTCACGCGCATGGGCGTCCGGGACGGCGTCGAGATGGACCTCGTCACCCACGACCTGCGCAAGTTCGCGCGGCTGCTGCTCCGGCGCAACGGCTACGTGCTGGAGCAGCTGCTGTCGCCGCTGGTCGTCCGGACGTCCGCCGTCCACGCCGAGCTGACGGCCCTCGCCCCCGCCGTGCTCACCAGCCACCACGCCCACCACTACCGGGGCTTCGCCGACACCCAGTGGCGGTTCTTCGGCAGGACGGGCGAGCTCAAGCCGCTGCTCTACACCTTCCGGGCGCTGCTCACCGGCATCCACCTGATGCGGAGCGGGGAGGTCGTGGCCCACCTGCCGACGCTCCTCGGCCTGGTGCCGGACGCGCCGGGCTATCTGCCCGAGCTCGTCGCGGCGAAGGCGGAGGCCGAGCACGGCCCCACCGGGGACCTGGTGGACGCGGCGCGGCTCACGGCGGACGTCGAGGCGCTGCACGCCGTCCTGGACGCCGCGCAGGCCGCGTCCCGGCTGCCGGAGACGGTGGCGCCGGCGGCGTACGACGCGCTGCACGAGCTCGTCGTACGGGCGCGCGGCGGGGTCGGCTAGACCGCTTCCGCGGCCGACGCCCGGCGGACCCGGATCAGGAAGTCCTCCACCCGCGCCCGGTCCGGCACGGCCGGCAGCGGAGTGGCGGACGCGGCCGTCTCCAGTTCGTCGCGCAGCCGGTTCAGCCGGCGCTCCGCCTCCGGCCAGGGGAGCTCGCCGTGCCGGACGGTCAGCAGCTCCTCGCGGCGGTCGCCGACGGCGAGGGTGAGGACGCCGGTGCGCAGCAGGTCGCGAGCGCTCTCCAGGATCCGCAACAGGTGCATGACCTGCTTCCAGTTCGGGGCGCCGGTCCGGCGTACGGCCGCGTCGGACTTCGCCCGCTGCGCGTCCGCGTAGCCGGTGAACGTCCGGTGCGCCAGCCGGGAGAGGAACGCCCCGCGCAGGGCGAGCAGCTCCCGGCCCCGCTCGTCGGCGTACTCGACGAGCGGGGAGTGCAGGCATTCCAGGGCGGTCGGGTTGGCCCGCAGGGCCAGCTCGCAGAAGCGTTCCAGCTCCCAGGAGAACTGCTCCTCGGCCGGCCCCTCGACGTGCGTCGGCGGCTTGTCGAAGCCCCAGAACAGCGCGGCGGGGGCCGCGTACACCCCGCGCCGGTCGGTGTCGCTCGCCTCGGTGGCCAGCCCGAACGCGCGCGAGCCCATGACGCAGGAGTAGATCGTGTGGTCGGTCACCAGGGCGTGCATGGTCCGCATTGTGGCCGCGGGGCGGCCACCGCGTCACCCGCCTTTTCGGCGTTGGGACCCGGGGATCACGACCACACGGCCAGCTCCACCGCCCGCCCGTCCTCGTCCCGCCGGATCTCCATCATCCCCTCGACCGCGTCCCGGTTGATCCGCCCGTAGACGTGCGGGAACAGCGTCCCCGGCGCGGTGCCGGGCGGCGGGGCCGGGTCGGCGGCCTCCCAGCGGACCAGGACGCCCAGCTTGTGCTCGTCGATCAGCAGCGCCATCAGCGGCCCCTTCACGTCCCGGTAGTAGGCGGAGGCCACGGCGAGCGTCGTCTCCTCGTCGGGGGAGCAGTGCACGAAGCCCTCCTCGTCGAGGGAGGCGGGGGCGAAGGGGCGGTCGGGCACGGCGAGCCAGTCGTCGAGGGGCACCACGTGAAAGATCATGCCCCCCTTCTACCCGAAGGGGCCGCCGCAGTCCCGGTGGCCCGGCGCCCGGCCCGGCCCGGGACGCCCTAGGCTGGGCCCGCGGGGGGCCGACGCCGCCGGGGCGCGCCCCGGAGCCGGGCTCCCGCGCCCGTCGTGACCGCCCGTCCCGCGACCGGCCCGTGCCCCGGGCTCCGCCGCGGCCCTGCGCTAGGACCCGCCCAGTGAGAACCGCCCTCGTCATCGGCACCGGACTGATCGGCACCTCCGCCGCGCTCGCCCTGGCGGGCCGGGGGGTCCGGGTCCACCTCAGCGACCACGACCCCGACCGGGCCCGTACGGCCGCCGCCCGCGGCGCCGGCACGGACGACGAGCCGGAGGGTCGCTGCGACCTCGTCGTCGTCGCCGTGCCGCCCGCGCACGTCGCCGCCACCCTCGCGGACGCGATCCGGGCCGGCCGCGGCCGCGCCTACCTCGACGTCGCCAGCGTCAAGGGCGGCCCCCGCCGGGAGCTGGAGGCGCTCGGCTGCGACCTCTCCGGCTACCTGGGCACCCACCCGATGGCCGGCCGGGAGCGCTCGGGCCCGATGGCCGCCACCGCCGACCTGTTCGAGGGCCGCCCCTGGGTGCTGACCCCCACCCGGGAGACCGACACCGAGGTCCTCAACATCGCCCTCGAACTGATCGCCCACTGCCGGGCCGTCCCCGTCGTCATGGACGCCGACGCCCACGACCGGGCCGTCGCCCTCGTCTCGCACACCCCGCAGCTGGTCTCCAGCATGGTCGCCGCCCGGCTGGCGGAGGCCGACGAGACGGCCGTCCGGCTCTGCGGCCAGGGCATCCGGGACGTGACCCGGATCGCCGCCTCCGACCCCCGCATGTGGCTGGAGATCCTCGCCGCCAACCCGGGCCCGGTCGCGGACGTCCTCGCCGCGGTCGCCGCCGACCTGGAGGGGACGGTACGGGCCCTGCGCGCCATGGACACGGCCGGCGACGCAGCGGACGAGGAGGCGGCGGCGGGCCTGGAGGACGTGCTGCGCCGCGGCAACACCGGCCGCGCCCGCGTCCCCGGCAAGCACGGCTCGGCCCCGGCGGCGTACGAGACGGTGACCGTCCTCATCGGCGACCAGCCGGGCGAGCTGGCCCGGATCTTCGCCGACGCGGGCCGGGCCGGCGTCAACATCGAGGACGTGCGCATCGAGCACGCCACCGGCCGGCAGAGCGGCCTGATCCAGCTGATGGTCGAGCCGAAGGCCGCCGACGCGCTCGCGGAGACCCTCCGGGAGCGCGGCTGGTCGCTGCGCCAGTAGCCGACGGGCCGGGGGTCGGGCCGGCGGCCGGGGAGCGCGGCTGTACGGGCCGGTCCGGCGAGCCAGTAACCTTGGGTGAGCCCCCAACGGGCCCAGCCAGGCAGCGACGACCCGCCGCCGTGCACGAGGAAAGGTGTCAGACACCGTGGAAACCGCCGCCCGGACCGCACCGGCAGCAGTCATCGTCGCCATCGACGGCCCCTCCGGCACGGGCAAGTCCAGCACCTCGAAGGCCGTCGCCGCCAAGCTCGGCCTCCGCTACCTGGACACCGGCGCCCAGTACCGGGCGATCACCTGGTGGATGCTGAGCAACGGCGTCGACGTGAACGACGCCGCGGCCGTGGCCGCCGCCGCGGGCAAGCCCGACCTCGTCTCCGGCACCGACCCGTCCGCGCCCACCATCACGG
>NZ_JAIQLH010000305.1 GCF_020037025.1 Streptomyces huiliensis | reverse complement strand
CGGCACCGACCCGTCCGCGCCCACCATCACGGTCGACGGCCTGGACGCCGCCCAGCCGATCCGCACCCAGGAGGTCACCGCGGCGGTCAGCGCCGTCAGCGCGGTGCCCGAGGTGCGGACGCGGCTCACCGAGCTCCAGCGGTCCATGGCGGCCGAGGCGCCGCTCGGCATCGTCGTCGAGGGCCGGGACATCGGCACCACCGTGCTCCCGGACGCCGACCTGAAGATCTTCCTCACCGCCTCGCCGGAGGCCCGCGCCGCCCGCCGTGCCGGTGAGCTCAAGGGCAAGGAAGCCGCCGACCTGGCCACCACCCAGGCAGCCCTGATCAAGCGGGACGCCGCCGACTCCGGCCGCAAGACCTCCCCGCTGGCCAAGGCCGGGGACGCGGTCGAGGTCGACACCACCGAGCTCACGCTCGACCAGGTGATCGAGTGCGTGGTGACCCTCGTAGAGGAGAAGCGGTCCACGGAGGCGCGTTCCGCGTGACCGCCTCCGCCGCCGGTGCGGCCGTCGGGAGACGGATCGGCATCGGCCTGATGAACGGGCTGTGGAAGCCCCGCGTACTGGGCGCCTGGCGGGTGCCCGCGGCGGGGCCGGTCATCATGGCCGTCAACCACTCCCACAACCTCGACGGCCCGATGTTGATGGGGACCGCCCCGCGGCCGGTGCACTTCCTGATCAAGAAGGAAGCCTTCGTCGGCCCGCTGGACCCCTTCCTGCGCGGCATCGGCCAGCTGAAGGTCGACCGCTCCGGCACCGACCGGACCGCGATCACCGGCGCGCTGGACGTCCTGGCGGCCGGCGGGGTGCTGGGGATCTTCCCCGAGGGCACTCGGGGCGAGGGCGACTTCGCCTCACTGCGGGCCGGCCTGGCGTACTTCGCGGTGCGCTCCGGGGCGCCCGTCGTCCCGGTCGCCGTCCTCGGCAGCGCCGAGCGGAAGGGCCGCCTCGTTCCGGGGCTGCCGCCGCTGCGCACCCGCGTCGACGTCGTCTTCGGCGACGCCTTCGAGGCCGGCGACGGCAGCGGGCGGCGCACGCGGACGGCGCTGGACGAGGCGACCGTACGCATCCAGCGGCGGCTGAGCGCGCACCTGGCGGACGCCAAGCGCTTCACCGGCCGCTGACCGACACTGAGTAGCGGACCCCCCAAGGGCCGCCGACGACGAAGAAGAACGAGGAACGGACTCCATGAACGACCAGATCCACACCGGCGACGAGCACGGTGAGCTTGGCGACGCCGAGTACGCGGAGTTCATGGAGCTCGCCGCTCTGGAGGGCTTCGAGGCCGACGAGATCGAGAGCGAGCTCGCCGCGGCCGGGCACGGCCCGCTGCCCGTCCTCGCCGTCGTCGGCCGCCCGAACGTCGGCAAGTCGACGCTGGTGAACCGCATCATCGGCCGCCGCGAGGCCGTCGTCGAGGACCGCCCGGGCGTCACCCGCGACCGCGTCACCTACGAGGCCGAGTGGGCCGGCCGCCGCTTCAAGGTCGTCGACACCGGCGGCTGGGAGCAGGACGTCCTCGGCATCGACGCGTCCGTCGCCGCCCAGGCCGAGTTCGCCATCGAGGCCGCCGACGCGGTCGTCTTCGTCGTCGACTCCGTCGTCGGCGCCACCGACACCGACGAGGCCGTCGTCAAGCTGCTCCGCCGGGCCGGCAAGCCCGTCGTGCTCTGCGCCAACAAGGTCGACGGCCCCTCCGCCGAGGCCGACGCCGCCGCCCTCTGGTCGCTGGGCCTCGGCGAGCCGCACCCCGTCTCCGCCCTGCACGGCCGCGGCACCGGCGACATGCTGGACGCCGTCCTGGAGGCGCTGCCCGAGGCCCCGTCCCAGACCTTCGGCACCGCCGTCGGCGGCCCCCGGCGGATCGCGCTGATCGGCCGCCCGAACGTCGGCAAGTCCTCGATGCTCAACAAGGTGGCGGGCGAGGAGCGCGTCGTCGTCAACGAGCTGGCCGGCACCACCCGCGACCCGGTCGACGAGCTGATCGAGCTCGGCGGCAAGACCTGGAAGTTCGTGGACACCGCCGGCATCCGGCGCCGCGTCCACCTCCAGGAGGGCGCCGACTACTACGCCTCGCTGCGTACCGCCGCCGCCGTGGAGAAGGCCGAGCTGGCCGTCGTCCTCATCGACGCGAGCGAGTCCATCAGCGTCCAGGACCAGCGGATCGTCACCATGGCCGTCGAGGCCGGGCGTGCGATGGTGCTCGCGATCAACAAGTGGGACACCCTCGACGAGGAGCGCCGCTTCTACCTGGAGCGGGAGATCGAGACCGAGCTCGGCCAGATCGCCTGGGCGCCGCGGGTGAACGTCTCCGCGAAGACCGGCCGGCACATGGAGAAGCTGGTCCCGGCCATGGAGACCGCGCTCGCCGGCTGGGAGACCCGGGTGCCCACCGGGCGCCTGAACGCCTTCCTCGGCGAGCTCGTCGCGGGCCACCCGCACCCGATCCGGGGTGGCAAGCAGCCCCGCATCCTCTTCGGCACCCAGGCGGGCACCCGCCCGCCGCGGTTCGTCCTCTTCGCCTCCGGCTTCCTGGAGGCGGGCTACCGGCGCTTCGTCGAGCGGCGGCTGCGGGAGGAGTTCGGCTTCGAGGGGACGCCGATCCACATCTCCGTGCGGGTGCGGGAGAAGCGCGGCCGGAAGAAGTAGGCGGCGGTCGGCCGGGAGGGTGTGCGGCCGGGGGTCCGGGGGTTGCCCCCGGAAGACGCGGCCGGTGCGGGAGAAGCGCGGCCGGAAGAAGTAGGCGGCGGTCGGCCGGGAGGGTGTGCGGCCGGGGGTCCGGGGGTTGCCCCCGGAAGACGCGGCCGGTGCGGGAGAAGCGCGGCCGGAAGAAGTAGCCGCAATGCCGGGCGGGTGACCGCCCGGCGGGCCGCTCAGTACCCCCGTGGCGGCCGTCCGTCCCGGTTGCCCGGGGGGAGGGCCGGGAGGCCGCCGCGGCCCCGGCCGCCCTGGTAGCCGTCCCAGCCGTCCGTCCAGCCGGACTGGCCGGGATAGGGGGAGTGGCCGGTGAGCCGGCCGTAGTAGCCCTGGCCGGAGCCCCCGCCGTACGGCTGCGGCTGGGGGCCGAAGCCCTTGAACGCCAGCTCTTCCTCGCCCGCCCGGTCGCCGGGCAGCGTCCGGAAGGCCCGGCGGTACTCGGCGCAGAGGGCGTCGTAGATCGGGGTCACCGACTCCGTACGGCCGCGGTCGGCTTCGCGGGGTGGGCGCATGCCGGGAATGTAGTTCTGGTACGACGTCCGGGATGCGGGTTCGTAAGAGTACACACCCCAGCCAACGACCCCGGACCGCATCGGATGCGGGGCGGACCGCGACGGGTTACGCGGAAACCGGGGGAATCGGGGGTGCGCCGGGTGCACGGCGGGGCGCACGCCGACCGCCACGTGCCCGCCGATCAGGTGCCCGCGAGCGGCATCGCCGCGCCGACCAGCCGGCCCGACGCCGCCGCCCGGTCCATCGCCTCGCGGAGCAGGTCCTCGCGCGGCTGCTGGCCGATGGTGCCGACGGGTGCCGCGTACACCAGGACCCGGCCGGTCTTGTTGACCGCCGACCGCCACTCCTCAGCCACCTGCATCGGCTGGTGCGCCTGCCACCAGGCGACGGGCTGCCCTCCGTTGGCGTTCGGCTGGAGGACCGCGTGCAGCTTGCCCATCACCAGCAGCACGGACCAGCCGGGGGTGAGGTCGGGCAGCTGGTCGATGGCGGTCACCGGGGCGAAGCCCTGCTCGTTGAGGAGCTCCAGGAAGACGTCCACCGGTCCGGTGGTGCCCGGCCGGGCGATCGGCACCAGCGGCTCGACGACGAGCGCCGGCTGCACCTCTCCGTTGATCAGCAGCAGGCCGCTGGTGACGCCCAGCTCGGCCTGGAGCGGCAGGCCGTCCGCGGTCTGCTCGCCCCCCTGCTGCCCCTGCTGTCCGGCATCGCCGCCGGTGATGGACCGTACGGCGCCCTGGAGCTGCTCCTCGGAGACCGGGACCACCTGCGAGGGGATGCAGGAGGCGTGCGCGAAGGCCAGGACGGCCGTCTCCTCCCCGACGAAGAGCACCGTGCTGGTGCGCTCCCGCTCACTGTCGCCGGGCGTGCGGCAGGAGGTGCAGTCGTACGTGCCCGGGGCGTTGTCGCCCCCGAGCAGGCGGTCCGCTTCTTCGTCGCCGATTTCGGCGCGTACTTCGTCGCTGACGTCGAGCTTGCGAGGCACGGGGGACTCCTCGGACTTCCGGTGCGGTTGCGCGCGCGCCGGGCGGTTCCCGGTGCGTCACGAAGACAACGGACGACGCGCGGCCGGGGTCACGCCCTGCCCGGGGGCGGTTCAGAGCATCGGGGGCGGTGGCCGAAAACACGCGGTCGCGTCATGGAATGCTCATCGTTCCGAGATCGAGTTGATGATCGGGGCCAACCTCCTGATCGTCAGTACGGTCTAATCTTCAGGAGGCGGGCCATCAGGCGCGCACACCGGCTGCGGGGACGAATGCACATCTCATTCCTGATTCACAATGCCTACGGCATCGGCGGCACGATCCGCACCACGTTCAACCTGGCGGGGACGCTCGCCGAGCAGCACGACGTGGAGATCGTCTCGGTGTTCCGCCACCGGGACGAGCCCGTCTTCGCGCCGTCCGGCAAGGTGCGGCTGCGCCACCTCGTGGATCTGCGCAAGGACAGCCCCGGGTACGAGGGGAACGACCCGGAGTACGAGCGTCCGGCCACCGTCTTCCCGTCCACAGAGGGCCGCTACAAGCAGTACAGCGCCCTCACCGACCGGCGCATCGCCGACCACCTGCGCACGCTGGACTGCGACGTGGTGGTGGGCACCCGCCCGGGCCTGAACGTGCACATCGCCCAGCAGGCCCGGCGCGGCATCGCCCGGGTCGGCCAGGAGCACCTGACGCTCGGCACCCACGCGGCGCCGCTGAAGCTGACGCTGCGCACCCACTACCCGCGGCTGGACGCGGTCACCACGGTCACCGAGGCGGACGCCGCGACGTACCGCAAGCTGATGCGGCTCCCCGGCGTCCGCGTCGAGGCCGTGCCCAACAGCATCCCCGCCCCGGTCGTCGCCCCCGCCGACTCCACCGGCAAGTGGGTCGTCGCGGCCGGCCGGCTGGCCCCCGCCAAGCGGTACGACGTACTGGTCAAGGCCTTCGGCAAGGTCGTCGCCGAGCGCCCCGACTGGCGGCTGCGGATCTACGGCGGCGGCGCCGAAAAGGCCAAGCTGCGCGCCCTGATCGACAAGCTCGGCCTCTACAACCACGTCTTCCTCATGGGCCCCGCCAACCCCTTGGACCCGGAGTGGGTGAAGGGCTCCATCGGCGCCGTCACCTCCAGCCTGGAGTCCTTCGGCATGACCATCGTCGAGGCGATGCGCTGCGGGCTGCCCGTGGTCTCCACCGACTGTCCGCACGGCCCTGGCGAGATCATCGACAACGGTGTCGACGGCCTGCTGGTGCCGGTCGGCAAGACCGACGCCATCGCCGCCGGGCTGCTGAAGCTCATCAACGACGACGAGCTGCGCCGCCGGATGGGCCGCGCGGCGCTGGAGAACTCGGCCCGCTTCGACCCCGCCGAGATCGCCGGCCGCTACGAGCACCTCTTCGCCGAGCTCACCGGACGCGGCGCGCTGCGCGGCTCCCTGCACCGCACCCGCGGCGCCCTGCTCAGCGGCGCCCTGCGGACCAAGGACGCCGTCCGCCCCGCCCTGCGCCGGGGGAGTGCCGCATGACACCCGTCCCGACCCCCGCCGGGCCCGCGAACGCGGGCTCGCCCGTACCCGAGGAGTTCACCATCGTGTCTGCCGCGCCGCGCGCCGACTGCATCGCGGATTCCGCGGGCGGACTCACCTTCGACCTCGACGCCCCCGAGGGGGCCGACGCCTCCGGCCACTGGTCGGCGGCGCTGGTGCTGCTCCGCCGGGGCGGCAACGCCGTCGAGAACGCCGACGATGAGGTCCGCCTGCCGCTCACCCCCAACGGCGACGGCCGGCTGCGCGCCGTACTGCCGAGCACCGTCCCGCTGCCCGAGGGCCGCTGGGACGTGTACGTGGACGTGGGCGAGGCGGAGCTCCAGCGGCTGCTGCCCGGCCTCGCCGACCTGCGCTCGCTGGTCGACCGCCGGCCGGGGCCCAGCACCTCGCCGCTGGCCGTGCGCATCCCCTACGCGACCAAGCACGGCAACCTCTCGCTGCGCAGCTGGCAGCGGGCCCCGCACGCGGAGGCGGGCGACCTGGTCCTGGATGCCAAGGGCGTCACCGTGCACGGCGTCCTGCACCGCGCCGAGGACCCCGCGGAGTGGCTGGCCGGGGCGGTGGCCGAGGCCCGCTGCCGCCGGGACCCGGAGCTGGTGTGCACCGTGCCGCTGGAGACGGCGGGCCACGGCTTCTCGTTCACCGTCGCCCACCAGGAGCTCTGCGAGCGCTGGGAGGGCGGTCCCGATGCCTGGGACCTGTGGTTGCGGCGCACCGACGGGTCCGGGGAGGCGCGGGTGGCGCGGCTGCTGGACGACGTCGCGGAGAAGAAGCAGATCTTCGTCTACCCGGCCCAGCCGGTCGACGCCCCCTACGCGCCTGCCCAGGCCGGGCCGTACTACACGGCCGACAACGACCTCGCGATCCGCGTCGACGAGCGGCCGCCGGTCTCCTGACCCGTGCGCCCGGAGGTCCGCCCGCCCTCGTCTGCCCGCCCTCGTCTGCCCGCCCCCCGGCCGCCCGGTCGCCCAGCCCGTCCTGGTCGTCCGCCGGCCGGGGTCCCGCAGGCCCGGAATTTAATATTCCGCAGAATTCGGGGGAACGCGGCGGCGCCCGGGGCGTTGCGTGCGCAAGGTGTCGGCGAATTCCCTTACCGGGGGTACCGGTGGGGGTTTCCCGGAGGAATGCGGAAGCCCCGGGGAGGGAGCGGTGAATTCCGCGACCGTTTCCCGGCGCGTTCCCGGAGTGCCCTCCGGCGGTGTACCCGCGGGCCGGGAAAGAACCCGGGGGAGTGATGCGGGCCGCGGTAAACGCGGTCCCGGATTTCTGTGACAGAAGTGTGACCCGTGGGGCCCGGGAGGACGGCCGGACGGGCTACCGTGGCCGCATGGTGCCGCTGCCGAACCTCCCCCAGGACCCCGACGACGACCTCGACGCCTACGCCGGCCTCAGTGCCGAACGGGCCGCGGCCCGGGCGCGGGAGCGGGGCTGGACGACCGTCCGCACCCTGCCGCCCGGCGCCGTGATCACGCTGGAGTACGTGGTGGGGCGGCTGAACCTGGAAGTGGCGGACGGGATCGTGGTGCGCTGCTGGAAGGGCTGAACCACACGAGGAAGGGCCGCCCCGGGACTCCGGGGCGGCCCTTCCTCGTGTGCGTACGACGTGCGTACCGTCCGCTCAGCCGACGGCGCGGCCGCGGCCGGCGGCCGGCAGCGGCGGGGTGCGCGGCGTCCGGTCGGCGTGCGGG
>NZ_JAIQLH010000304.1 GCF_020037025.1 Streptomyces huiliensis | reverse complement strand
GGATCGCGGCGGGCGAGGCGCCCGCGGCGGGCGGTTCCGGGCCGGCCGGCGGCGACGAGGTGGCGGAGCTGGAGCGCTCGGTGCGGGCGATGGCGAACGCGCTGGCGGCCCGGGTGGACGCGGAGCGCGAGTTCACCGCCGACGTGGCGCACGAGCTGCGGACGCCGGTGGCGGGCCTGGTGGCCTCGGCGGAGCTGCTGCCGCACCCGCGCGCGGTCGAGATGGTCCGGGAGCGGGCGCAGACGCTGCGCGCGCTGGTCGAGGACCTGCTGGAGGTCTCCCGGCTGGACGCGGGCGTGGAGAGCGCCCAACTGGACGCGGTGGAGCTGCCGTCGCTGGTCCGGGGCGTGGTGAAGCGGGCGCGCGGCCAGCGCGGGGTGGACGAC
>NZ_JAIQLH010000303.1 GCF_020037025.1 Streptomyces huiliensis | reverse complement strand
GTGAAGCGGGCGCGCGGCCAGCGCGGGGTGGACGACGTGGCGGTCGAGGTGGTCGGCGAGGGCCGCATCGTGGCGACCGACGCCCGCCGGGTCGAGCGGATCCTCGTGAACATCCTGGCCAACGCGGCCAAGCACGGGAAGCCGCCGATCGAGGTGCGGGTGGAGGGCACCCGGATCGTGGTCAGGGACCACGGCGGCGGCTACCCGCCGGAGCTGGTCAGCCAGGGGCCGCGGCGGTTCCGTACGGCCGCCCCCGAGCGGGGCACCGGGCACGGCCTCGGCCTGACGATCGCCGTGGGCCAGGCGGCGGTGCTGGGCGCCCGGCTGGAGTTCGGCTCGGCGGAGGGCGGCGGCGCGCAGGCCGTCCTCGACCTGCCGGAGGCCGAGGACGAGCCGGAGGACCGTCCCGTGGTGCGCGGGGAGGAGGCGTACGGGCGGTGAGCGCCGGGCGTACGACCGGCAAGCCGGGCGCCTCGGGACCTCAGAGCCCCAGGTCCTTGATGATCTTCGCGACGTGGCCGGTGGCCTTGACGTTGTACAGGGCGCGCTCGACCTTCCCCTCCTCGTCGACGATCACGGTGGAGCGGATGACGCCGGTCACGGTCTTGCCGTAGAGCTTCTTCTCGCCGAAGGCGCCGTACGCCTCCAGGACCTTCTTCTCCGGGTCGCCGACGAGGGTGACCCGCAGCTCCTCCTTCTCGCGGAACTTCGCGAGCTTCTCCGGCTTGTCGGGCGAGACGCCGATGACGTCGTAGCCGTGGCCCGCGAGGAACTCCAGGTTGTCCGTGAAGTCGCAGGCCTGCTTGGTGCAGCCGGGGGTGAGGGCGGCGGGGTAGAAGTAGACGATGACCTTGCGGCCCTTGCGGTCGGCGAGGGAGACCGGCCGGCCGTCGGCGTCGGGCAGGGTGAAGGCGGGGGCGGTGTCACCGGGCTGGAGTCGCTCGCTCATGGTTCTCCTGTGCTTCGGGGCGGTGGGCGGGTCTGCCGGTGACCGAGCCTAACGACCCCTGACGACCACAGGGCGGGCCCACCGGGGGTGCCATGGGGCGGGGCGCCGAGCGAACTGACAGACTGTTGTCATCACTCGTCATCACTCTTATGAGACTACGGAGGCAGCGCGGTGCCGGAAGCCAGGACCCCTGCGCAGATCGAGGCGGACATCGCCCGCAGGCGCAGCGAGCTCGCCGTGACGCTCGACGAGATCGGTGTGCGGATGCACCCCAGCACGATCATCGGCGACGCGAAGGCGAAGGCGGCCTCGAAGGTGGACCACACCCTCGGGCGGGCCTGTGCGATCGCGAACCGGGTGGTCTCGGACGTGCGGGCGCAGTTCGTGACGGACGAGGGCGTGCCGCGCCTGGAGCGGATCGTTCCGGCGGCGATGCTGGCCGTCGGCGTCGTCGGTCTGCTGACGGTCTCCTCGCGCCGCGGCAAGAAGTAGCGCGCGCCCGTAGGCGTCCGCGACGGCCGGTAGCCGATCGTGACGGCCGGGCGGCGGTCCGTGGTGGAAGGGCTCTCGTCCGGGCCGGGCGGCCTTCTCCCGGCCGGGAGCCTCCCCGGGTCCGGTCTCACGGGCCCGCCGGTGCGGGTAACGTCGTGGCGTGCGTACGAACACGACCCACGACAAGCTGCCCATCCGGATGCTGCACGACCGCGTGCTGGTCCGGACCGACATCCCCGAGGGCGAGCGCCGCTCCAGCGGCGGCATCGTCATCCCCGCGACCGCGGCGGTGGGCCGCCGGCTGGCCTGGGCGGAGGTCGTGGCCGTGGGCCAGAGCGTGCGCACGGTGGAGCCCGGCGACCGGGTGCTCTACGACCCCGAGGACCGCGCCGAGGTCGAGGTCCGCGGCGTGGCCTACGTGCTGATGCGCGAGCGCGACCTGCACGCGGTGGCGGCGGAGCGGCTGGAGGGGTCGGACGACTCCACGGGCCTGTACCTGTAGCCGGTTCCCGGCGACGGGCCGTTTGCTACCGTCGGAAGGGAACCCCGACGAGACGCGCCGTACCGGGTCAGGACAAGACGACGCACCCCTGGAGAAGCGATTCCACGGAGGTGCCGTCATGGCATGGGTCCTGCTCGTCGTCGCCGGCCTGCTGGAGGTCGGCTGGTCCGTCGGCATGAAGTACACCGACGGCTTCACCCGGCTCTGGCCGAGCGTCTTCACGGTCGCGGGCATCGTGGCCAGCATGCTGCTGCTGTCGCGGGCCGCCCGGACGCTGCCGATCGGCACGGCCTACGGCGTGTGGGTCGGCATCGGCGCGGCGGGCGCCGCCGTGCTCGGCATGACGGTGCTGGGCGAGTCGGCCGGCGCGGCCCGGATCTTTTTTGTCGTCCTGCTGCTGGTGGCCGTGGTCGGCCTCAAGGCGACGTCCGGCCACTGAGCCCTGTCCGCAGAGCGGAATGCCCCGGTCCTTCTTCCCAGGACCGGGGCATCGCGCTGTGCCGCCGGCTCAGTAGTCGTAGCCCAGCAGATCGTGCTCGCTGTTCCGCGCCTCGCGCCCCGGGTTCGGCCCGAGGGTGATGATCGGCAGCGAGGGCGGCCCGGTGGGCTCCGGCGGCTCCGGCGGGAACGACGGGCGCACCGGCCGCGACGGGGGCGCGGTCGTCGGGGGCCTGCGCGGGGGCGCGGTGGTGGGCGGGGGCGGACTGGCGGACGGCTCCGGGGGCGCGGAGGTGGCGGGCGGCTCCGGCGGCGGGCTCTCGGCGCCCTGCTGGAGCTCCAGGTCGAAGTCGTGCGCCGGAGTGCCCTCCAGCGCGTCGGCGGTGTAAGCGGCCCAGATCTGCGCCGGGTAACCGCCGCCGTTGATGCGGGGCAGCCCGGTGGCGCCGTACAGCGGCTTCTGCTCGCCGGTCTCGGAGTCCTGCCCCATGACGGCGACGACGGTGGCCAGGTCGGGGGTGTAGCCCGCGAACCAGGCGGCCTTGTCCTCCTCCGCGGTGCCGGTCTTGCCGGCCGCCGGCCGCCCCGCGGCGCGCGCGGCGGCACCCGTGCCGCCCGGACTCTCGACCACGCTCCGCAGCACGGAGGTGGTGGTGTCGGCGGCCTCCCGCGGGACGGCCTGCTTCCGCTCCCCCCGGTCGGGCAGCTGGAGCGTCTCGCCGCCCTTGGTGGCCTTCTCCACCAGCGTATACGGGCCGTGCCGGCCGTGGTTGGCGAGGGTGGCGTACGCCTGCGTCATGTCCAGCACACTGGCGGTGGCCGGGCCGAGGGCGATCGACGGGGACGCGGTCAGGTCGGGCGTCTTAGCGGGGACCCCGAGGGCGACGGCGGTGGCCTTCACCCGCGACGGGCCGACGTCCTCGGCCATCTGCGCGTAGACGGCGTTGACCGACAGGTCGGTGGCCTTGGTGACGGTGATGGGCCCGTAGCTGCGGTCGTCCTCGTTGGCGGGCGCGTAGCCGACGGGCCCGTCGGAGCCCTGCACCGGCCGCTTGTTCGTGCCGTCGTACACCGTGAACGGGGTGATGGCCCGGCCCTGCTGCGTGGTGGAGTCGTTCTGCACGGCCGAGGTGAAGACGAACGGCTTGAAGGTGGAGCCGACCTGGTAGTCGCGGCGCGTCGCGTTGTTGACGTACTGCCGGGTGTAGTCGATGCCGCCGTAGAGGGCGACGATCCGGCCCGTGCGCGGGTCGATGGACGCGCCCCCGGCACGGACGTAGGAGTCCGTCTTCCGGGCGTCGCTGAGCTCGTCCATCAGCTCGGACTGCACCGCGTCGGTGAACGCCTTCTGCTTCTCGCGGTCGATGGTGGTGGTGATGCGGTAGCCGCCGGCGGCCAGCGTCTGCTCGTCGACGATCTTGTTGCCGGTGAGGTAGTCCTTGACCGCTTCGACGAGGTACCCGCGCTGGCCGGACATGCCGAGCCGCGGCTTGCTCTTGCCGGGCGCCGGGAACTTCACCGCCGCCCGCTGCTCGCGGGTCAGCCACTTCTTCTTGACCATGCCGTCGAGGACGTAGTTCCAGCGGGCCACGGCCCGCGGCTTGTTCTCGGGGTGGGCGCCGACGTCGTACGCGCTGGGCGCGTTGAGCAGGGTGGCGAGGTAGGCGCCCTGGGCGACGTCCAGCTTGTCGGAGTCCTTGCCGTAGTACGCCTGGGCGGCGGCCTCGATGCCGTACGCGTTGCGCCCGAAGTAGCTGGTGTTGAGGTAGCCCTCCAGGATGTCGTCCTTGCCGGACTCGCGGTCCAGCTTGATGGCGATGAAGAACTCCTTCACCTTGCGGCTGATCGTCTGCTCCTGGCCCAGGTAGTAGTTCTTCACGTACTGCTGGGTGATCGTGGAGCCGGACTGCTTGCCCTTGCCGGTGACGGTGTTCCACGCCGCGCGGACCATCGCCTCGGGGTTGACGGCGGACTCGCTGTAGAAGTCGCGGTCCTCGGCGGCGAGCACCGCGTGCTGGACGGCCTTGGGGATGCGGCTGAGCGGGACGCTCTCCCGGTTGACCTCGCCGTCGCGGGCCAGCTGGGTGCCGTCCGCGTAGAGGAAGACGTTGCTCTCCGCGGTCGCCGCCTTGTTGGCGGCGGGGATGTCGACCAGCGTGTACCCGGCGATCAGGCCGCCCGCGATGAGGAGGACGACCAGCAGGAAACCGCCGAGCACCATGCGCCACGTGGGCAACAGCCGACGCCAGCCGGTGCGCTTGCGGGGGCGGGCGGCGTCGCCTCTCGGCGCCCAGCCCGGCGGGTCGCCACCCCTGGCACGGGTGCGGTGCTGTGACTGCTCGTCGCTCATCTTTCCCGGAACTCCTCGGCCCGTCGCCGGGGTTGTGCGGCCACGGCGGACGGTGTCGGTCAGGCGGTGCCGCACGCCCCGGCAACGCTGCCGTGCTTCCCGGAAGCACTGTCGCACCACCGGTCCCGGCCGGAGGGATCCAGCGCCCCCGTACGGCGCGGTCAGGGCCGTTCGGCGGCGGCCGACCACTCCGAGGGGTGAATAATCCATGGCACGGGACTGAGGGTTGCGGCTACGCTCCTGCGCTTCGGGTTCGGCCCGGCCGGTCGGCGGACTGACAAGGTTCAACGAGACGAGGGGGCGTGGGATGCGGCTGTACGCCGCCGTCGCGGTGAGCGGCTTCCGGCGGCACGCGACGTACCGGGTGGCCACCGCGGCCGGCGTGTTCACCAATACGGTCTTCGGATTCATCCTCGCCTACACGTTCATCGCCCTCTGGGACGAGCGCCCCCACCTGGGCGGCTACGACCAGGGGCAGGCCCTCACCTTCGTCTGGGTCGGCCAGGCCCTGCTGGCGGCGGTCTCCCTGATGGGCGGCGGCTTCGAGCAGGAGTTGCAGGAGCGCATCCGCAACGGCGACATCGCCGTCGACCTCTACCGGCCCGCCGACCTCCAGCTGTGGTGGCTCTCCGCCGACCTGGGCCGGGCCGGCTTCCAGCTGCTCGGCCGCGGGGTGGTGCCGCTGGCCGCGGGCGCCCTCTGCTTCGAACTCACGCTCCCCACCGCCCCCTTGCGCTGGCTGCTGTTCCTCTGCGCCGTCACGCTGGCCGTCGTCGTCGGCTTCGCCCTGCGCTACCTGATGGCGCTCGGCGCCTTCTGGCTGCTCGACAACGCCGGCGTACTCATGGTCGGCCAGCTGCTGAGCCTCTTCTTCTCAGGGATGCTGCTGCCGCTCACCGTCTTCCCCGGCACCTTCGGCGACGTGGCCCAGGCCCTGCCGTGGGCCGCCGTCTTCCAGGTGCCGGTGGACGTGCTGCTGGGCCGGTACGCCGGGACGGGCCTGGCGGGCGCCCTGGGCTTCCAGGCGGGGTGGGCGGCGCTGCTGCTGGCCCTGGGCCGGCTGACGCAGGCGCGGGCCACGCGGAAGGCGGTGGTCCAGGGTGGCTGAGCGTCTCGCGTCGTGGTCGCACGCCGTCCGCGCGTACCTGCTGATCGCCGGAATGTGGGTGCGCTCGACGATGACCTACCGGGCGTCGTTCGTCCTCATGGCCGTCGGCAACTGCCTCGCCAGTGCCCTGGACTTCGTCGCCATCCTGCTGATGTTCTCGCACATCGACGCCCTGGGCGGGTTCACGCTCCCCGAGATCGCGCTGCTCTACGGCGCGACCTGCACGTCGTTCGGCCTCGCCGACCTGATCCTGGGCAACGCGGAACGGGTGGGGCAGCGGGTGCGCGACGGTACGTTCGACACGCTGCTGGTGCGCCCGGTGCCCGTCCTCGCCCAGGTGGCCGCCGACCGGTTCGCGCTGCGCCGGCTGGGCCGGATCGCGCAGGGGCTGGCGGTGCTGGGCTGGGGCGTGGCCGCCGCGGACGTGGCCTGGACGCCGCTGAAGGCACTGTTCCTGCTGGTCACGGTGGTCGCCGGAGCGGCGATCTTCTGCGCCGTGTTCCTGGCCGGGGCGGCGTTCCAGTTCTGGGCCGCCGACGCCTCGGAGGTGGCGAACTCCTTCACCTACGGCGGCGTCACCATGCTCCAGTACCCGCCGACCGTCTTCGCCCGCGACCTGGTGCGCGGGGTGACCTTCGTCGTCCCGCTCGCCTTCGTCAACTGGCTGCCCGTCCTGCGGCTGCTGGGCCGGGACGACCCGCTGCACCTGCCCGGGTGGGTGTCGCTGTGCGGGCCACTGGTGGCGGTGCTGCTGCTGGGGCTGACAGGGCTGGTGTGGCGGGCGGGACTGAGAAGCTACCGGAGCACAGGAAGTTGACCATGGGCAAGGAACCGGCCACCGACGACAAGGCGTTCATCGAACTGGACGGCCTGGAGAAGGTCTTCCAGGTCCGCCGGCGCGCGGGGCTGCTGCGCCGGGAGCGCCGCGAGGTCCGGGCCGTCGACGGCATCTCCTTCCGGGTGCCGCGCGGCGAGATCGTCGGCTACATCGGCCCCAACGGCGCCGGCAAGTCCACGACCATCAAGATGCTCACCGGCATCCTGATGCCCAGCGGCGGCCGGCTGCGCGTCGCCGGCATCGACCCGACCCGCGACCGCACCCGGCTGGCCCGCCGCATCGGCGTCGTCTTCGGACAGCGCACCACCCTGTGGTGGGACCTGCCGCTGCGCGACTCCTACGGCCTGGTGCGCCGCATGTACCGCATCCCCGACGCCCGTTACCGCGCCAACATGGAACGCTGCGTCGACCTCCTCGACCTGGGCGACCTCCTCGACGTCCCCGTCCGGCAGCTCTCCCTCGGCCAGCGGATGCGCGGCGACATCGCGGCGGCCCTGCTCCACGACCCCGACGTGCTCTACCTGGACGAGCCGACGATCGGCCTCGACGTGGTCAGCAAGGCGAAGGTGCGCGGGTTCCTCCGCGACCTCAACGCCGAGCGCGGCACCACCGTCCTGCTGACCACCCACGACCTGACCGACATCGAGCAGCTGTGCGGCCGGGTGATGGTCATCGACCACGGCCGGCTGGTCTACGACGGCGCGCTGGACGGCCTGCACAAGGTGGGGGAGAGCGAGCGGATGCTCGTCGTCGACCTGGAACGCGAGCTGCCGCCGATCGACGACGTCCCCGGCACCCGCGTCGACCGGGTGGAGGGCCCCCGCCAGTGGCTCGCCTTCCCGGCCGCCCGCAGCGCCGCCCCCATCGTGGCGGCCGTGGCCGAGCGGTACCCGCTGGTCGACCTCTCGGTGCGCGAACCGGACATCGAGCAGGTCATCGCCCGGCTGTACGCGGATCGGCCGGGCCTCTGACCCCAACAGGGCCTAATCTGTGGTCATGACAAGCGAACGCCCTGAGATGCGCGCCTCCGACGCCGAGCGCGAGCGCGTCGCCGAGGCGCTGCGAACGGCCGTCGCCGAAGGCCGGCTGGACATGGACGAGTTCGGGGAGCGCCTGGACGCGGCCTACAAGGCCCGCACCCACGCCGACCTCGCCCCCCTCGTCCGCGACCTCCCACCCGCCGGCACCGGACTCGCCGTCCCGACGCCGGGCGCTCCCGCCGTGACCGACGAGAGCTGGGCGAGCCGCATCGGCGGAACGCCGTCGTCCAAGGGCGCCATCGCCGTCATGGGCGGCTTCCAGCGCCACGGCCGCTGGACCGTACCCCGCGTCTTCACCGCCTTCACCTTCTGGGGCGGCGGCCAGATCGACCTCCGCCAGGCACACTTCGAGGGTCGCGAGGTGACGATCCGCTGCATCGCCGTGATGGGCGGCATGGAGGTCGTCGTCCCCCCGGACCTGGACGTCCAGGTCAACGGCCTGGGCCTGATGGGCGGCTTCGACTCCAAGGGCGCGGGAGCGGGCTCCCCCGGCTCCCCCCGCGTCCGCATCACGGGCTTCGCTTTCTGGGGCGGGGTGGGCGTGACGCGGAAGAAGGAACGGACGTCGCTGAAGAAGGGCGAGGACTGACCCCCCAGCCCGTCCGGCGTTTGAGGACGCACGAGAAGCGCGTACTTACCCAACCCCCCCGCCACCCCCCACCCAGCCCGTCCGGCGTTTGAGGACAACCGCGCGGAGCGCGGTTTCGGGGGTGCGGGGGCGCAGCCCCTGCAAGAAACGGGAAGGGGCGGGACAGGGGCAATCCCCCCACCCACACACCGCCCGCTACAGAACGGCCACCGGCCGCCCCACCAACGCCCCGAGATCAAAAGCCTCAGCCATCCGCCGATACCCCGCATCATTCGGATGCAGCCGATCCCCACTGTCATAAGCAGGCAGCAACCGCTGCGGATCAGCCGGATCCCGCAACACCCGATCAAAATCCACCACGGAGTCAAACACCCGCCCCGAACGAATCTCCGCGTTGACAGCCAACCGCACAGGCTCCTGCCGCGCCGGCACCACCCCCAGATGCCCACCGAACGGCGTCAGCGTGGACCCGACGACCACCAGCCCCCGCGCATGCGCCCGCGCCACCAGCCGCCGAAGCCCGTCGACGATGCGCCGGGCGTCAAGCTGCTGTGGCCGCCGCAGGATGTCGTTCACGCCCAGCTCGACGACGACGGCCCGCACGCCCGTCCGCCCGAGCACGTCCCGGTCGAACCGGTCGAGCGCGCTCGGATTGTTGTGCGGCGCCCGGCCGCCGCGGTTGCTGAGCAGGATGCGATTGCCGCTAATACCCTCATTGAGCACGCCGTACCGCGGCGCCCCCGGCTCGGACCGCAGCCGAGCGGCCAGGAAATCGGGCCACCGCCGATTGGCACCCATCGTCGAGTTCACCCCGTCGGTGATGGAGTCACCGATGGCGACGACCGACCCCGTCGCCTGCGTCCCCCAGACGTCGAGCCCGGTGACGTACCGCCAATAGGGCGTCCGGACGGTGTACGCCGCACCACCGGCGTCCTCCGTCCGGTCACCGCGCGCGAGCCACGAGACCTGCCGGGCGTGCGGATGCAGCGTCACGGGCCCGGACGGAGCCGCCGCGTAGAGGGTGACGAGCAGGTCGGACGCGGGAGCGACGGCGAGCGGCACCGGATCGCTGACGGCCTCCTGCCCGGCGGGCACGCTCACCGCGGACCGCCCGCCGAACGACAGCCGCCGCATGGTCCCCGGGACCGCGGCGGCCG
>NZ_JAIQLH010000302.1 GCF_020037025.1 Streptomyces huiliensis | reverse complement strand
CCCCCCGTCTCCGGGCCCGCGGAGACGGCGAGCGAGGCGTGGGTGAGGCGCAGCGGCCGGTTGCCGAACAGGTTGGAGACGCGGATACGGGCACCGGTGCCGCCGACGCTCGTGTGGATCACGTTGCGGATGGACGTCCCGGGAAGCCCGGCCGGCGCCCGCGGATCGGCGGCGGCGGGCGCGGCGGCCCAGGAGCCGGTCCAGCCGTTCACCGCGGCGGGCGCGGCGTCCGGCCGCCGGTGCCGCGGTTCCTCGCCGCCCACCTCGCCGCCCGCGGTCCCCAGGAAGATCGCCGTGGACACCAGGGTGACGACGGCCACCAGCGCGGCGAGCAGGGCACAGGCGGTGCCGCGGGACAGAGGGGGCCGGGTCATCGCGGGAAGTCTCCTGAACGGCGGTCGGACGGAGCGGGATCCGGGCGGGCCGCCGGGGAAGGCGCCCGTACGGGTGCCGCCGCGGCCCGGTCGCCGGATCCATGATCCCACGCGGTCCGCGGGAGCTCCGGGCGGCCGGACCACCGGTGCGGACCGGCCGCGACGTGTCAGACGGTGGGAACTACCGGGCCGTTCCCCGAGTCGAGCGGGTAGAGAGAAAAGAGCTTTCCCGAGCGGGACGGGGAAACCTCTGAGGAAACGCGGACGGGTGGTACGGATGAATCGGTCCCAAGGGGACGCGGCGGCGGGCGCCGAAGGCGGTGGAGAGTTGTCCGGAGACGAGCGGTCCGCGAGGGAGGAAGGGACGCCCGGAAATCGGCCGTCTGGGGGAGTGATGCCCGAAAAGACCCACCGAGGAACGGCAACGGCCCAGGAAACGCCACCCGAGAAAACCCCACCTCACGACACCCCACCCCACGACCCTCCACCCCCCGACGCCCCACCCGTCGGCTTCACCTACAGCGAGGCCGACGAGCGCAAACGCCGCGGCGTCCGCCGCATGAAGGCCTTCGCGACCGGGCTGCTCCTGGCGGTCGCCCTCGTCTACGCGCTCGCCACCTGGGCGAAGTCCTCGGGGTCCGCGGGCGTGGGCCCCTGGGCGGGCTACGTGGCCGCCGCGGCGGAGGCGGGCATGGTGGGCGCGCTGGCCGACTGGTTCGCCGTCACGGCGCTGTTCCGCCGCCCGATGGGCCTGCCGATCCCGCACACCGCGATCATCCCGACCAAGAAGGACCAGCTCGGACAGAGCCTCGGCGAGTTCGTCGGCGAGAACTTCCTCTCCGGCGACGTCGTCCGCCGCCGGCTCCGCGCCGTCGGCATCGGCTCCCGCCTGGCCGCCTGGCTCGCCGCTCCCGAGCACGCCGACCGGGTGACCGCCGAACTGTCCACCGCCCTGCGCGGGGCCCTGCGGGTGCTCCGCGACGCGGACGTGCAGGCGGTGGTCGGCGAGGCCGTCACCCGCCGGGCCGACGCCCAGGAGATCGCGCCGGGCCTGGGCAGGATGCTGGACCGGATCGTCGCCGACGGCGGCCACCACAAGGTCGTCGACCTGGTGTGCGCCCGCGCCCACGACTGGCTCGTCGCGCACGGGGACTCGGTGATGCAGGCCGTCACCGGCGGCGCTCCCGGCTGGACGCCGCGCTTCGTCGACCGCAAGGTCGGCGAGCGCGTCTACAAGGAGCTGCTGCGCTTCGTCACCGAGATGCGCGACATGCCAGGCCACCCGGCGCGCGGCGCGGTCGACCGCTTCCTCGCCGACTTCGCGGGCGACCTCCAGTCCGACCCTGACACCCGGGCCCGGGTGGAACGCCTGAAGACCGAGGTCCTGGGCCGCGCCGAGGTGCAGGACCTGATCGCGTCGGCCTGGAACTCCGTCCGCGCGATGGTGGTCGCCGCCGCCGAGGACGAGCGCAGCGAACTCCGGCTGCGCGCCCGCACGGCGATCCTCTCCCTGGGCGCCCGCATGACCGCGGACGAGCGGCTGCGCGCCAAGGTCGACGGCTGGCTGGAGGACGCGGCCGTGCACGTGGTGACGACGTACCGGGACGAGATCACCTCATTGATCACCGAGACCGTGGCCGGCTGGGACGCCGAACAGACCTCCCGCAAGATCGAGGCCCACATCGGACGCGACCTCCAGTTCATCCGCATCAACGGCACGGTGGTGGGCGCGCTGGCGGGCCTGCTCATCTACTCCACGTCCCGCCTGCTGGGCGCGTAAGCCCC
>NZ_JAIQLH010000301.1 GCF_020037025.1 Streptomyces huiliensis | reverse complement strand
CACGACTCAATACAGGCCCTAAGGGCCCATGCGAAGGACGAACTCCCCGCAGACGAGAGCTTGCTCCGCCAGTGGAAACGGTGGGAGTCCGGGCAGCTCCCCAACGAGTTCTACCGCCCGCTCATCGCCGCTGTCTTCGGCACCGTGACACACGCCCTCTTCCCCGCGCCGGCGCGGCGGGACGGAGACAGGGAGATCCTGGCTGCGAGTGGCATGGAAACCCTGGAGATCGTGAGCCGTCTGAACCGGTCCGACGTAGACACCGCGACGCTCGACGCCCTTCGGATTACCACCGATCGACTGTGCTCTGAGTACCCGTTCATGCCGAGCGCCCAACTCCTCATCGAGGGGCGCCAGTGGCTCCGCCGGGTGGTCGATCTCCACTCGAAGAGCCTCACGCTCTCGCAACATCGCGAGGTGCTGGCCCTTTCTGGCTGGCTCGCCCTGCTCGTGGGCTGCGTCGAGTACGACACGGGAGACCGGCACGCGGCCGAGTCGACGCGCCGGGCCGCTCTGTCGTTGGCGACGGAGGCCGACCATGCCGAGGTGGCCGGCTGGGCGCACGAAATGCGGGCCTGGTTCGCGCTCACGACGGGGGACTACCGCGGGGTGGTTGCGGCGGCGGAGGCGGGAACACAAGTGGCCGCACATCACGGGGTAGCCGTACAGCTTGCCGGGCAGGAGGCCAAGGCATGGGCCCGGCTTGGGGACCGGCGTCGGGTAGAGGTGGCGCTCGACCGGGGGCGGAACCTGTTGGAAGGGATGCCGCACCCGGAGAACCTGGACAACCACTTCGTGGTGGACCCGGCGAAGTTCGACTTCTACGCGATGGACTGCTACCGCCTGGTCGGGGAAGACAAGCTGGCGCGGACGCTCGCCGAGGAAGTCCTCAGGGCAGGGACGGACTTCGACGGAACGGAGCGCAAGCCCATGCGCAACGCGGAAGCGCGCGTCACGCTGGGCGTGACGGCCGCCCGAGAGGGTGACCTCGAACAGGCACTCATCATGGGGGAGCGCGCCCTCGAAGGCGAGCGTCAGTCGGTGCCGTCGCTCATCATGACCAGCCGTGAACTGGCGGCGGAGATGCGGCACCGCTACGCGTCCGAGCCTGCCGCTCAGGACTACCTTGCGCACCTGCGCGAGCTTGGGAAGACGGCCCCAGGCTTCCTGCCCCAGTGACAGAAGGAGCGGCCTCCGGCCGCGCGACCTTTGGCAGCTCGCTGCGCTCGCGCGCGATGGTCGACGTCTGGCGCTGGGCGCCGTCGCGCTCTGCTGCCAGACCGAGGCATCGAAGAAGCCACCCTTGCCCGCGTGGGGTGGTCTCTTCAGCAAGAAGAGCACCCTGGTCGTGGCGGGGGGTGCTCTTCTTGCTCGTCTCGACGACTGTTTGGAGACGAGCACAGCATCCGCTTCCACAGCGTCCGCCCCCGTTCCTCCCAGGGGTCACGCCTGACCTGCGAAATCGTGCTCTTAGCAACTAGGCGTGCCCGGACGCTGCGGACGCTGTCGGACGCTGGGTATGTTGGTCAGCGTCCGCAGGAATGGTGCAGGTCAGAGGGGGTGAACGATGGCCGACGGACGCTGCGGACGCTGCTTACCCTCAATTCTCTAGGACGGCTAGAGGCTGCTTTTCAGTGGGGGCGCCCCCCGCCCCTGAAAAGCTAGCGGACCCCGCGAGAGCGGCACAGGCCGTCGACGCGCTCTTTGATCTGCCGCCCGCCCCTTGGAAGGCGCCAAGGACGGCATTCCAAGGGGGCAGGGCCGGGCAGGTTCGTTGAGCCCTACTGGCCAGTGACTACTGCCTAGTGGCAAGCCGAGACCCCTTTCCGGGTCCCCTGCCAGCCCAGAAGCCGTTTCAGTGGCTACTGGCAACCTTGCCGCTAGCCAGTAGCCACTGGCCCGACCCGGGAGACGAACGGTTGCAGCAGTCGCCCATGGCGCTGGCGTCGAGACTGGGGAAGGCGGCCGGAAGGACGTCCGCCCGAAGGGCGGTCCTTCTTGTTCTTCCCCGCACCGACGGACCGGTGGTCCGGGCCGCCGGCCCGCCCGATAGCGGCTGGGCGGCATCCTTCACGGAGCCGTCGATCGGGCCGATTCCGGGGTGGGCCGAGACGGGCCGCTATCCGCTAACGTGCTGGCCACCCGCACTTTTGGTCGCTAGCGGGGTCGCTAACGTTAGCGATCTCCGACGCTAGCGCTAGCGGCGCTTCCGGGCCCGGGGCCGGGCCGTCTGGGGGCCGTCCGAGGGTGGCCGACGATGACAGATGACGACAGCCAACGACCGCCGTGTGAGCCTTCGGCCGCAGGTCAGAGGTGAGTGAGCAGCCAACTCTCCAGAAGATCAGGCGTAGTTGAGAGTCCCAGGGCAAGAAGAAGTAGTCCTCCCCGTACGGCAGGTCCCGGTACGGCAGGTCCCGGTACGGGCAAGGGCCCCCGAGCGGCGTTCGCCGTCCGGGGGCCCTTCCCGTGAGTGACGTGTGAGGCGTGTCAGCCGCAGCCGCCGCCGCAGTTGCAGGAGCCGCCCTGCTGGCAACCGCAGCTGCACGACGGGCCGCAGTTGCATCCGCTCATCGCGGGCGTCGCGGGAGCCACACGCTCAGGGGCGAGAGAACCGGTCATGCGGTACCTCCTCGATGGGTGGTCTGCCACACCCCACTCAACGCTCACCCGATGCCGGACGTCAATGCGCCGGGTGTACGAGTGTGCGGGCGCACCGGGGGCGTCAGGGAGCGCACAGGCGCACGCCGGGTATCACGGTGTCTCCTTCGCGCCGGGGGCGCCCGCCGTCTGGTTGAGCTCGTCCGCGTGCTCCCCGGTGACCAGGTAGACGACGCGCTTGGCGACGGAGACGGCGTGGTCGGCGAACCGCTCGTAGTAGCGGCCCAGCAGGGTGACGTCCACGGCCGTCTCGATGCCGTGCTGCCAGCGGTCGTCCATCAGGTGCTGGAAGAGGGCGCGGTGGAGCAGGTCCATCGCGTCGTCGTCCTGCTCCAGCTGGAGCGCCAGGTCCACGTCCTTGGTGATCAGCACCTCGCCCGCCTTGGCCATCAGCCGCTGGGCGAGCTGGCCCATCTCCAGCACCGTCGAGTGCAGGTCGCGCGGGACCGCCGTGTCCGGGAAGCGCAGCCGGGCGAGCTTCGCGACGTGCTGCGCGAGGTCGCCCGAACGCTCCAGGTCGGCGCTCATCCGCAGGGACGTCACCACGATCCGCAGGTCCGTGGCGACCGGCTGCTGCCGGGCCAGCAGCGCGATGGCCCGCGCCTCCAGGTCCCGCTGGAGGTCGTCCACCTTGCTGTCGCCGGCGATCACGGCCTCCGCGAGCTTCAGGTCCGCGTCCAGGATCGCCGTCGTGGCGCGCCCTATGGCGGAGCCGACGAGCCGCGCCATTTCGACCAGCCCGTCGCCTATCGAGTCCAGCTCCTCGTGGTACGCGTCCCGCATCGTGTCCTTCTCTCGCTTCGAGCTCTCGCTTCGAGTGGTACGGCGGCCGGGGGTGTGCCGAGGCCGTCCGGGCCGCCGGCCGGCCGACCGCGGTCCGGTGCTTTCTGAGGCCGCCCGGTACCACGATCCGGCCGGAACGCGACGGGTGTCGACCCCCGGAGTGAACCACCGCCGACCTCAAGGTGAACTCTCGGCAACGTGTGTTCGAGGCGCCCCCCTTTTGACTGTGGGGCTGTCGGTGCCCCCGCATAACCTGGAGACATGAACGTGGACGCGGCCGTCGCCGCAGCGGCAGCCCTCGCCGGCCTGTGCACCGGTGTGATCGCCATGCTGGCGTTCCGCTGGAGCGAGCGCGACCAGGCGCGCCCCAGCCGCAGCTCGCTGCACACCGACGCGGTCCTGCCGCCCGGCGTCGACACCGTCCTCTCCGTGCTGCGGTCCTCCGCCGTCGTCCTCGACGAGGGCGACGCCGTCGTCAAGGCCAGCTCGGCGGCGTACGCCCTGGGCCTGGTGCGCGGCGGCCGGCTCGCCGTGGACGCGATGCTCCAGATGGCCCGCGACACCCGCCGCGACGGGGAGATACGCCAGGTCGAGCTGGACCTGCCGCGCCGCGGCACCGGCCGCGGGGACGCCCTCGCGGTCTCCGCCCGAGTGGCGCCACTGGGCTCCCGCCTGGTCCTGCTGCTGGTCGAGGACCTCACCGAGGCGCGCCGCATCGAGGCCGTCCGCCGGGACTTCGTCGCCAACGTCAGCCATGAGCTCAAGACGCCGGTGGGCGCGCTGTCGCTGCTGTCCGAGGCCGTGATGGACGCCAGCGACGACCCCGAGGCCGTCACCCGCTTCGCCGGCCGGATGCAGATCGAGGCCACCCGGCTGACCAATCTGGTCCAGGAGCTCATCGACCTCTCCCGGGTGCAGAACGACGACCCCCTGGAGGACTCCGAGCCCGTCCGGGTGGACGAGCTCGTCGCCGAGGCCATCGACCGCTGCCGCCACCAGGCCGGCACCAAGCAGATCACCATGGCCTCCGGAGGCTCGGCCGGCCTGCACGTCTGGGGCAACCGCGGCCAGCTCGCCGCAGCGCTCGGCAACCTCGTCGAGAACGCCGTCAACTACAGCCCCGCCCGCACCAGAGTGGGCATAGCCGCACGCCGGGTCGCCGCCCCCGGCGGCGACCTGATCGAGATAGCCGTCACCGACCAGGGCATCGGCATCTCCGAGAAGGACCGCGAGCGCGTCTTCGAACGCTTCTACCGGGT
>NZ_JAIQLH010000300.1 GCF_020037025.1 Streptomyces huiliensis | reverse complement strand
AGAAGGACCGCGAGCGCGTCTTCGAACGCTTCTACCGGGTCGACCCCGCCCGCTCCCGCGCCACCGGCGGCACCGGCCTCGGCCTGTCGATCGTCAAGCACGTGGCCGCGTCGCACGGCGGCGAGGTCACCGTCTGGAGCGCCGAGGGCCAGGGTTCCACCTTCACCCTCCGCCTCCCCGAGGCGGGCGTCGACCGCGACCGGCTCCGCCTGCGCCGCGTCGACGCCGACGACCCGCAGGACGCGGCCGACGCGACGGGCCACGTCCCCACCGGCCTCCCGGCCCCGGAGGCGCTCCGGTGAGCCGTCCGCACCCCGTCGCCCCTCTGCTCTCCTTCCGCCCGCACCGCCAGAACGAGATCCGACCGGAGGTCGCCCCGTGACCCGAGTGCTCGTCGTCGAGGACGAAGAGTCCTTCAGCGACGCGTTGTCCTACATGCTGCGCAAGGAGGGGTTCGAGGTCGCCATCGCGGCCACCGGCCCCGAGGGCCTGGAGGAGTTCGAGCGCAACGGCGCCGACCTCGTCCTGCTCGACCTGATGCTGCCGGGCCTGCCCGGCACCGAGGTATGCCGGCAGCTGCGCGGACGCTCCAACGTGCCCGTCATCATGGTCACCGCCAAGGACAGCGAGATCGACAAGGTCGTGGGCCTGGAGATAGGGGCCGACGACTACGTCACCAAGCCCTTCTCCTCCCGCGAGCTGGTCGCCCGCATCCGCGCGGTGCTGCGCCGCAGGGGGGAGCCGGAGGAGGTCGCGCCCGCGGCGCTGGAGGCCGGCCCGGTGCGGATGGACGTGGACCGGCACGTCGTCACGGTCGCCGGCGGCAAGGTCGACCTGCCGCTGAAGGAGTTCGACCTGCTGGAGATGCTGCTGCGGAACGCCGGCCGGGTGCTGACCCGGATGCAGCTCATCGACCGGGTGTGGGGCGCGGACTACGTGGGCGACACCAAGACGCTCGACGTCCACGTCAAGCGGCTGCGCGCCAAGATCGAGCCGGACCCGGGGGCGCCGCGCTACCTGGTGACGGTGCGCGGCCTCGGCTACAAGTTCGAGCCGTAGGCCGCGGCCGGCGGATCACGGCCGGCAGATCACCCGGCCAGGGCCCGGAGCCGACGGCTCCCGGGCCCTGCCGCGTTCCTCCGCGAGAGAACCGGGCCCCGCGAGAAGACCGGGCTCAGTGCTCGGCGTCGGGAGCCGCCGGGGTCTGGCGGTTCTTGTCGTTCTTGGCGGTGCCCTTGTCGGCCTTCTGGTCGCCGCTCTCCGGCTTCCCGTCCTTCTTGGACTTGTCCTCGGCCTTGCCGGACGCCGGGGCGGTCGCGCCCGGCTTGCCCTGCTTGCCGCCGCCCGGCTTGCCCGGCTGCGGGGACTGCGGCGCCTGCGACGGCTCCGCCGGACCCCAGTCCTTGAAGTAGCTGGTGGCCGGGACGACGAAGGCGCCGACCCGCACGTCACCGGTGCGGCTGAAGACGAACGACAGCTGCTGCTGCGCGCCGTCCTTCAGGCTCTCTCGGCCGTTCGGCAGGACGGCGGAGGCGTTGCCCTTGCCGCCCAGCGTCACCGAGCCGCCGGCCGGGACCACCACCGGGCCGCTGCCCTTGGCGCCGGTGAGCTGCACCGTGACGTTCTTGCCGGGCAGGTTGACGGCGGTGAGGGACTGCTCCTTGTCGCCGTTGTTGAACACCTGGCCGGTGATCACGGCCGGGCCGGTGGTGGTCTGCCCCGGCTGGGTGACCACGTTGACGTTCTGGAGCTTGATGTCACCGACGGAGGCGGCGGCGTTGTCCGGCTTGACCTGAAGCGTCCCCGCGTCGTTGCCCGCCCCGCAGGCGGAGAGCGAGGCGATCGAGAGCGCGAGGACGGTGGCGGCGAGAGCGCCGCGTCGAAGGCTGCTGCTCACGGCGGCGGCATCTCCTTGGACGAAGTAAGAGGTGTGTCAGCGGGCTTAGGTTACCGAGCCGTCGCACCGCCCCCGCACCCGACCCGCCCCTCAAGGTCCACTCGGCCGTCGAGCGTCCTACGACCGGCTTATCCGAGGAGCTGTCCGGTGGATTATCGGTAAGGAATGCGAGTGCCGAGGGGAACGAGTTCCGGAATTGATCAAGTTCGGCTTGATCAATTCCGGAATGCGCGCGCGGAACGTCCCGCCGCCCCGAACGGAGTACCGGAACTGCCGCGCCCGGACCCCGGCAAAACGGGACGTTCGACCGCTCGCGCGCCCGTCCCGGTACGTGTAACGTGCCCGTTTCGCTTGCCCCGGACAACCGCTCCGACCTGCGAATACCTGCTTCCGGAACCCCCGCGCAGCACGTCCCGGCCGCTGTTGTCAAGCCCCGAGATATGCCCTGACCTGCGGAAACGCCATTCAGAACGGACACTTCCCGTGTTAGACTGGATAGCCACGGAAGGGGTACCTGTCACATGACGTTCAAGGTTGGCGACACCGTGGTCTATCCCCATCACGGGGCCGCGCTGATCGAGGCCATCGAAACTCGCCAGATCAAAGGCGTGGACAAGACCTACTTGGTGCTGAAGGTCGCCCAGGGTGACCTGACGGTTCGGGTGCCGGCGGACAATGCGGAGTTCGTCGGTGTTCGCGATGTGGTCGGCCAGGACGGGCTCGACCGAGTCTTCGAGGTTCTTCGGGCGCCGTACGCCGAAGAGCCGACCAACTGGTCCCGCCGCTACAAGGCGAACCTGGAGAAGCTCGCATCCGGCGATGTGATCAAGGTCGCCGAGGTCGTCCGCGACCTGTGGCGCCGGGAGCGCGAGCGCGGCCTGTCCGCCGGCGAGAAGCGCATGCTCGCCAAGGCCCGCCAGATCCTGGTCAGCGAGCTCGCCCTCGCGGAGAACACGAACGAGGACAAGGCCGAGGCCCTGCTCGACGAGGTCCTCGCGTCCTGACGCACACGCACACCTGACGCTCAGGTGCCGGCTCCCCGCCGCACAACAGAAGTGCGACGCAGTGGTCGCGACGTGGAAGTGCCGCGGTGCCCGACTGACGAACGAAAGCTCGTCCGACGGGCGCTGCGGCATCTCTGCTCCGGCCGGGGCCCGGCGTCTCCGCTTCCGCCACCCGCGATCCGTACTCCCGTGCCGAAGGCCCGGCGCACGGAACACCGGGGCGAGCGGCCGGACCAGTCGTTCACGGAAGGGGCTGGTCACGGTGAGCGCCCGGCATTCCCCCGAGCCCTGCGCGCTCGGGGTTCCCCCAGGCCATACCCACCTCGGCCGAGGAAGCAAACCTGAACGCCAACGCGATGTCTGATCGAGCCACTGTTTCCGACCGGGCGGAGCGGTCCGGTGTCCCCGCGGCCCCCGCGACCCGTACCGCCGCGGTGATCCCCGCGGCCGGACGCGGCGTCCGGCTCGGCCCCGGCGTCCCCAAGGCGCTGCGCGCGCTCGGCGGGACGCCCATGCTGGTCCGTGCCGTGCGCGCCATGACCGCCTCCCGCGCGGTCTCCCTGGTCGTGGTCGTCGCCCCGCCGGACGGCGAGGCCGAGGTGCGCTCCCTGCTGGACGAGTTCCCGCTCGCGGGCGACCGGACCGAGGTCGTGGTCGTCCCCGGCGGAGCCACCCGGCAGGAGTCCGTGGGTCTGGGCCTGAAGGCGCTGCCCGACGACGTCGGGATCGTCCTCGTCCACGACGCGGCCCGCCCGCTCGTCCCCGTCGACACGGTCGACTCCGTCGTCGCCGCCGTCCGCGCCGGCCATCCGGCCGTGGTGCCGGCCCTGCCGTTGGCCGACACGGTCAAGCGGGTCGCCCCGCGGGACGGAGCGGACGCGACCGCTCCGGAGACGGTCACCGGCACCCCCGAGCGCGCCCTGCTGCGTGCCGTCCAGACCCCCCAGGGCTTCGACCGGCGCACGCTGGACGCGGCCCACGCGGAGTTCGGGAAGGCGGTCGGCGAGGGGGCCACCGACGACGCCGGGATGGTCGAACGGCTGGGCGTGCCCGTCGTGGTCGTCCCCGGCCACGAGGAGGCGTTCAAGGTGACCAGGCCGCTGGACCTGGTGCTGGCCGAGGCAGTGATCGCCCGGAGGAGGGCCAATGACGGTTTTTAGCGCGGGGCTCCTGCCTCTGGTGGGCATCGGCACCGACGTGCACGCCTTCGAGGAGGGCCGCGAGCTGTGGTGCGCGGGCCTGCTCTGGGAGGACGCGACGCACGGCCTCGCCGGCCACTCCGACGGCGACGTCGCCGCGCACGCCGCCTGTGACGCGCTGTTCTCGGCCGCCGGTGTCGGCGACCTGGGCGCCCACTTCGGCACCGACCGGCCCGAGTGGTCCGGCGCCTCCGGCGTGACCCTGCTGGCCGAGGCGGCCCGCATCGTCCGTGCCGAGGGCTTCGAGATCGGCAACGTGGCGGTGCAGGTCATCGGCGTCCGGCCGAAGATCGGCAAGCGGCGGGCCGAGGCGCAGCGCGCGCTGTCCGAGGCGGTGGGCGCGCCGGTGTCCGTCTCCGGGACGACCTCCGACGGGCTCGGCCTGACCGGCCGCGCGGAGGGTCTGGCAGCGGTGGCGACGGCGCTGGTGTTCCCGCGCTGAGCGCCTGGGGCGTTACGCCCCTGTGTGACGTCGCGGTGGCATACCGTGATCCGGTACCGACACTCCGTCGTGCGCGCACCCGCCCGGTGCGCGCCCGTCAATCGAGGGAAGGACCCGGAAGGTGTCAGCCGCACTCTCGGACGACCTGAAGCAGTACCTGGACGACAACCCCGCCTTCGTCACCGTCGCCACCGTCCAGCCGGACGGCAGCCCGCAGCTCTCCGTCACCTGGGTCAAGCGGGACGGCGACGACCTGCTGATCTCCACGACCGTCGGGCGCCGGAAGGAGCGGAACCTCCGCCGCGACCCCCGGATCACCGTCCTGGTGAACCCGCCGAACGCGCCCTACACCTACGCCGAGGTCCGCGGTACCGCGGAGCTGACCACCGAGGGCGGTCAGGAGCTCATCGACGAGCTGTCCCGGAAGTACACGGGCAAGGACTACGCGGACTTCAACCCGGACGCGAAGAACGACGCCGAGCGGGTCGTCGTCCGCGTCTCGCCCCGCAAGGTGGTCGGCAGCCTCTGAGCGGCGTGCGCGCCCGCCGTCCCCGGCGGGCGCGTCCGCGGCTGTCCGTCAGCCACCGTCGGCCGTGCCGGCGCCCACGCGGCCGGGCTCGGCCGGCTCGAAGGGCTTGGTGTTGCGGGGCTCCTGGAGGATCGCCAGGCCGCTCTGCGGATCGGGCTTGCGCAGCGCGGGGACGGTGGAGTTGTGGCGCATGTCCTCCATGCCCTTCTGCATCGCGCGCCGCAGGCGTTTGCCGAACGGGCGTTCGATGTACCGGTTGATCGCCCAGGCGGCGCCCAGCATCACCGCGATCAGCCCGGCGACCAGCGGGTACGGCGGGATGTGGGAGCGCAGGCCGTGGATGACGGTCATGCCGATGTACTGGTGGATGAGGTACAGCGGATAGGTGAGCGCGCCGGCGGTGGTGAGCCAGCGCCACTGGATCCGGTTGAAGTACCCGAGCGCGATCAGCGCCATGATCACGAAGGCCGCGACCACTATCAGCTTGGCGGGCCAGGTGGGGATGGTGTTGTTGGTGTTGTCGGCGACGCGCTTGGGTACCCCGTGCAGCGCGATCATCAGCGACATGGTGACGATGGCCCACAGCAGCGCCGTGGGCTTGAAGCGGTGCATCAGGTAGAAGGCGATGCCGGCCACGAAGTAGGGCGTGTAGAGCGGCGTCGCCCACATCTCCAGCAGCTTGCTGTCGGACTTGGGGGAGATGACCGCCGCGACGGTCCAGACGCCGCAGAACAGGACGCACTTGCGGTACGTGACGCCGGTGGCCACCACGATCGCGAAGAGGACGTAGAACTTGAGCTCGATGAACAGCGTCCAGTAGACGCCGTCCACGTCCCACACCCCGAAGGCCTCCTGGAGCATCGTGAGGTTGGTGAGGACGACGTCCCAGTTCTCCACGGTGCGCACCTGCGGCCACAGGGTGATCACCCCGGCGGTGAGGAAGACCGCGAACCAGTAGGCGGGGTAGATCCGGGAGATCCGGGAGACCACGAAGTCGCCGAGCGACCGCCCCCAGGTGCTCATGCAGATGACGAAGCCGCTGATCAGGAAGAAGACCTCGACGCCGACGAAGCCGTAGCGGGTGACCGTCCGGAGGACCGGGAAGACCTTGTCCGGGTGCTGGTCCCAGCCGCCGCGGAGGGCGGTGTAGTGGAAGACCACGACCATGAGGGCCGCCACCAGGCGGAGCCCGTCCAGTACGGCGAGCCGGGGTGCCGGGCGCCGGACGGCTCGGGGGCCGCCGTCGAGTCCACCTCGCCTGGCGAAGCGCATGTCGTCCTCTTCCGTGGGCTAGTCGGATCGTCATACAGAGCGGGGGTGTCCGGGAATGCTGACACAGAGGACGTGCGCATGGCTGCGACCGTGGTCTCCTGTCCCTGTTTTTCTCCACCGTCTCCCCTGGATGGTGGTATTCATCCACGCGGTTCCCCGACGGTTCGGTGACGGCCGGGTGACCGGACGGTGCCGGTGGTCTCCGGCGGTCCGGCTCCCGCCCGCGCGACGGCGCGCCGGAGCGCGCCCCCGAGCCGGCGGGCCAGTGGGCGCTCGATGCCCCGGTGCACCAGCCAGGCGGCCGTCAGCGCCCCCGCCAGCAGGAGGGGGAGCAGCACGTGGCGCGGAAGATGTCCGTCCGCGTGCCGGATGACCACCCACCCGACGCGCTCGTGGAGCAGGTAGAGGGGGTAGGTCAGCGCCCCCGCGGTGGACAGCCAACGCCAGTCGAGCCGCCGTGTCCACCCCAGTGCGACCGCCATCACGGAGAGGTAGAACACGGCGACCAGGGCGAGGGTGGGCCAGTGCGGCACCCGGTGGCCCATGTACGCCTCCGCCCGCCGCTCCGCGACCAGCAGGTCGTGCTGGGCGATCAGGAAGGTGCCGCCGACGATCAGCCAGAGCAGGGGGGCCGGGCGGAAGCGGTGCATCAGGTAGAAGGCGATGCCCGCGATGAAGTACCAGCAGTCGTAGGGCAGCAGGACGCGCTCGAGCAGCGGGTCGTCGGTGGCCCGGGCGACGACCGCTCCGATGCCCCAGAGCCCGCAGAAGGCCACCACGCGCCGGTAGTCGAGCCCCCGGTGGACGACGAGGGCGAACAGCAGGTAGAAGCGGACCTCGATCCACAGGGTCCAGTACACGCCGTCGACCGGTTCCACTCCCAGGGGTTCCTGGAGCATCGTGAGGTTGACGGCGACGTCGCGGAGGGCGGTGGGGGAGTTGACCACGGGCCACAGCCGGACGACGACGGTGACCAGCAGCACCGCGAACCAGTAGGCGGGGAAGAGGCGGGTGAGCCGGGAGACGGCGAACTGTCCGACGCCCTTGCCCCAGCCGCTCATGCAGAT
>NZ_JAIQLH010000030.1 GCF_020037025.1 Streptomyces huiliensis | reverse complement strand
CGCGCGGCCGGGTGGGCGGCGCCGAGCCGGGGTCGACGAGTTCGGCGCGCAGTCCGCGCGGCAGCGTGGCGGACGGGGACTGGCGGCCGGCCGGGGCGGTCGGGCGGACCCGCACCTCGATGGCGTCCGAGGCCCCGACCCAGAGCGGCGCCGTGGCCCCGCGGCGGCCCGTGCGAGCTTCGGCGGTGCCGAGGTCGGGCCGGTCGTGGTCCTGGACCTGGACGTCCTGCCACCGGGACCAGGTCCCGCGCACGGCCCGGGTACGGACCTGGGCGCGGCCGCGGAGTTCGGCGGACGCGCTGTCCCAGACGATGCCGACCAGGGAGAAGGGCTTCACCCGCTGCGGCCGCAGACCCCGTACCCCGACCCCGGCCCCGGGCCGGACCCCGGCCGCCTCCGCCCCGGTCCTGCCGTGGGCGGCGGTCCCGGTGCCGTCGGCGACCTCCAGCGGGACGAGGGGCAGCGAGTACGTCGCCCCCGGGATCTTCGCCAGGGCGGCGGGGGCCTTCCCGACGACGGGCGCCCGCTCCGCGACGAGCGCCTTCGCCGGGGGCGCCGCGGCCACGGGCGCCTTCCCCGCGGCCGGAGCCTCCGGCGGGGCGGCGGCCGGGCGGGCGGGCGCGGAGACCGCACCGGGCGCGCCGAGGGCGGGCAGGGCCAAGGTGGCGGCACAGGCGGTGACCGCCGAGGTGACGAGGAATCCACGCATGACACAGATCCTGCGCATATCCGCACAAACCTGTCCATTCACCCGGTGACGGCCTGTCGGCCCGCGGCGGGCCCGCGGCGCCCCCGTCCGACTGACCGTCAGGGCTCGCCCGGCGTACCCTTCCGGGGATGAACGCCACCGACCGCACCCCCGCCGACCTGCTGCGTTCCGCTCTCGCCGCGGATCCGTCGCGCCCGCTCGTGACCTTCTACGACGACGCCACCGGCGAACGCGTGGAACTGTCCGTGGCCACCTTCGCCAATTGGGTGGCCAAGACCGCCAACCTGCTCCAGGGCGACCTCGCCGCCGAGCCCGGCGACCGCCTCGCGCTGCTCCTCCCCGCCCACTGGCAGACCGCCGTCTGGCTGCTCGCCTGTTCCTCCGTCGGAGTGGTGGCCGAAATGGGCGGCGACCCCGCCGCGGCCGACCTCGTGGTGAGCGGCCCGGACCGGCTGGAGGAGGCGCGCGCCTGCTCCGGGGAGCGCGTGGCACTGGCCCTGCGCCCGCTGGGCGGGCGCTTCCCCCAGTCGCCCGAGGGCTTCCTCGACTACGCGGTCGAGGTACCTGCCCAGGGCGACCGCTTCGCCCCGTACGCCCCCGTGGACCCGCACGCCCCGGCACTCGTCGTGGCCGGGCGGGAACTGACGGGTGCGCAGGTGGTCGAACAGGCGCGTGCGGACGCGGCGGGGCGCGGACTGGAGTCCGGCGCGCGGCTGCTCTCCGGACTGCCGTACGACACCTGGGACGGCCTCGCCGCCGGCCTCTACGCCCCCCTGGCCGCGGACGCCTCGGTGGTGCTCTGCCGCCACCTCGACCGGCTCCCCGAGGAGTCCCTGGCACAGCGCCGGGCGAGCGAGCGCGTCACCGTTACGGCCCTCTGAGAGCCCTCTGACGCTGCCGGGCCGCCGCTCCGGGGTGATGATCGACGGGTAGGCACCCCGAGACCCGCCCCGGAGGGAGTCGCGCAGCCGTGTCCCACCGCTCAGGCGCACCGCTCCCGCCGTCCGGACGGCCCGGATCACCCGGACCACCAGCGCCACCAGGACCACCCGGACCACTCGGCCCGGGCCCGGACGGCGGCGCCCGCGCCCCGCGCCGCCGGCGCCGCTGGGTGCGCCGGCTGCTGCTGGGGA
>NZ_JAIQLH010000003.1 GCF_020037025.1 Streptomyces huiliensis | reverse complement strand
GCCGTGGTCACGACGCGGGGGAGTGCGCGGCCGCCGGAGCGGCGGCCGTGGGTGTGGGTCACGTAATTCTCCGTACGAAAAATACCGAAGAGGAGTGTAACGGTCAGAAGACCAGGCGGTACTGGTTCCAGCCCGAGCTGTCGATCTTGACCCGGGACTGGTACGGCGAGGACGCCTTGCCGGTGCCCTTGTAGAGCCACAGGGCGCCCTTGCCGTCCACGGCGAGCAGGTCGGCGTGGCCGTCCAGGTTCACGTCGCCGGTCGCGACCAGCTTGGTGAACTGGTTCCAGCCGCCCCCGACCTTCGTCCGGGCCGCGAAGGGCTTGTTGATGTCGCCGGTGCCCTTGTAGAGCCAGAGCGTGCCGGACTTGTCGCGGGCGACGATGTCCGTCTTGCCGTCGCCGGTCAGGTCGCCGCGGCCGGTGATCGCGGTGAACTGGCCCCAGCCGCCGCCGACCCGCTTGCGCGGGGCGATCTTGGCGTAGTCGCGGCCGAGCTTGCCGTTGGCCTGGTGGACCCAGAGGACGCCCTGCTTGTCGCGGGTGAGGAGGTCGGAACCGTAGGTTCCGCCGAGCTCGCCCGGGGTGAAGAAGGTGTCGTAGCCGTTGAAGCCGCGCGCCATCTCGGTGGGGCGGCCCGCGGTGCCCTGGTAGGCGACGATGCCGTTGTCCAGCAGGCCGTAATGGCCGTCGAGGACGCCGTCGCGGTTGTGGTCGACGAACGTGTCCGCCTTGATGTGCTCCCAGCCCTTGGCGCTGCCGGAGCCCAGCGACTTGAGGCCGCCCTTGCCGTCAGGCCCGTAGATCCGGGCGACGGACTTGCCGACGGCGCCGACGGGCAGCAGCGGCGCGGCACCGGTCGGCTTCTTGGCGGCGACCGACGGAGCGGCAGCGGCCGGCACGCCCTTGAGGGCGGCGGAGAACTGCTCGGCGGGGCCGTCGGCCAGCGCCGTGCCGGCGGTGGCGCCGACGAGGGTGACGGCGATGGCCGTCGTGACGAGGCGCGGCAGGGCGCGCCCCTTGCGGCCGGAGGTGTGGGCCACTTGGGTCTCCTGAGGAAGGAAGTGCTGGGAAGTGTGGAGTCCGGCGGAGCCGGGGACGGGCCGTGCCGCCGGCGAGCGGGGCACGGCCCGGTGGTGCGGTGTCAGCACACGACGGGTCAGGAGACCACGCGGTACTGGTTCCAGCCCGAGTTGCCGATCTTCACCGGGGCCTTGAAGGGCGCGGCGGCCTTGCCCGTGCCCTTGTACAGCCAGAGGGCACCCTTGCCGTCCCGGGCGAGCAGGTCGCTGCGGCCGTCGCCGTCCGTGTCGCCGTTGGAGAACAGGTGGTTGTACTTGTTCCAGCCGCCGCCGACCTTGGTGCGGGCCGCGAAGGGCTTCGTGGTGCTGCCGGTGCCCTTGTAGAGCCAGAGGACGCCGTCCCGGTCGTGGGCGACGATGTCCGTCTTGCCGTCACCGGTGTAGTCGCCGCGCCCGGCCAGCTCGGTGTACGTCCCCCACTCGGCGCCCCGGAGCTGGATCTCCTTGACGAGCCCGCCGTTGAACTTGTTGAAGCGGACGTTGGCCCTCCCGCCCTTGCCCAGCGCGACGAGGTCGGTCTCCTTGCCGCCACCGAGGTCACCCGGGGCGATGAGGCCGTGGTAGAAGTACCCGTAGTTGGGCACGAGGTTGGTGTCGCGGCCGGTCAGGGCCTGGAACTTGAGGTCGCGACCGTTCTCGCTGATGAAGTAGTCGCCGTCGTGGCGGCCGTCGGCGTCACGGTCGACCTGCGCGAGTTCGCGCACGTTCTTCCACGGGCCGCGGGCCTCGCGCGGCTTCAGGCCGCCCTTGCCGTCGACCTCGTAGACGTAGAAGTTGTCGTTCTCGGCGAAGGCGCCCACCGGGAAGACCGGTGCGGAAGCGCTCGGCTTCTTCGCCGCGGCGGCCTGCGCCCCCGAGCCCTGTGCGGCGGCCACCCCGGCCGTCCCCCCGACCAGGGCCACCGCGACCGCGGCGGTGACGAGGCGCGAGAGACCGCGCCCGGACATACGAGAAACACGCGTAACAGAAGTCATGGAAAGTTCCCCCCAACCATGAAAAAGGTGTGCGGTGCCGTCCTCCGTACAGGGAGAACAGCACTGGATCCTCACCGAAGGTGAGATCCGGCGGAGCCGTCACCGGCCCGTGCCGCCGCCGACCGGCGGGGCACGGCCCGGTAACGCGTCACCGCGAGGGCGGTCAGTACACCAGTCGGTACTGGTTCCAGCCCGAGTTGCCGATCTTCACCGGGGCCTTGAAGGGCGCGGCGGCCTTGCCGGTGCCCTTGTAGAGCCACAGGGCGCCCTTGCCGTCGACGGCGAGCAGGTCGCTGCGGCCGTCGCCGTTCAGGTCGCCGTTGGAGAAGACCTTGGTGTACTTGTTCCAGCCGCCACCGACCTTGGTGCGGGCCTCGAAGGGCTTCTTGGCGTTGCCCGTGCCCTTGTGCAGCCAGAGGACGCCGTTGCGGTCCTTGCCGACGATGTCGGTCTTGCCGTCACCGGTGAGGTCGCCGCGGCCCGTGATGTCGGTGTACTGGGCCCACTCCTTGCCGCCGATGAAGGTCTGGCCGGAGAAGGTGCCGTCCTCCTTCATGACCCAGAGCTGGAGGTGGCCGTCGCGCTTGCTGCGGGCCAGCAGGTCGGACTGGCGCGACCCCGCGAGGTTCCCCGGCGCCAGGATCTTGTCGTAGAAGTGACCGAAGCCCGGCACGACGTTGCGGGCGCGGCCCGCCATGCCGATGAACTTGAGGTCGTTGCCCTCGACGTAGTAGTTGCCGTCCTGACGGCCGTCCGCGTCACGGTCGACCCACGCGGACTGCGTGATGGCCTTCCAGTTGCCGCCGCCGAGCTGGCGCGGCTTGAAGCCGCCCTTGCCGTCGACGTCGTAGAAGTAGAACTTGTCCGTCTTGGTGACGGCACCGAGCGGGAAGACCGGCGCGGAAGCGCTCGGCTTCTTCGCCGCGGCGGCCTGCGCCCCGGAGGTCTGCGCGGCGGCCACGCCGGCCGTCCCCCCGACCAGCGCCACGGCGATGCCGGCGGTGACGAGGCGCGAGAGGCCACGTCGAGAAACACGTGA
>NZ_JAIQLH010000299.1 GCF_020037025.1 Streptomyces huiliensis | reverse complement strand
GTGCGGATGTAGTCGGCGCGGAGGTTCTCCGCCACGGTCGTCCGGGTCAGCCGGGTCACGTACGCCAGCGAGAGCAGGGCGAGCACGACCGCGGGAAGGATCAGCTGGGTGAGGTCCTCCGAGTCCCGGACGGTCGGGGCCACCAGCTTCCACTTCACACCGATCACGAACTGGGCCATGTTGCCGAGCACGAAGACCGGAATGGACACCACGATCAGCGTGAAGATCAGGACCGCCTGGTCCAGGATCTTGCCGCGCCGCAGGCCCGTGAGCACACCGAGCCCGATGCCGAAGACCAGCTCGATCACGAAAGCGAACAGCGCCAGCCGGATGGTCACCGGGAAGGCGTCCGACAGCAGGTCGGACACGGGCCGGCCGGTGAAGCTCTGCCCGAAGTCGCCCTGCAGGAGACCGCTGATGTAGTCCCAGTACTGCTGGATCAGGGGTTGGTCCAGCCCGTAGTCATGGCGCAGTTTCGCAACTGTCGCCGGATCGGCCGCCTTCGAGCCGAACATCGCCTTGACGGGGTCGCCCGGCAGCGAATACACCATCAAGAAAATAAGCAGCGTGGTCCCGATGAACACCGGGATCATCTGGAGCAGTCGCCTCGCGACAAAGCGCCCCATCGTTCCTCCTGTCGCCGACGGGCCCAGCGGCCGCCGCCTGTTCCTCGTGGGAGGCGGACGGCCACTGGGCCTGCGTCACTGCAAACGTCCCGGTTACTTCTTGACCTCGACCTCGGTCCAGATGGCCTGGCGCTGATAGTCGAGCTTCACGTTCTGCACGCGCTTGGAGTAGCCGGCGACGGTGTGGTCGGTGAAGAGGGGGATCGCGGGCATGTCCTCCATGAGCTTCTTCTCGGCCTCGTAGTAGCCCTTGTTCGCCTCATCGGGCGTCTTGGCCTCGTCGGCCTTGTTCATCAGGGCGTCGACGGCCTTGTTGCTGTAGCCCATGTCGTTGGCGCCGGCACCGGTGCGGAACTGCTCGGTGACGAAGTTGGCGATGTTCGGGAAGTCCATCACCCACGCCATACGGAACGGGTTGCTGAGCTTCTTCTCGGTGATCAGGTCACGCGACTCCTGGAAGGTGGACTTCGCGTCGGTCACGCACTCGACCCCGGTGTTCTGCCGGATGTCGTTGCAGACCGCGTCCACCCACTCCTTGTTGGCGCCGTCGGCGTTGTAGGTGATGGTCACCTTGTTGCCCGGGACGCCGCCGCCCTGCTTGATGAGGTCCTTGGCCTTGGCCGGGTCGAACTTGCAGAACTCGCCGCAGGCGCCGTCCTGCCAGCCCGGGATGCCCTTCGGCGTAAAGCCGGTGGCCGCGTCCTTGCTGCCCTTGAGCGCGTTCTTGGCGATGGTCTCGCGGTCGATCGCCATGGACAGGCCCTGACGGACCTTGGCCTTCTCCGGCTTGCCCCACTCCTTGTCGTAGAGCGGGAAGCCGATGTTGGTGTTGCCGCCGTACGGCTGGCTGATGGCGCGCTTGCCGAGGTCCTGCTTGAACCGGCCCACCTGCGAGTTGGGCACCTGGTACATGATGTCGATCTTGTCCGACAGCAGTTCCGCGTAGGCCGCGTCGTCCTTGCTGAAGAACTTGAAGTCGATGCCGCCGTTCTTGGGCTTGTCGTCACCCTTGTAGTCGGCGAACTTGCGGACCTTGAACTCGACCTTGTGGGCCCAGTCGCCTTCCATCTTGTACGGGCCGTTGCCGATGGGGTGCTCGCCGAAGGCCTTGGGGTCCTTGTAGAACGCCTCGGGCAGCGGGAAGAAGGCGTCGTAGTACAGCCGCTGCTTGAAGGTGGAGACCGGACGCGAGAGCTCGATGGTGAACTCGTTGTCGTTGACGACCTTCAGGCCCGACATCGTCTCGGCCTTGGGGTCACCCTTCTCCGGGTGGACCTCCTCGTAGCCCTTGATGGCCTCGTACCAGGAGGAGTTGAGCTGCGCGTTCTTGGCGTTGGCGGCCCAGTTCCAGGCCTTCACGAAGGAGTTGGCGGTGACCGGCTCGCCGTTGTGGAACTTCCAGCCCGGCTTCAGCTTGACGGTGTAGTGCTGGTTGTCAGTGGTCTCGACACTCTGCGCCTGTGCCATCTGCAGCTTGTTGTCGATGTCGAAGGAGACCAGACCACGCCACATGTTGGCCATCATGTAGTGGCCGCCGACCTCATTGGTGTTGGTCGGGATGAGCCCACGCTGCGGCTCGGTGTTGTAGTACGTGAACACGCCGTTGGGGTCAACGGCGCCGTCACCCTCGTCGTCCTTGCTGCCGCCACCACAGGCCGTCGCCGCCATCGCGACAACTATCGCGCCCACGACCCACTTGGCGCTCTTGGCACCGCGCATGGGTATCCCTCCTCAGGAGTCCACTGTCACCAGATAGGAGGAACCGGCCCCTACACGCTGACACCCCTGACAGCGCGGAAAGGAACCGGAACCCCCGAATGTGCTCGTGAGCCCCCGCACTCCCCACAGCGCGTGACCCATTGACCCGAGCTAATGGACCCCACTATTGAGTACCGCCGCTCCTTAAACCACACTTACTGGGTCTCGCTTTGGTCACATCGATCACTGCCACATGCCCGAAATACGGACAAAGACGGCCCAGACAGACACGTACGAAACGGGCTGTTGACGCCACATCGGGAAGTGAGCGTCCGTTATCCGGATGCCCCACCCGCCGTGTCCGCGAGAGTGCCGAGAGGCCCGGCACCCCCGCAAGGGGTACCGGGCCTCTCGTACGTCCGTCGGGCGAACCGACGCCGGCTCAGCCGTGCTTGGCGCGGGACGCGGTGCGGCCGCGCTCCTTCTGGTCGAGAACGACCTTGCGGATGCGGACCGCCTCCGGGGTGACCTCGACGCACTCGTCGTCGCGGCAGAACTCCAGGGACTGCTCCAGCGACAGCTTGCGCGGCGGGACGATCGCCTCGAAGGAGTCGGCGGAGGAGGAGCGCATGTTGGTGAGCTTCTTCTCCTTGGTGATGTTGACGTCCATGTCGTCGGAGCGGGAGTTCTCGCCGACGATCATGCCCTCGTACACCTCGGTGCCCGGGTCGGTGAAGAGCACGCCGCGCTCCTGGAGGTTCGTCATCGCGAACGCGGTGACGGCACCGGCGCGGTCGGCGACCAGGGAGCCGTTGTTACGGGTCTTCAGCTCGCCGAACCACGGCTCGTGGCCCTCGTGGATGGAGTGGGCGATACCCGTGCCACGGGTGTTCGTCAGGAACTCCGTACGGAAGCCGATCAGGCCACGGGACGGGACGACGAACTCCATGCGGACCCAGCCGGAGCCGTGGTTCGACATGTTGTCCATGCGGCCCTTGCGGGTGCCCATGAGCTGCGTGACCGCGCCCATGTGCTCCTCGGGCACGTCGATGGTGATGCGCTCGACCGGCTCGTAGGTCTTGCCGTCGACCTGCTTGGTGACGACCTGCGGCTTGCCGATGGTCATCTCGAAACCCTCGCGGCGCATCTGCTCCACCAGGATGGCCAGCGCCAGCTCACCGCGGCCCTGCACCTCCCAGGCGTCGGGACGCTCGGTGTCCAGGACGCGGAGGCTGACGTTACCGATCAGCTCGCGGTCCAGGCGGTCCTTGACCTGGCGGGCGGTGACCTTGCGGTCCTTGACCGCGGACTTGGCGTCCGCGCCCTTGCCCGTACCGCCACGGCCGACCAGCGGCGAGGTGTTCGTACCGATGGTCATGGAGATCGCCGGCTCGTCCACCGTGATCAGCGGCAGCGCGACCGGGTTCTCCGGGTCGGCCAGGGTCTCGCCGATCATGATGTCGGGGATGCCCGCGACCGCGCAGATGTCACCGGGGCCGGCCACCTCGGCCGGCTTGCGGGTGAGCGCCTCGGTCATCATCAGCTCGGTGATGCGGACGTTGGAGACCGAGCCGTCGCGCTTGATCCACGCGACCGTCTGGCCCTTGCGCAGCTCACCCTGCTCGACGCGGAGCAGCGCGATACGGCCGAGGAAGTTGTCGGCGTCGAGGTTGGTGACGTGGGCCTGGAGCGGCGCGTCCTCCTCGTAGGCCGGGGCCGGGACGTGCTCCAGGATCGTGGAGAAGAACGGCTCCAGGCTGGTGCTGTCCGCCGGGACGGTGCCGTCCTGCGGCTTGGTCAGCGAGGCGATGCCGTCACGGCCGCAGGCGTAGACGATCGGGAACTCGATCTGGTCCTCGTCCGCGTCCAGGTCGAGGAAGAGGTCGTACGTCTCGTTGACGACCTCGTCGATGCGGGAGTCCGGGCGGTCCGTCTTGTTGATGCAGAGGATCACCGGCTTGCGCTGCTGCAGCGCCTTGCGGAGCACGAAGCGCGTCTGCGGCAGCGGGCCCTCGGAGGCGTCGACCAGCAGCACGACCGCGTCCACCATCGACAGACCGCGCTCGACCTCGCCACCGAAGTCGGCGTGGCCGGGGGTGTCGATGATGTTGATCGTGATCGGGGCCCCGCCGTCCTTGGGGTGGTACTTCACCGCCGTGTTCTTGGCGAGGATCGTGATGCCCTTCTCACGCTCCAGGTCGTTCGAGTCCATGACGCGGTCGTCGACGGAGTCGAGCTGGTGGGCGGCGAAGGCGCCGGCCTGCTTGAGCATGGCGTCGACGATGGTCGTCTTGCCGTGGTCGACGTGGGCGACGATGGCGACGTTACGAATGTCATGGCGCGTGGGCATACTTGCGGCGCTTCTCCCGGGATCGTGGATGCCCGCGCGTCCGGTCCGGTACGCGGGCCTGCCGGGCGATCGAGCCACGGCCTTTACTCCATGGTACGGGGAACTGCGGGGCGGGGCTGCCCGGGGAGGGCTCCGACCAGGCTGACCTGCGGGTTTACCCGCACCACTCAGCCCGTCCGGCGTTTGAGGACGAGCGGCGAAGCCGCGATCACGGGGGTCTGGGGGCGGAGCCTCCAGGAAACGGCGAAGGGGAGGGACCGGGGCACCCTCACCGCAGGAACCCCATGTCCTGATACCGCGGCGTGGCCAGCCCGAAGGCCCCGACATTCGCCAAGGCCCGCCGCGAGGCGACAAGCTCCGGCCGCTGATAAAGCGGCACGGACCCCGCCACCGCCCAGATCCGGGCGTCAGCCCGCAGCACCAGATCCCGGGAAGCCTCCGCGTCCAGCTCCGTCGACGCCTGGTCGAAGAGCCGGTCGATCTGGTCGGTGCCGACCCGCGTGTAGTTCTGCTCCACCTGGAGCGACCCGTCCGCCGCCGGCCGCGGCTTGGCGAAGATCGGCCGGGCGTCGGTGGCGGGGAAGGCGCTGGCCGGCCAGGAGTAGAGAGCGAGGTCGAAGTCGCCGGAGGCAATGTGGTCGCGGAAGAAGCCCGCGTCGTCGACCGTGATGAGGTCCGTGTGGATGCCGACGGCGTCGAGCTGCCGGGCGATCCGCTCCCCGACCGCGCGCAGCGGCTCGGCCCCCGCCCCCTTGGGCAGGACGAACCGGAGGGCCAGCCGCTTGCCGTCCTTGAACCGGACGGGTGCCGCCTTCGCCGCACTGCCCTTGCCGCCCCCGGAGTCCCGGGCGCTCTTCCCGTCGCTGTCGGAACCGGAACCGGCCCCGGCTCCGGGTCCGCCCTCGCCCTCCTCGCCCGCGTCCGCCGGCTCCGGCAGGTTCTCCGGTTTCTCCGCCGGCACCCCGGCCTCCGGCTCGGGCACCGCCCCGGGGGCCGGGGAGGCGGACACCTGCGGCTCGGCACCCGGCACGGGCCCCGGCGCCCCGTGCGGCTCCGCCTTGTCGTCGCGCCCGTGCCGCACCCCGCCGTCGGCCCGGGCCGGCCCGCGGCCCGCGCCCTCCTTCCAGCCGGCGTCGGCGAGCAGGTCCCGGGCCGCGCCCGGGTCGACGCCGCCGACGGCGTCGCTGTTGTCCGCGTAGCCGGGCTGCCCGGCGACCAGCACATGGCTGCCCAGCGGGTCGGCCGGCAGCCCGAGGGTGCCGAGGACGAACCGGGCCAGCTCCTTGCGGTCGACGGCCCGGGCCACGGCCCGCCGCACCCGCTCGTCGGCCAGCGGTCCGGAGGTGCCGTTGAGGGCGAGCTGCGTCCAGACCGGCTCCAGCGCGCGGTGGACGACCAGGTCGCGCAGGCCGGCCGCCGCCTCCGGCTTGTTGGCGTCGTCGGCCTTGCGCGCGGGGGCGTTGGCCCGGGTGATCCGCTCGGCCGCGGCCGGGGTGACGTCGGCCAGGTCGATGCCGCCGTTGGCCAGCGCGTCGGCGCGTTCCTCGCGCGGCACCGCGCGGAGCACCAGCCGGTCGAGCTTGGCCCGGTCGCCCCACCAGCGCGGGTTGCGGACGAGCGTCAGCGTGCCCTGCCCGTCGTTGCGCTCGCCGACCTGGAACGGTCCGGCGGCGAACTTGAGCTCCTTGCGCATCGAGTCGTTGAACGCGTTGCCGCTGCCCATCGCCGCCCGCGGGTACAGCGGGGTGAACAGGGAGGGCCAGTCCACGTAGGGCTTCGCAAAAGTGATCTTCACTTCGCGGTCGTCCGCGCCGCGCGCCACCTTGTCGATCCGGTCGTAGCCGGCGTTGCCCGCCGTCCAGAAGGAGCTGTCCCGGCCGCGCAGGGCCTTCCACTGGGCCTCGAAGTCCGCGGCGGTGATCGGGGTGCCGTCGCTCCACACCGCGCCGGGGTGCAGCCGGTAGACCACGACCTGCCGGGGCTCGCGCTCCACCACCTCGGCGGAGAGCAGGTAGTCGGGGTTGCGCTGCGGGCGCCCGCGGGCGTCCAGGGTGAAGAGGGCGGGCAGCACCGCGCCCGCGACCTGCCGGGTGCCCGCGTCGGCGTCCGTCTGGAAGGCGTTGTAGGTGGCCGGCAGGGCGTCGACGGCCCAGGTCAGCGTGCCTTTGTCGGCGATCTTCGCGCGTGGGGCGGCGGCCACGTCCTGGATGCCGGCCGGCGGTTCTGCGTCGTCCTCGGAGCCCCCGCAGCCGGCCAGGACGGGCAGCGGCAGGAGCACGCCCGCGGCGGCCAGGGCGGCGGAACGGCGCAGCCGGCGGGGGCGGCGGACGCGGGGCCGCGAGCTCGTCGAGAGGGGGAACATGGGCGACAACCTCCGCCGTACGGGGTCCGGATCCACGATCAGGGGGTCGGTCAGGGAGCGACCAGCCGGTCCAATGAGCCGCTGATCGGATCTACTGCCGACCACTGAAAGCGACGGCCCGCGCGAACGGGGTGCCGACACGGCGCCGCCCCGGCGCACGCCACCCGCCTGGACGAACGTTTGAGCAGCGGCAGGGCTCGCGAGGAATGCGCTCCCGCGAAGGTGCAATCAGGGCCGCTATCTTCCCCTGAAGGGGTGTGACGCGCGACACTCTCTGTCGCATCGAAGTCGCCACCCGCAACCGCCCACCCGCGGAAGTGAGGGCAGATCCGTGTCCCTGAACGACGACCTGACAGCGGTTCAGCGCTGCCTCGGCGAGCTCGACCGCGCACTCGGCCGGCTGGAGCGCCGGCTGGGCAGCGGCCCGGAGCTGCGGCGGATGCGTTCCGACGCCGGCCACCTGCGCGAGAGCCTGACGCTCCTGTGCGAGAGCCAGCCCCCGGAGCGCCCCCGCCCGGCCATGGTGCAGATCCCCGACACCCCGTACGACCCATCGCTGTGGCGGGACGCCGACGAGGAGGGCATCGGCTCCCGCGCCCCGTAGCGCCGCCGGCGGCGCCCCCGAAACAAGCGCCCCCGAGCCCGGCGTTCCCACACCCCCGCTCCTCGACGGAGTCCCTTTGTCCACTGGCACCGACCCCAGACCGTCCGCCGCCGCCGGCTCCCCGGCGCGCGGCGGCGTCCACCACTCCACACGGGCCTCGATCGCCCCCCGCCACCTGCGCCGCGACCGCTGGTGGCTGCCGCCCGCGGCCACGGCGGCCGGGCTGCTGGCGTTCGTCGTCTACTCCACCTGGCGGGCGTTCGCCGACGAGCGCTACTACGCCGCCCCCTACGTCTCGCCGTTCTACTCGCCCTGCCTCGCCGAGCGCTGCGTCCCGATGAAGGACGGCGCCGACTGGGAGGTCTTCGGCTCCTGGTGGGCCCTGTCGCCCGCGCTGCTGATCCTGATCTTCCCGCTGGGCTTCCGGCTCACCTGCTACTACTACCGCAAGGCGTACTACCGCGGGTTCTGGGCCTCTCCCCCGGCCTGCGCGGTCGCCGAGCCGCACGCGAAGTACACCGGGGAGTCCCGCTTTCCGCTGGTCCTCCAGAACATCCACCGGTACTTCTTCTACTTCGCGGTGATCGTCGCGGGCATCCTCACCTACGACGCCGTCCTCGCCTTCCGCGACGAGCGCGGCGCCTGGGGCCACATGGGCCTCGGCACCCTGGTGATGCTCGCCAACATCGCGCTGATCTGGGCGTACACGCTCTCCTGCCACTCGTGCCGGCACATCGTCGGCGGGCGCCTGCGCACCTTCTCCAAACACCCCGTGCGCTACCGCATGTGGGGCCTGGTGAGCCGGCTGAACGCCCGTCACATGCTGCTCGCCTGGGCGTCCCTGATCAGCGTCGCACTGGCCGACCTGTACGTGTACCTGGTCGCCGGCGGCGTGTTCGACGATCCGCGCTTCTTCTAGGAGAGACCTACTGATGACTCGGGTGGACCGGCAGTCCTGGGACGTGGTCGTGGTGGGCGCGGGGGGCGCCGGGCTGCGTGCCGCGATCGAGGCCCGTGAGCAGGGACTGCGCTGCGCGGTGATCTGCAAATCGCTGTTCGGCAAGGCGCACACGGTGATGGCCGAGGGCGGCATCGCCGCCTGCATGGGCAACGTGAACGCGAACGACAACTGGCAGGTGCACTTCCGCGACACGCTGCGCGGGGGCAAGTTCCTCAACGACTGGCGGATGGCCGAGCTGCTGGCGCGGGAGGCCCCGGACCGGGTGTGGGAGCTGGAGACCTGGGGGGCGGTCTTCGACCGGACGCCGGACGGGCGGATCTCGCAGCGGAACTTCGGCGGGCACGAGTACCCGCGGCTCGCCCACGTCGGCGACCGGACGGGCCTGGAGCTGATCCGCACGCTCCAGCAGAAGGTCGTCGCCCTCCAGCAGGAGGACTTCCGGCGGCACGGGGACCACGAGGCCCGGCTGAAGGTGTTCCAGGAGTGCACGGTCACCCGGGTGCTGCGGGAGCGCGACGTGCTCTCCGGCACCTCCCGGGTGTCCGGCGTCTTCGGCTACGAGCGCGAGTCCGGCCGGTTCCTCGTCCTGGAGGCGCCGGCCGTCGTCCTGGCCACCGGCGGCATCGGCAAGTCCTTCAAGGTGACCTCCAACTCCTGGGAGTACACCGGCGACGGGCACGCCCTGGCCCTGCTGGCCGGGGCCCGGCTGGTGAACATGGAGTTCGTCCAGTTCCACCCGACGGGCATGGTCTGGCCGCCGTCCGTGAAGGGCATCCTCGTCACCGAGTCGGTGCGCGGCGACGGCGGGGTGCTGCGCAACAGCGACGGCAAGCGGTTCATGTTCGACTACATCCCCGACGTCTTCAAGGAGAAGTACGCGGAGACGGAGGACGAGGGCGACCGCTGGTACACCGACCCCGACCACAACCGCCGGCCGCCGGAGCTGCTGCCGCGCGACGAGGTGGCGCGGGCGATCAACTCCGAGGTGAAGGCGGGCCGGGGCTCGCCGCACGGCGGGGTGTTCCTGGACGTCTCGACGCGGATGCCGGCCGAGGCGATCCGCCGCAAACTGCCGTCCATGCACCACCAGTTCAAGGAGCTGGCGGACGTGGACATCACCGCGGAGGCCATGGAGGTCGGCCCCACCTGCCACTACGTGATGGGCGGCGTCGAGGTCGACCCGGACACCGCGGCGGCGGTCGGGGTGCCGGGCCTCTTCGCGGCCGGCGAGGTGGCGGGCGGGCTGCACGGCTCCAACCGGCTCGGCGGCAACTCCCTCTCCGACCTGCTGGTGTTCGGGCGCCGCGCGGGGCTGTACGCGGCCCGGTACGCGGCCGGGGTGGACGCGGCGGGCCGGCCGGCGGTGTCCGACGCGGAGGTGGCCTCGGCGGAGGCGGAGGCGCTGCGGCCGTTCGGCGCGGAGGAGGCCACCGGCGCCGCCGAGAACCCGTACGCCCTGCACCAGGAGCTCCAGCAGTCGATGAACGACCTGGTGGGGATCATCCGGAAGGCGCCCGAGATGGAGGAGGCGCTGCGCCGGCTGTCCGGGCTGCGGGCCCGGGCCCGGCGGGCCGGGGTCGAGGGGCACCGGCAGTTCAACCCGGGGTGGCACCTGGCGCTCGACCTGCGGAACATGCTGCTGGTCAGCGAGTGCGTGGCGCGGGCGGCGCTGGAGCGGACGGAGAGCCGCGGCGGGCACACCCGGGACGACCACCCGGGCATGGACCGGCGGTGGCGGCAGGCGCGCCTGGTCTGCCGGCTGGCCGACGACAGCACCGAGCCGGCCGCCGAGGACCCGGCGCTGGGCCGCATCCGGCTGGAGCGGCAGGAGCCGCCGGCGATCCGTCCCGACCTGCTGGAGCTGTTCGAGAAGGACGAGCTGAAGAAGTACCTGACGGACGAGGAGCTCACCCGATGAGTTATCAGGCCCGCTTCAAGGTGTGGCGGGGTGACGCCGGCGGTGGCGGCCTCACCGACTACGAGGTCGCCGTCAACGAGGGCGAGGTCGTCCTCGACATCATCCACCGGTTGCAGGCCACCGCCGCGCCGGACCTCGCCGTCCGCTGGAACTGCAAGGCCGGCAAGTGCGGTTCGTGCAGTGCGGAGATCAACGGCCGGCCGCGGCTGATGTGCATGACGCGGATGTCGGTGTTCGATCCGGAGGAGACGGTCACGGTGACGCCGATGCGGGCGTTCCCGGTCGTCCGCGACCTGGTGACGGACGTGTCGTACAACTACGCCAAGGCGCGGGACGTGGCCTCGTTCGCCCCGCCGGCGGACCTCAAGCCGGGCGAGTACCGGATGCGGCAGCAGGACGTGGACCGGCTGCAGGAGTTCCGCAAGTGCATCGAGTGCTTCCTGTGCCAGAACACCTGCCATGTGGTGCGTGACCACGAGGAGAACAAGCCGGCGTTCGCCGGGCCGCGCTTCCTGATGCGCGTCGCCGAGCTGGACATGCACCCGCTGGACGCCGCCGCCGAGGCGGGCGTCGACCGCAAGGCGGCGGCCCAGGAGGACCACGGGCTCGGCTACTGCAACATCACGAAGTGCTGCACGGAGGTCTGCCCGGAGCACATCAAGATCACGGACAACGCGCTGATCCCGCTGAAGGAGCGGGTGGTCGACCGCTCCTACGACCCGCTGGTCTGGCTCGGCAACAAGATCCGCCGCAGGGGCGCCGAGCACGGAACGTAATACCACACAGCCTCCGGGTAGCGGCTCTGACAAACCGGTCATACCCTCCGAAGTGTGACGCGGCTTTTGAGGCGGTACGGGCCCGGGGCGCCGGGCCCGGCCATCGTCGGCGCCTTGTTCGCGCTGTGCGTCCTCCTCCTCCCGGCGCCGTCCGTCGCCCGTGCCGAGACCCCCCTCGACCTGGACGCCGCCGGGCACGTCACCGACACGGTCGGCGCGCTCGGCCGCCGCCGGCCCCAGGTCGAAGCCGCCCTCGCCCGGCTGGCCGGCCGGGACGTCCAGCTCTACGTCACCTACGTGCACGACTTCTCCGGCCGCACCGGCCGCGAGTGGGCCGACGCCACCGCCGACCGCAACGGCCTGGGCCCGCACGACGTCCTGCTCGCCGTCGCCACCCACCCCCGGCAGTTCGCCGTCTCCGCCGCCGAGGACTCCGGCTTCCGCGCCGACCAGCTGCGGCAGGTCGCCACCGTCGCCATCGCCCCCGCCCTGAAGGAGCACGACTGGGCCGGGGCCGCGATCGGCGCCGCCGACGGCTA
>NZ_JAIQLH010000298.1 GCF_020037025.1 Streptomyces huiliensis | reverse complement strand
CCCGCCCTGAAGGAGCACGACTGGGCCGGGGCCGCGATCGGCGCCGCCGACGGCTACCGCTCCGTCCTCGCCGGCCAGGCCGTCCGGCCGCCCGTCATCGTCCCCGGCCGCACCGACCCGGGCGGCGACGGGCTGCTCCCGGGCGACCGGCGGTTCTGGGCACCCGTGGCGGGCGGGGCGCTGCTCTGCCTGGCCGGGCTGCTGCTGCGCCGGCACCGGCACCGCCGGGACCGCCGGCGGGTCACCGTCGTCCCGTTCCGTACCTCCGCGGCCCCCGTCACCGTCTCCGCCTCCACCGAGCCGGGCCTCGCCCGGATGGCCCAGCCGCTCACGTCGCTGCCCGACCTGGAGACGGAGGCGTCGCTCAACCTCGTCGCCACCGACGACGCCGTCCGCACCAGCGCGGAGGAGCTGTCCTTCGCCGTCGCCCAGCTCGGCGAGGCGGCGACGCTGCCGTTCGCCGAGGCCGTCGGGTACGCGCGGGGCGAGCTCACCGCCGCGTTCCGGCTGCGGCAGCGGCTCGACGACGCGCCCGTCCACGACGACGACTTCCGCCGGCACGCCCTCGACGAGATCTGCTCCCGCTGCACCAGCGCCAACCGGCGGCTGGACGCCGAGGCGGCCGCCTTCGACCGGTTGCGCGGGCTGAAGGCCAACGCGGCCGTCGTCCTCGACCGCGCGGAGGAGGCCGCCCGGGCCCTGGAGCCGCACGTCGACACCGCCGAGAACGCGCTGTTCGCCCTCCGCCGCCGGTGCTCCGAGGACGCGCTGTCCCCCGCCTGGCGGTATCCGGCCGAGGCCCGCGACCGGCTCGCGTTCGCGGGCGCCGCCCTGGAGGACGCGCACACCGCACTGGCCGAGGACGACCGCGACCGGGCCGCGGTCTCCGTCCGCGCGGCCGAGGCCGCCCTGTCCCAGGCCCGCACCCTCGCCCGCGCCGCCCTGCGGCACGCCCACGAGCTCGACGGCGCCGACCGGCGGCTGGCCGCGGCCCT
>NZ_JAIQLH010000297.1 GCF_020037025.1 Streptomyces huiliensis | reverse complement strand
CGCCGGGCGGTCGGCGGCGTCCCGGAGGCCGGCCAGCAGCGGTATCCGGCCCTCGGGCAGCCGGACGCCCAGCAGGACGGGCACCCCGACCGCGGCCAGTTCCTCCTGGACCGCGCAGGTCAGCGCCGCGGGGCCGGCGCCGGGACCCGCGGGCGCGTCGAGGACGACCGGCAGCAGCGGGCCGGGGCCGGGCCGGAAACCGAGGACGCGGGCCAGGGCGGGGGCGTCGGCCGGGTCGAGCCGGCCCTCGGCGAGGTCGGTGAGGAAGTCGCCGCGTCCCCGGGCCGCCAGTTCCTCCTCCTGGCGGGCCTGGAGCAGGACGACGGCCAGCAGGCCCGCCGTCCGGTCGGCGACCGCGTGGTGCACCGGTGCCAGCGGCGCGTGCGCGGGCAGGACGGTCAGCCGGGCCCGCGGCCCGCCGGGGCTCTGTCCTGGGACGTCCACGGCGACCCGTCCGGGCAGGTCGGCGTGGCGCAGTCCGTCCCACACCTGGAGCGGGTCGGCGGCGCCCGGCGGCGCGGGGTCGGGCCCGGCCGCGTAGAGGAGCCGCCCGTCGGCGGCCTCCAGGAAGACCGGGTTGGCGGTGAAGTCCGCCAGCAGCCGCAGCACTTCGGGCGCCCCGCCGCCGTCCAGCAGCGCCTCCGTGCACCGCCGGTGGACGCCGTCCGCGCTCCGCAGCAGCGCGTAGTGCGCGTTGACCAGCTCGGTGTGGAGCTCCTCGGTGACCGCGACGAACGGGACCTCCCGGTGCAGCTGGACGAGCGGCAGCCCGGCCGCGCGGGCTGCGTCCACGACGGCGGCGGGCAGCGCGGGCAGGCGCGCGCCGAGCTCCACGACCAGCGCCGCGATGTCCCGTTCCACCAGGGTCCGGACGAAGGCGCGCTGCTCGGCCGGGCGGCTGCCCAGGCCCAGGCCGGTGGTCAGGAGCAGTTCGCCGCCCTTGAGGAGCGCCGCGATGTGCGGCGCCTCGCCGGCGTGCACCCAGCGCACCGGGCGGTCCAGGCGGTCGGCGGCGGCCAGCACCTCGGGCAGCCCCCGGCGCAGGGCAGGCAGCTCCAGGGCGCGGGCGACGGTGACGGTGCTCCGGGGCACCCCGGGTATCGGTGGCTGGGCGTGCATGACGTGAACCTACGGGACGGGGACCGGGGGGAGGGAGCCCACCGGGACGGGGAGCCCGCCGCGGCGTCCCGCCGGCGCGGCGCGACGGAGCGGGCCCGCGCCCGGTCGGCCGTGGTGTGCGCGTGCCCGGCCGGCCCGTGGGGTGCGCCTGCGGCGCGGTGGAGCGCCCGGCGGCTCCTTCACCGGAGCCCGCGCCCCGGCGCGCTCTACTGCGCCCCCGACGGCGCCCCTCGCGTCCCCTCCCCTCTACGCCCGGCCGAGCACCCCGGAAGACGGTGCCCCGAGCGGCGTTCCCGCCCCCCGGCACTCCGCGCGTGCGTGTAGCAGAAGGCCCCCCGCCCCCGAAGGAGTTGCCGCATAGTCGGCGCCGCCCCGGCGGCCGCGTGATAGGCAGGGTGACCCGAATCCGGCCACGGCCGGTCGAGCCAGGACCTCGGGGGACGACGATGCAGCCGCTCTATGTTTTCGACGCCGAAGTCAGCGCCGTTCCGGGCGCGGACCCCTTCCCGCTGGTACGCGAGCACGTGGGCGTCTGGCTTAGCGGGCCCGCGGGGGACGGGCCCGTCGCGGCGGAGCTGGCGGCCGCGTCCGGGCCCCGGCCGCTGCACGGAGGACGGACGGTGGAGTGGGCCGTCGAGGGGCCACCGGACGCGACGGCCGTGCGGGTCACGGTGAGCCAGCCGCTCGACGGCGGGGTCGGCCGGTTCGTCACCCGGATCACCGTGTCGTCCGTCGCGGGCCGGGTGGGGCTGCGGGTGGTGATGGGACGGGAGGTCGACGGCGGGTGGATCGCGCCCGTCCAGGACCCGATGCTGCGCCGGCCCGGGCTGCTGCGGACGGTGGCCGCCGACGAGGAGCTCCGGCTGCACGTCCTCGGCCAGCGGGTGACCGGGCGGTACGAGCGGATCCGGGAGACCGCGCAGACCGCCGTGCTCACCGAGTCGCTGGCCGGCGGCACCCGGCTGCCCATCCTGCTGGTGCACCCCCGGGAGGACGCCGCCTGGACCGCCGCCCGGCAGGCGGCAGGCGAGCTGATCGGCCTGGCCCAGGTCGTCACCCTCAACTACGGCACGGCCCGCGAGCTGCGCCGGCAACTGCCGGAGGCCGCCGTGCCGGACGGCGGCGCCCGGCTGGTCTGGCCGCTGCCGGCGCTCACCCACCCCGCGTACGCGCGCGCCGAGGTCGCCGACCCCGCCACCCGCTTCCGCTGGATGCGCACCCTCGGCGAACTCGCCGTCGTCGCCCGGGGACCCGACCGCGGCTGGGAGGCCGCCCGCCGGGCCGCCCGGGGCACCGCCGCGCGGCGGACCGCCGAACGCCTCGCGGTGGCCCGCGCGACGGGCGACGTCGCCCGCCAACTGGACGTCTACGAGGAACGGGTGGCCCGGCTGGAGGCGGACGTCGCCTTCTGGGAGGGCGAGGCGCAGACGCTCACCACCCGGCT
>NZ_JAIQLH010000296.1 GCF_020037025.1 Streptomyces huiliensis | reverse complement strand
CCCGGCTGGAGGCGGACGTCGCCTTCTGGGAGGGCGAGGCGCAGACGCTCACCACCCGGCTGGAGGCCGCCGGGGACGCCGACGCCGCCCGCCGGGAGGCCGAATACTGGAGGGACCTCTACGTACGCGAGGTGAAACGCGACGACCCCAAGGCCGGCGAGCCCGCGGACCCCTGGGAGGGGGTGCCCGAGCTGGACTCCGCCGACCCCGCGGCCACCTACCGGGCCCTGGAGGAGGCGGCGGATCACCGGATCGTGTTCACCGCCGGCGCCGAGCGGTCCTGGCGCTCGTCCGGATATCCCCATCCGGACGAGATGACCGAGCAGTTGATCACGCTCGCCAAGGCCGCCGTCGACCTCTACGACCAGCAGAACGAGAAGATGAAGCGGATGACGGACTGGTTCAAGGAACAGCACGGCCTCACCGTGGCCACCAGCGACCTCACCATCAAGAAGGACAAGAAGCTGCGCTACTTCTCCTTCGACGGCGACGACCGGCGCGACGGCCTGCCGCATGTGAAGGTGCGCGACGCCACGTCCCACAACGAGGTGGGCCGGATCCACTTCGCGTTCGACCACGACAAGCGGCGGCTGATCGTGGACCACGTGGGAGTGAAGAAGTACTGAGCCCCGGGTGCGGAGGGCGCGGGCGGGCCGTCCGGCCCGCCCGTCCGTCCGGCGTCAGCCGCCGAAGGCGCTCGACGCCGTCAGCCGCAGCGCGGTGTCGATCAGCGGAACGTGGCTGAACGCCTGCGGGAAGTTGCCGACCTGCCGCTTCAGGTGCGGATCCCATTCTTCCGCGAGGAGGCCCAGGTCGTTGCGGAGGGCCAGCAGCTTCTCGAAGAGCTGCCGCGCCTCGTCCACCCGGCCGATCATCGCGAGGTCGTCGGCGAGCCAGAACGAGCAGGCCAGGAAGGCCCCTTCGTCGCCCTCAAGACCGTCCACGCCCGCGTTCTCGCCCGCCGTCGGGTAGCGCAGGACGAAGCCGTCGGGGGTGGACAGCTCGCGCTGGATCGCCTCGATCGTGCCGATGACGCGCTTGTCGTCCGGCGGCAGGAAGCCCATCTGCGGGATGAGTAGCAGCGAGGCGTCCAGCTCCTTGGAGCCGTAGGACTGCGTGAAGGTGTTGCGCTCCTTGTCGTAGCCCTTCTCGCAGACGTCCCGGTGGATGTCGTCGCGCAGTTCGCGCCAGCGCTCCAGCGGGCCGTCCACGTCGCCGGACTCGATGAGCTTGATGGTGCGGTCCACCGCCACCCAGGCCATCACCTTGGAGTGGACGAAGTGCCGGCGCGGGCCGCGGACCTCCCAGATGCCCTCGTCGGGCTCGTTCCAGTGGTCCTCCAGGTAGCCGATCAGCCGCAGCTGGAGGAGGGACGCGTAGTCGTTGCGGGCCAGGCCCGTCATGTGCGCCAGGTGCAGCGCCTCGGTGACCTCGCCGTAGACGTCCAGCTGGAGCTGGCCGGCCGCGCCGTTGCCCACCCGGACCGGCCGCGAGTTCTCGTACCCCGGCAGCCAGGACAGCTCCGCCTCGCTCAGCTCCCGCTCGCCCGCGATGCCGTACATGATCTGGAGGTTCTCGGGGTCGCCGGCGACGGCCCGCAGCAGCCACTCGCGCCAGGCGCGGGCCTCCTCGCGGTAGCCGGTGCGCAGCAGCGACGAGAGGGTGATCGCGGCGTCCCGCAGCCAGGTGAAGCGGTAGTCCCAGTTGCGGACGCCGCCGATCTCCTCCGGCAGGGACGTGGTGGGGGCGGCGACGATGCCGCCGGTGGGCGCGTAGGTCAGCGCCTTGAGGGTGATCAGCGAGCGGACGACGGCGTCCCGGTAGGGGCCGTGGTACGTACAGTGCTCGACCCACTCGCGCCAGAAGTCCTCGGTGGCCTCCAGCGAGCCGTCCGGGTCGGGCAGCGCCGGCGGGCCGCTGTGCGAGGGCTGCCAGCTGATGGTGAACGCGACCCGCTCACCGGGGGAGACGGTGAAGTCGGAGTAGGTGGTGAGGTCCTTGCCGAAGGTGTCGGCGGTGGTGTCCAGCCAGACCGAGTCGGGTCCCGCGACGGCCACCGTGCGGTCGCCCACCTTGTGCACCCAGGGCACCACCCGCCCGTAGGAGAACCGCATCCGCAGCGCGGAGCGCATCGGCACCCGGCCGCTGACGCCCTCGACGATCCGGATCAGCTGCGGGGCCCCGTCGCGCGGGGGCATGAAGTCGATGACCCGCACGGTCCCTCGCGCGGTGTCCCACTCGGACTCCAGGACCAGGGAGTCCCCCCGGTAGCGGCGGCGGTCGGCCCGCGGCGGCGCGGCACCCGAGGGGTGCGCCGGGCCGATCCGCCAGTAGCCGTGTTCCTCTGTACCCAGCAGCCCGGCGAACGCCGCGTGGGAATCGAACCGTGGGAGGCACAGCCAGTCGGCCGTGCCGTCCCTGCAGACCAGGGCGGCGGTCTGCATGTCGCCGATGAGTGCGTAATCCTCGATACGCCCGGCCACGTCATCTCCAGTCGAACGGCATCGTGACCCCAAGGGGGCCTCTGGCGGTCAAGCGATCTTCGACGAGCTCATGTTCCGGAAGGGGTGGGTGCACACCTCCCAGCGGTGGCTGGGGCTCAGGGGTGCCGTGCCGGCCGGCTCGCTCCGTGTGTCCGTGCAGGATACGACGCCGAGTTGGGCGACGCGCGACGGTTGGCCGGGGAATCTGTGCCGAATGGGTGGCCCGGGACCGAGGGGGCGCGCGCCCGTGACGCACGGTCCGCCGACGCGTGACGCACGGTCCGCGCGCCTGTGACGCACGGTCCGCGAGGCCGTCGCGCCGCGTCACCGGCGGCGCCCGCCCCGGGGCGCTGATACCCTGGTACCCCGTGGACCGGTGGGCGCAAGACCCCTCGACCGCAGCGACGGCACCCCCGCAAAGACGCCGGGTGAGCGCCGGTACGCACCTCCACCTCGCGACCACGGGAGACCCCCTTTGGCCATTGCCGCTAAGCCCACGACGACCAAGCACCTCTTCGTCACCGGGGGTGTCGCCTCTTCGCTCGGCAAGGGGCTGACCGCCTCCAGCCTGGGTGCGCTGCTCAAGGCCCGGGGTCTGCGTGTGACGATGCAGAAGCTCGACCCGTACCTGAACGTCGACCCGGGCACCATGAACCCGTTCCAGCACGGTGAGGTGTTCGTCACCAACGACGGCGCCGAGACCGACCTGGACATCGGCCACTACGAGCGCTTCCTTGACGTCGACCTCGACGGCTCGGCCAACGTCACCACCGGCCAGGTGTACTCCTCCGTGATCGCCAAGGAGCGGCGCGGCGAGTACCTCGGCGACACCGTGCAGGTCATCCCGCACATCACCAACGAGATCAAGCACCGCATCCGGCGGATGGCGACCGAGGACGTCGACGTCGTCATCACCGAGGTCGGCGGCACGGTCGGCGACATCGAGTCGCTGCCGTTCCTGGAGACCGTCCGCCAGGTCCGCCACGAGGTCGGCCGCGACAACGTCTTCGTCGTGCACATCTCGCTGCTGCCCTACATCGGCCCCTCCGGCGAGCTGAAGACCAAGCCCACCCAGCACTCGGTGGCCGCGCTGCGCAACATCGGCATCCAGCCCGACGCGATCGTGCTGCGCGCCGACCGCGAGGTGCCGACCGCCATCAAGCGCAAGATCTCGCTGATGTGCGACGTCGACGAGGACGCGGTGGTCGCCGCCATCGACGCCAAGTCGATCTACGACATCCCGAAGGTGCTGCACACCGAGGGCCTGGACGCCTACGTCGTCCGCAAGCTCGACCTGCCGTTCCGCGACGTGGACTGGGCCCAGTGGGACGACCTGCTGGACCGCGTCCACCAGCCGGACCACGAGGTCACCGTCGCGCTCGTCGGCAAGTACATCGACCTGCCGGACGCCTACCTCTCGGTCACGGAAGCCATCCGAGCGGGTGGCTTCGCCAACCGTGCGCGGGTGAAGATCAAATGGGTGACGTCGGACGACTGCGTGACCCCCGCCGGTGCCAAGGCGCAGCTCTCCGACGTGGACGCGATCTGCGTTCCCGGCGGCTTCGGCGACCGCGGCGTCAACGGCAAGGTCGGCGCCATCACCTTCGCCCGTGAGAACAAGGTCCCGCTGCTGGGCCTCTGCCTGGGCCTCCAGTGCGTGGTCATCGAGGCCGCGCGCAACCTGGCCGGCATCGCGGACGCCAACTCCACCGAGTTCGACCCGTCCACCGCCCACCCGGTCATCTCCACCATGGCCGAGCAGATGGACATCGTCGCCGGCGAGGGCGACATGGGCGGAACGATGCGCCTGGGCATGTACCCGGCCAAGCTCGCCGAGGGCTCCATCGTCCGCGAGGTCTACGACGACCAGCCGTACGTCGAGGAGCGCCACCGCCACCGGTACGAGGTCAACAACGCGTACCGCGCGGAGCTGGAGAAGAAGGCGGGCATCGTCTTCTCCGGTACCTCCCCGGACAACAAGCTCGTCGAGTACGTCGAGTACCCGCGCGAGGTGCACCCGTACCTCGTCGCCACCCAGGCCCACCCCGAGCTGCGCTCCCGGCCGACCCGGCCGCACCCGCTGTTCGCCGGTCTGGTGAAGGCCGCCGTTCGGCGTCAGCAGGGCTGATCTGTACGGTTGACCGGGGTGAGCCCCTCCTTCGCGGAGGGTCTCACCCCGGTTTTTGTGTTTACGGAATTCTGGAGGACGTAGATGCGCATCAAGGACACGGCCGAGGAGTGGCGGGTCACCGCCTCGGAGACGCCGTTCACCGGCGCCAAGACCAGTGCGCGCACGGACGAGGTGGTGATGCCGGACGGCAGCCGCGTCAACCGCGACTACCAGGTGCACCCCGGCTCCGTCGCCGTCCTCGCCCTCGACGAGCAGGACCGGGTGCTGGTCATCAACCAGTACCGGCACCCGGTGCGGCACCGGCTCTGGGAGATCCCGGCCGGGCTGCTGGACGTCCCGGGTGAGAACCCGCTGAACGCCGCCCACCGCGAGCTCTATGAGGAGGCGCACGTCAAGGCTGAGGACTGGCGGGTGCTGGCCGATGTCTACACCTCGCCCGGTGGCTGCGACGAGGCGCTGCGGATCTTCCTTGCCCGGGATCTGTCCGAGGTGGAGGGGGAGCGGTTCGAGGTCTCCGAGGAGGAGGCTGACATGCAGCTCGCTCGGGTGCCGCTGGGCGACTTGGTGCGTGGGGTGCTTGCGGGTGAGCTGCACAACACGTGTCTTGCGGTGGGTGTTCTCGCGCTTTCCGCTGCGCGGGCCGGGGATGGGATCGACGCGTTGCGGGCGGCTGACGCTCCTTGGCCTGCTCGGCCGTTCGAGGCGTAGGGGCCCCGGTCCCGCCCCTTCGCCGATTCCTGGGGGTGAGCCCCCAGACCCCCGAAACCGCGCTCCGCGCGGTTGTCCTCAAACGCCGGACGGGCTGGGGAGTGGGCGGCGGGGCCGAGTCGGTCTCCGGCCGACAAGGCGATTGTCGTATGAGTCGGGGCCCGGCGTCCGCGGGTGTGCGCTCGTTTCAACTACGCTCGGGTCGTGGAGACCGACAACCTCGCGGCTGTCCGCCCGGAGCGGGTGGGCCCCGGCGTGCGCCCGCGCCGGGCGGGCGCGCCCGTGACGGGCGTCGCGCTCACCGGCGCGGGCCTGTTCACCGGCCGTGACCGGGAATTGAAGGAGCTTCGGGCGGACATCGCCCGTACCGGCCTGGACACCCTCTCCGGCCGAAAACCGCCCCGGAGCCGGGTCCTGCTGATCGCCGGACGGCCCGGTTCGGGGCGCACCGCGCTCGCCGAGGAGCTGGCCCGGCGGCTGGAGCGGGACTACCCGGACGGAGTACTCCGCGCGCGGCTCACCGACGCCGACGGCACCTCCGTCCCCACCGACCGCACCGCCCGCGCGCTCCTCGCCGACCTCGGCGCCACCGCCACCGCGCCCGCCGGGGCCGAGGAGGACGAGCTCACCGCCGCGCTCCGGGGCGCCCTGGCCGGCCGCCGGGTGCTGCTGCTCCTGGACGACGCCTCGGGGGCCGCCTCCGTCGAGCCGCTGCTGCCCGACGAGCCGGGCTGCCTGGTCGTCGCCGTCGCCCGGGGCCCGCTGACCGGCGTCCCCGACGTGCGGCCGTGCACCCTCGGCGGACTGGAGACCGCCGCCGCCGTCGACCTGCTGGAGTGGTTCGCCGGCCCCACCCGCATCACCTGCGATCCGATGGCCGCCAGTGCCGTCGTCGAGGAGTGCGCCGGGCAGCCGGCCGCGCTGGTGCTGGTCGGCGGCTGGCTGGCCGCCCACCCCAAGATGTCCGTCGCCGACGCGGCCCGGCGGCTGCGTGAACTCCCCGTCCCCGAAGGGCACGACGGCACCACGGGCCGCCCGCTCGCCCGCGCGCTCTGGCTCGCCTACGAGGCGCTGCCCGCGCTGAACGCCCGCATACTGCGGCTGCTCGCGCTGGCCCCGGCCGGACCCGCCGACGCGCACACCGCCTCCGCGCTGGCCGGCTGCTCGGTCTCCGCCGCCCAGGCCGCGCTGGAGGACTTCGTCGCCCGCGGCCTGCTGCGCCCGGTGCCCGTCGACGGCGTACCGGGGGCGCCGGGGGAGCTGCCCCCGCAGTACCAGGTGCCCGGCTGCCTGGCCCCGCTGCTGCGGGCGCTGCTGGAGACGCAGGACCGGCCCGCCGAGGTGGAGCTGGCGCGGGCCCGGATGCTCGAACGGGTCGTCCGGCAGCTGCACTCCTGCCGGGCCGCCGCCGAGCTGACCGACCCGACCGTCCGCCGCCGGGTGGCCGAGCTGCCCCGGCCGCTGCGCTTCCCCTCGGCGCGGGTCGCGGAGGAGTGGCTGCGCTCACGGCTGCCCGCGCTGCTGGCCGCCGCCCGGCTGGCCGTCGAGGACGGCGGCCTGGACACGCTGGCCCGCCGCCTGGTCTCCGCGCTGACCCGGGCGCTCTCCGCCCATCTGCCGCCGGCCGAGGCCGGGCCCGAGCAGTACGGGCTGCACCGGCTGGTGCTGGACGTGGCCGATCGCCGGGAGATGGCGCTGGAGAAGTCCGCCGCCCTGCTCAACCTGGGTGACCTGGACACGGGAGCCGGCCGTGTCCGGATGGCGCTCGACCGCTACCGGGAGGCGCTGGCCGCCGCGCGCGCGTGCGGCGACCCGTACGCGACGAGCCGTTCCATGGAGTCCGTCGCCGCCTCCTACCAGGAGCTGGAGGACTGGGCCCGGGCCACCGACTGGTACCGGCGGGCCCTGGAGCTGCGGCTCACCCGCGGCGAACTCGCCGACGAGGCACGGCTGTACGGGCGGCTCGGCGCGGTGCACGCACTGGCGGGGGAGTGGGGCGAGGCGCTCCGCACCTGGCGGGCCGCGGCCGCCGCCTGCCGCCGGCTGCGGGACCTGCCGGGGCACGCCCGGGCGCTGAGCGAGGCCGCCGCGGCACAGGAGCACCTGGGTCGGCCGCAGGAGGCGGTGCGGACGGGGCTGGAGGCGGCGGAGTGCGCCCGGCGGGCGGGCGACGGGCGGCTGGAGGCCGCCGTCCGGCTGCGGCTGGCGGACGCCCTGGACCGGCTGGCCGACCCGGCCGGCGCCGAGGAGCAGCGGCGGACGGCGGAGCGGCTGCTGCGGGTGTCCCCGGAGAAGGCCGCAGTGGTGCCCGCGGAGGCGTCCGCGCCGGTGGGGACGGGTGAGGCGGAGGGTGCGGATCCCGTGTAGCCCGGTGCGCGGACGGGCCCTCGGGGGGCTTGGGCCGGGTGGCTGATGGGTACACGCCGGGTAACCTGCGAAAGCGATGGCAGTTCCGGAAAAGTTTGTTGCTTTGCAAGGCTAGACAGCTCGACATCCTTCATTAGACTGGTTGCGCCGCGATCGACGCGGTCTGCTCTGGTATGCCGTGGCATTTCCGGATTAGCCTGAAACCCCCTGATTCAAGGACCGTGATCGACGTGAAGGTCGGCATCCCCCGCGAGGTCAAGAACAACGAGTTCCGCGTGGCCATCACCCCCGCCGGTGTGCACGAGCTGGTGCGCAACGGCCACCAGGTCTTCGTGGAGAAGGGGGCCGGTCTGGGCTCCTCCATCACCGACGCCGAGTACACCGGCGCCGGCGCGGCCATCCTGGACTCCGCCGACGAGGTCTGGGCCACCGCCGACCTGCTCCTGAAGGTCAAGGAGCCGATCGCCGAGGAGTACCACCGCCTCCGCAAGGGGCAGACCCTCTTCACCTACCTGCACCTGGCCGCCTCCCGTGAGTGCACGGACGCGCTGCTGGAGTCGGGCACCACGGCCATCGCCTACGAGACCGTCGAGCTCGCCAACCGCGCGCTGCCGCTGCTCGCCCCGATGTCCGAGGTCGCGGGCCGGCTGGCCCCGCAGGTCGGCGCCTACCACCTGATGCGCTCGGCCGGCGGCCGCGGCGTGCTGCCGGGCGGCGTCCCGGGCACGGCGGCCGGCAAGGCCGTCGTCATCGGCGGTGGCGTCTCCGGCTGGAACGCCACGCAGATCGCCGTCGGCATGGGCTTCCACGTGACCCTGCTCGACAAGGACGTCAACAAGCTGCGCGAGGCGGACAAGGTCTTCGGCACCAAGGTGCAGACGATCGTCTCCAACGCCTACGAGCTGGAGAAGGCCGTCGTCGAGGCCGACCTCGTCATCGGTGCCGTCCTGATCCCGGGCGCCAAGGCCCCGAAGCTGGTCACCAACGAGCTCGTCGCCAAGATGAAGCCCGGAAGTGTACTTGTCGACATTGCGATCGACCAGGGCGGGTGCTTCGAGGACTCGAAGCCGACCACCCACGCGGAGCCGACCTTCACGGTCCACGACTCCGTCTTCTACTGCGTCGCCAACATGCCGGGCGCGGTGCCGAACACCTCCACCTACGCGCTGACCAACGCCACGCTGCCCTACATCGTGGAGCTGGCCAACCGCGGCTGGCAGGAGGCGCTGAGCCGGGACGCCGCGCTCGCCAAGGGCCTCAACGTCCATGAGGGCCAGGTCGTTTACGGCCCCGTCGCCGAGGCGCACGGCCTTGCGCACGTCGAACTGAGCGCGCTGCTCGGCTGAGGCGTCAAACCGTCCCCAAGGGGAATCACCACCGGCAGGGCCTTGTCCACAAGGCCCTGCCGGCCGTGTTTGGTGCCGGTTTCGGACCGGTTTTCCCGAGGTGACGGCCATTCGGAAAACTTGCGGGTGATACCCCGAACACCCTTGACAGAAGGGTGTTCGATTGCCGACACATCGTGCCGTCTCCGGCGGATTGTGTTGCTGCGGACCGCCGACACGCCATAGAGTCGCAGACCGTCGGCATGGTGCCACGCTGACCTATCTAGATGTTTCCTGGTCACCAAGGAGGTAGGACGACTTGTGAATGAGTCGACATTTGCTCCCGGGGGTGGTCACCCAGGAATGCCTGCACAGGGCCGGAGTCCCGTGGGGCTTCACGCTGTCGGCTCCGTCGCTGTCCAGACCTTCGCAGCACAGCAGGACATCCAGAGCATGACGACAGCTAACCCGAGCATGGACGGTCTACACGTGAACGCCATGGCCGGCGACCGCGGCGGTGATCCCGCCCGTCTCGCCGACTACGAGGAGGTGCCCGACGGGCACTTCTACGATCCCGACGCGGAGTACGAGCCGGACCCGGAGTACGCGGCCACCCTGGCCCCCGACGCGGCCCGCCAGCGCCGCGAGCGCATCGGCCCCACCGGCCGCCCGCTGCCGTACTTCCCCATCCCGGGCCCGCTGACCGACCACGGTCCGGCGAAGATCATCGCGATGTGCAACCAGAAGGGCGGGGTCGGCAAGACCACCTCGACCATCAATCTGGGCGCCGCGCTCGCCGAGTACGGCCGCCGGGTGCTGCTCGTCGACTTCGACCCGCAGGGTGCGCTCTCCGTCGGACTGGGCGTCAACCCGATGGAGCTGGATCTGACGGTCTACAACCTGCTCATGGAGCGGGGGATGTCGGCCGACGAGGTGCTGCTGAAGACCGCGGTGCCCAACATGGACCTGCTGCCCAGCAACATCGACCTGTCCGCCGCCGAGGTCCAGCTCGTCAGCGAGGTCGCCCGGGAGTCCACGCTCCAGCGCGCGCTCAAGCCGCTGATGGCCGACTACGACTACATCGTGATCGACTGTCAGCCGTCGCTGGGTCTGCTGACGGTGAACGCCCTGACGGCGGCTCACAAGGTCATCGTGCCGCTGGAGTGCGAGTTCTTCGCCCTGCGCGGCGTCGCCCTGCTCACCGAGACCATCGAGAAGGTGCAGGAGCGGCTCAACCCCGAGCTGGAGCTCGACGGGATCCTCGCGACGATGTACGACTCGCGGACCGTGCACAGCCGTGAGGTGCTCGCGCGGGTGGTCGAGGCGTTCGACGACCACGTCTACCACACGGTCATCGGACGGACCGTCCGCTTCCCGGAGACCACCGTCGCCGGCGAGCCCATCACCACGTACGCCTCCAACTCCGTGGGCGCCGCCGCCTACCGCCAGCTCGCCAGGGAGGTGCTCGCCCGGTGTCACGCCGAGTGAGTCTGCCCGGCGCCGACGAGCTGTTCCGCACCACCGGAGGGGTGGGGCTCCAGTCCTCGGCCCCCCGCAGACAGGCCAAGACGCCCGCCGACGGCTCCGGCCCCGGCTCCGCTTCCGCCCCCGCTCCCGCCACGGCGCGGGTGCCCGGGCCGGCCGTCGCGGAGCCCGACACGGCGTCCGCTCCCTCGTCCTCCGAGGCGGTCGCCGACCAGGACGGCGCCGCCGCCGACCGGCGGGCGGTCGCGGACGGGCGCGAG
>NZ_JAIQLH010000295.1 GCF_020037025.1 Streptomyces huiliensis | reverse complement strand
GCCGCGCGCAGCCACCCGTCAGGGTGCCGGTCCCCGGCACGGCGCCGCCTGCCGGCAGGGCGCTCCCGACGGATCGGCGTCCCAGGCCGTCCGCCTCGGCCGAGCAGCCGGTCGAGGGCACGGCACACGGAGCGCAGGCCGCCGGTGGCGGCCGGCCGGGCGGAGTCCCCGACGCCGGGCGCGTCGCATCCCGTGCTGCCGGTCGGGCGTGGGTCCAAGGCTGCGCCGCCGCCCACCCGTGACGTGGCCGCTTGTTCTCGTGCGACCGCGTCCGGTGCGCCCGCCGACGGTGGCGCGGGCGGTGGCCTCCTGTCCGCTCCCTCCGCGCTCCGGGGTGCACCCGGTGCCGGCACGAGCGGACGGGCCCCCTCGTCGGCGGCGCCGGCTCCCGGGCCGGCGGCCGTCGTCGCCCCGGCGGCCATGGCTTCCGGCCAGACCGGCGCCCCGCCCGACCGCGCCTCGGCGGCCGAGGCCGCCACCCGCGCCTGATAATGCGCGACTTCGTCCGGTCCGTCGGCGAACACCACGCCCTCCACCGCCGCGCGGCCGGCCGGTGCCGTGGGCCGTACGGAGGTGAGGGCCGGGCGGAGGGCGCCGATCCAGGCGCGTTCGGCCGGGTCCGGGACGGTGGGGACCAGCTGGTCCGGGGAGAGGACGGCCGCGGCGGCCGCGGCGCGTTGCCAGGGATCCCCGGCCTGGGCCTCCAGTTGCCCGACGCGCAGACCGCGCCAGCGCGCACCCCGCAGGTCTCCGCCGTCGTCCGTCACCGCGCGCACGTCGGCCGGCAGCCTGCCGGTCAGCAGAGGAGCGCGGCGTTCGGCGAACTCGGCGACGTCCGACGCGAGATACTGCCAGACGACCACCCCGTAGCGATTGATCCAGAACCGCACCGGGACGAGGAGGCCACCCCGGGCCAGCCGTGTGAAGCGCGCCGTGGCGACGCCCGCCAACTCAGCGCCCTCCGCCGTGCCGACCGTCCGCAGCCGGGCCCGGAGAGCGTCGGGGAAGCCCTCGGCCGACCGGTGCCGCTCGATGTCCTCCGCGCGGACCCGCCGTGGACCCGCCGGCCCGGAGACGACCGCCCGCACCTCACCCACTTGCAGGGCGAGGTCCAACTCGCCGGCCTTCAAGCCGAGTTCCCGGGCCGCGCGCCCGAAGGGAACGCCGCTCTCCGTCACACTCCCGGTGACGTACCGAACCGCCATGACCCTCTCCCGTCACTCACCGATTACCGACAGTGACGAATATAGAGGAGGGGTCTGACAACGCCTCAGGCGTCACACCCATCCCCGGTCCCGGCCCGCCCGGCGGTCTCCGCCGCCACCCGCTCGGCCAGCACGGTCATCTCGTACGCGATGTGCCCGATGTCCGCCGCCTCGCCCCCCAGCACACAGAGGCAGCTCTCGCTCCCGGCGGCCGTCACGAAGAGCACGCCGCCGTCGAACTCGATCATGGTCTGCCGCACCCGGCCCGCCCGGAACTGCCGGCCGGTGCCCTGGGCGAGGCTGTGCAACCCCGAGGCGACCGCGGCCAGATGCTCGGCGTCCTCCCTGGTCAGCCCCTCGCTGGCGCCCGTCACCAGACCGTCGTTGGAGAGCACCAGGGCATGCCGCACACCCTCGGCCCGCCGCGTCAGGTCGTCCAGTATCGCCTCGAACCCCTCGCCGAACCTCTCACCGAACCCCTCGCCGAGCCCCATGCGCCGCCTCCCGCTCCGCGTTCCCGGCAGTGTCGTGCACGAGCCTCGCTCACCCCGTCGGCGGTCGGCAACCACGCGCAGCCCCGCTCACCGGCCGCCCGCGAGCACCTCCGAGCGGCCGCTTCAGGCTCCGAGAGCTCCGGCAACTCCGACGGCTCCGACGGCTCCGACGGCTCCGACGGCTCCGACGGCTCCGACGGCTGCGGCGACCGCCTCGGCGAAGGCGTCCGGATTGTCGAACATCATCACGTGACCGGCCCCCGGAATGATCCGGACGACCACACCGGCCTCCTCCAGCCCCTCCCGACCCACCAGTTCACCGCTCAGCTCGCCCTGAAGGTAAGTACGCGGCACCCGCAGACCGGTCAGCATCCGCCGCACGGTCGGCCGCGTGCCGCGGACGAGCCAGGTGGCGCTGCGGTGCAGCGCCGTCGGGTCGGCCAGGCGCATCGTGGCCGCCCACGCCCCTCCCACCCGCTCCAGCGTCTCCTCGAAGCCCCCGCCGCGCACGAACGCCTCCTCGCCGTAGGCCGCGATGCCGCTGCTCCCCGCCGTCGCGGGCGGATGCGGATCGAGGTTGGCCTCGGCGAGGACGAGGCGGGAGACGAGGCCGGGCCGGCGACGGGCGAGGACGACGGCGACCGCTCCCCCCATGCTGTGCGCGACGAGGTCGGCGCCACCGGCCCCCGCCGCGTCCAGGACGGCCGCGAGCGCGTCGGCGTGCTCCTCCAGCGTGTAACCGAAGTCGGCGGGCCGGTCGCTCGTCCCGTGGCCGGGCAGGTCGACGAAGAGGGAGCGCCGCCCGCGGAGGGCCGGGTGCGCGGCGATGTGGGCGTGGTACACGGCGGAGGCGGCGCCGAGCCCGTGGACGTAGACCAGCGGCGCGCCGCCGCCCCGCGCCTCCGTCCACCGGATCCGCGCCCCGCCGGAGGTGAACGCCGTCTCCCGCATCGTCATGCCCCGCCCCTTTTGCCGATTCCCGTGCCGCGACCACCGTCCGCGCGACCCCAAGCCAGAGCATAGATCGATTCGACATATCTCGCACCCGTCTTATTGCTCGGCGGACCGGCCGGCGAGGCCGCGAGAGGCGTTCCCCGGCCACCCCCGGGTTCAACAGGCCGTGAACCGGGCACACTTGCACAACCGCAGGAAGAGCCGCTCACGAGGGCAGGTGATCCGCGTGTTGTTCGACAGGCTTCGCAGGCGTTCCCGGCCGGCAGGGCAGGACGGGGCTCCCCCGGCCCGTCCGCCGGAGCGGCAGCACAACCTGTTCGAGGCCGCGGCCGTCTACGTCGCGGCCTGCGCCGAGAACGACCCCGACCGGAGCGCCGAGGCCGCCCGCTGGGTCTCCCCCGAGGCGCTCAGCTTCGGGGTGAACGAGCTGGCCTGCCGCGCCCTGGTCGCGCTCGCGCGGGAACGCGGCACGTCACCGCAGCACGTGGCACGGAGCCTGCTCGGCCTCCCGGCCGCCTGACGCACCGCCTGACGCCCGGCGGTCCGCGACACCCGACGACATCCGACGACGGCCGTCACACCCGGGCCGCACGTCCACCCCCCTCTCGGCGAGCGTTCCCCGGCTCGTCACCGCATGGACGTGTGCATGCCACGCCTCAGCCCTACGCTGCCGACGAGCCCCCTCTTCCGGCACCCGCCCCTCCCCGGCACCCCCTCACCCCCACCCCCGGAGGCCCCCGTGCCCCTCGCCTCACACCCCCACAGACGTCACCTCGGCACCCTCGCCGCCGCCCTCGGACTGACCGCGGGCTCCCTCGGCCTCTGGTCGGCCACCTCGTCCGCGTCGCCCGCGAAGGCCGCGGTCCCGACCCCCGACCACGTCGTGGTCGTCGTGTTCGAGAACCACGCCTACGACCAGGTCATGGGCTCCTCCTCCGCCCCCTACCTCAACTCCCTGGCGGCGGGCGGCGCCAGCCTCACCGCCTCGTACGCCGAGACCCACCCCAGCCAGCCCAACTACTACGCCCTCTTCTCCGGGGACACCCAGGACGTCACCGACGACAGCTGCGTGGACGTCGGGTTCAGCGACGCGCCCAACCTGGCCACCGGACTGGCTGACAAGGGCAGGACCTGGGCCAGCTACAACGAGTCGCTGCCCGCCGAGGGTTCCACCATCTGCAAGAGCGGCCGGTACCGGCAGAAGCACAACCCCTGGTTCGGCTTCGGCAACGTGCCCACCAGCACCGCGCACACCTTCGGCGCCTTCCCCACCGACTACGCCAAGCTGCCGACCGTGTCCTTCGTCGTCCCCGACATGTGCAGCGACATGCACGACTGCCCGGTGTCCACCGGTGACACCTGGCTCAAGAAGAACCTCAAGGGCTACGCGGACTGGGCGAAGACCCACAACAGCCTGCTGCTGGTCACCTTCGACGAGGACAACCGGCTGAGCGGCAACCGGATCCCGACCGTCCTCTACGGCCAGCCGGTCAAGGCCGGTTCCACGTCCGCGACCACGTACAACCACTACGACGTGCTGCGCACGATCGAGGACATGTACGGAACCGCGCACGCCGGGAACGCGGCGCACGGCAAGGACATCACCGGCGTCTGGAACAGCTGACCGTGTACCTCGCGGACAGCCGCACGTCCCCCGCGAGCGCCGCGCCCACCACCGGATCCAGGCGGTACGCCGCGGTCCCGGGCACGGTGCTCGTGCTGGGGACCGTCAGCCTGATCACGGACGTCTCCTCGGAGATGGTCACCGCCGTCCTGCCGCTCTACCTCGTGGCCGGACTGGGCCTCTCCCCGCTCGGCTTCGGCCTCCTGGACGGCGTCTACAACGGCGTCAGCGCCCTCGTCCGGCTCCTCGGCGGGGGGCTCGCCGACCGCGGCGCGGGCCCCAAGGCCGTGGCCGCCGCCGGCTACGGCATGTCGGCGCTCTGCAAGCCGCTGCTGCTCCTGGCGCACACCGTGCCGCTGATCGGCGCGGTCCTCGCCGCCGACCGCACGGGCAAGGGGTTGCGCACGGCACCGCGCGACGCCATGATCTCGCTGGCCTGCGAACCGGCCGGGCGGGGGCGGGCGTTCGGCGCGCACCGGGCGATGGACACGGCCGGCGCGCTGCTCGGCCCGGTGGCCGCGTTCCTCATCCTGCGGGTCGCGGCGGGCGGTTACGACGCCGTGTTCACGGTGAGCGGGTGCGTGGCGGCCCTCGGGGTGCTCGTCCTGCTGCTGTTCGTCCCCGGGCGCTCCGGTACGCCGGAGCGGGCTCGCGGACGCACGGCGCGGCGGGCACCGCGCGCTCCGGCCCGCGCGCTGCTGCGCCGGTCGGCGATCCGCCGACTGGCCGTGTGCGCCGCGCTGTTGGGACTGACGACGGTGAGCGACTCGTTCCTCTACCTGACGCTACAGCGCCGCCTGGACCTCTCGGAGTCGTGGTTCCCGCTGCTGCCGCTGGGGACGGCGGCGGCCTTCCTGCTGCTCGCGGTGCCGGTGGGGATCCTGGCGGACCGGTTCGGCCGCCGGCTGTGCTTCCTCTGCGGACACCTGGCCCTGCTGGGGGCGTACGTACTGCTCGTCGCGCCCCTCGGGGACTCCCCCGCGCTCGCCGGGGTGGTGCTCGCGCTGCACGGGTCCTTCTACGCGGCCACGGACGGCGTCCTGGCCGCGGCGACGGCCGACGCCGTGCCCGAGGCGGTGCGCGGCAGCGGTCTCGCCGTGGTGCAGACCGGCCAGGCGGGGGCCCGGTTCGTCTGCTCGATCGCGTTCGGCGCGGCCTGGACGGCGTGGGGCGACCGTACGGCGCTGGGCCTGGCGGCCGTCGGGCTGGCCGTCTCGGCGCTGGCGAGCGTGGCCCTGCTGCGGCCCGGCGGGCACACCGACGACCCCGGCGGCCGCTCCGGCGTCGGCCTCGGCAACCGCCCCGGCGACGGCCCCGACGGCGTTCCCGACGCCGGGCGGGAGGCGGTCCGTTGAGACGCGCGCACCGGATCGTCGTCCTGCTCGTCGCGGTCCTCATCCTGGGCGGCGTGGCCCTGGGGGCCACCCTCCGCGCGGCGGACCGCGCGGCGGAGAAGGACCGCGTCCAGGCCGGCGGCCCCGAGGTGCGCTCCGGCGACGTGGTCCTCGGCACGCCGGGCCGCACGGTCTTCCGCAACATGGCGTGGGGCCCGCACCGGGACGAACTCACCTCGGTGGCCGAGGCGGACCCGTCCGGTCCGCGCACCGCCTCGGGTGTGCGGTGCCTGCGGTTCCACTCCGCCGCGGGCACCGGCGTCTGCCTCCAGGCGGTGCGCGGGGCGCTCCGCGACGGCTACCGAGCGGTCGTCCTGGACGAGCGGCTGCGGGAGCGGCGGCGGTACGCCCTGGCGGGCATCCCGAGCCGGGCCCGGGTGGCGCCCGGCGGCCGCGTCGTGGCGTGGACGGTCTTCGTCAGCGGCGACTCGTACGCCGGGAGTTCCTTCTCGACCCGCACATCGGTCCTGGACCTCCGGACGGGCGACCTGGACCGCACCCTGGAGTCCTACCGGTTCTTCCTCGACGGGGAGGAGCACCGGGCGGCCGACCTCAACGTCTGGGGCGTCACCTTCGCCGACGACGACCGCTTCTACGCCACGGTCGCCACCGGCGGCCGGACCTACCTGGCCCGCGGCGACCGCGCCGCGAAGACCCTGCGTTCGCTGCGTCCCAACGTCGAGTGCCCCTCCCTCTCCCCCGACGGCACCCGGGTCGCCTACAAGAAGCGCGTCGCGGGCGCCTCGTCGGACGCTCCCTGGCGGCTGTACGTACTCGACCTGCGCACCCTGCGGGAGACGCCGACGGCCGAACGGCGCAACGTGGACGATCAGGCCGTCTGGCGGGACGGGCACACCCTGGTGTACTCGCTGCCCGGCGACTACGGCTCCGACCTGTGGGCAGTGCCGGCCGACGGCTCCGGGCGGCCCCGGACGCTGATGGACGCGGCCCTGGCTCCGGCATTCACGCCCGGTCCGCGGGGATGACGCGGGCGGACGCCGGAGCGCGCGGGACGTCGGGCTCCCGACCCGCTCACGCCGCGGGCGCCAGTTCGGCGCGGCCGAAGAGGAGGGCGTAGCCCCGGGGCAGCTGGGAGAGGATCCGCCCGGTGAGGTCCTCCCCGGCCGTCCCGGCGAGCTCGGTGAGGACGGTGCCCACGGCCCAGCGGGCCGACGGCGGGGCGGTGTCCAGGGCGGCGGCGACGGCCTCGACGAAGCCGGGGGCGGTCAGCGGCTGGGTGAGCGGGATGCTGCCCGCCAGGACGGCGCCGGCCTCGGGAGGCAGCAGCGCCGCGAGTTCGCAGCGCTCCTCGCCGGTGACGTGCCCGCCCAGGACGGCCAGGACGGCCCGCAGGACGTCCTCCGCCTCCCGGTCGGTGGGGTACCGGCCCGCGGCGCGTATCCGCCGCACGAGGTCCTGCCAGGTCATGCGTTGCGATTCCTTCCTGTTCACGCCTGTTCACGGTCGGTGCTCCGGGGCCGGCCCGGGCGGGCGGCGGACAGGGCGTCACGCCGCTTCGGGGCGGCCGAAGAGGAGGTCGTAGCCCGGCGGGAGCTGCAGCAGGACGCGCCGCATCAGCTCGGCACCGGCGGCCTCGGCGACGACGCTGAGCACGGCGCCGGTGTCCCACAGGGCCGTCTCCTCGGTCGC
>NZ_JAIQLH010000294.1 GCF_020037025.1 Streptomyces huiliensis | reverse complement strand
GGCGCCGGTGTCCCACAGGGCCGTCTCCTCGGTCGCCCCCTCGATCCAGGCCGCCGCCGCGCGGACGAACCGCTCCGGGCCGAGCGGTTCGGCGGCCGGCAGCGGGTTGAGGAGGATCAGGGCGTAGGTCTCGGGCAGGCACGCGGCCAGCCGGTTCCGCTCCTCTCCCACGAGGTGCGCGCCGAGCAGCGCGAGGACGACCCGGGCCGCCCGGTCCGCCTCCTGCCGCGACGCGTACGCGCCTCGCTCCCGGACCGCGTCCAGGAACGCGTCGTGCCTCATGTGCGTCACCGCCGCCTCCTCGGGTGCGCGCCCGGCGGGCGGGCCGGGCCCGGCCCGCCGCGCGCTGTATGCGGTGCTTCCGGTTCGGCTTCCTGTTCGGCCGCCGGTCAGCCGCTGATCTGCTTGGGCTGCTCCCCGCCCGTGATGGTGATCTTGCGGGGCTTGGCGCGCTCGGCGATCGGGATGCGCAGGGTCAGCACACCCGCCTCGTAGTCGGCCTTGATGCGCTCGGTGTCGAGGGTGTCGGCGAGCATCAGCTGGCGGGAGAAGACGCCCAGCGGCCGCTCGGACAGCTCCATCTGCACGCTGTCCGCCTTCACCGCGGGCCGCCGCTCGGCCTTGACGGTCAGCATGTTGCGCTCGACGTCGATGTCGATGGCGTCCGTGGAGACGCCGGGCAGGTCCAGGGCGATCACGTACTCGTCGCCCTCCCGGTAGGCGTCCATCGGCATCGGGGACGGCCTCGACCAGGTACCGGACGTCCCCAGGAGCTGCTGGGTGAGCCGGTCGAGCTCACGGAACGGGTCGGTGCGCATCAACATCGGGAAACACCTCCACTGGTTCGGGCACTCGCCAATGCGCTTCACCTGCTTCCGTTGTAGCATGTCATCCGAACGATGACAACCGCGATGTCGTCAGAAGGGTGACATCCGGAAGGGAGGCCGCAGTGTCCGACACAGCCGACCGCTCGGAGGCGCCCGCGCAGCCGGGCCCCGCCTCGCTCCTGGCCGCCGCCGCGGCCCTCGGCACCATCGACCGCGCCGTGCGCGGCGCCGGGACGGGGACACCGGAGGACGGGAGCGAACGCGGGGACGATCCGAGTGCCGGGCCGACCCGCGTGGAACAGGCCCTGGCCACGCTGCTCCTGCTGCGCGAAGTGCGCCACCAGCTCGCCGAATGGGAGCCCGGCTTGATCGAGGCGGCCCGCGAGGCGGGCGCCAGCTGGGCCGATCTCGCCCGCCCGCTCGGCGTCACCAGCCGCCAGGCGGCCGAGCGCCGCTACCTGCGGCTCCGTCCGGACGTCACGGGCGCCACCGGCGAGGAACGCGTCAAGGCCACCCGCGACCGCCGCGCCGCCGAGCGCAGCGTCACCGCCTGGGCCCGCGACAACGCGGCCGACCTGCGGCGGCTCGCCGGGCAGATCACCTCGCTCCCCGGACTTCCCGCGGCGGCCGCCACCCCCATCGGCCGGCTGAGCCACGCCCTGGCCCAGGACGACGCGGCCCACCTCGTCGGCGCCCTGGCCGACACCCACCCGCACCTGCGCGACGGCCACCCGGACCTCGCCGCGCGCGTGGACGCCGTCACCCGGCACACCGACCGGCTGCGCGAGGACAGCGATGTGCGCCGCCGTCAGCCGGACTGACGGCGCCGGCCTCCGGCGCGGTCAACGCACCGGCGCCGCGGTCGCCGCACCGGCGCTAGCGCCCCAGCTCCTTCCGCGACACCCGGCGCAGCCGCTTGCGCTGCGCGGGGTCGAGCAGGAGGTACGCGCCGACGGGCACGCCCACCATCACCAGCACCGCCAGCCAGAAGGGCAGCACCAGCAGGAGGAGCGCTCCCACCGCCACACCGCCGACGGCGACCTTCGCCCTACCGCTCATGTCCGTGCCTCCTCGCGATCCGACAGATCCGACCCGACCGGTCCGACCGATCCGACCGGTCCGACCGGTCCGAGCGATCCGACCGATCCGACCGATCCGACTGCTCCGACCGGTCGCCACGCCCGGACAACGCCCGGCGTCCGCACCCGGTTCCCCCGTCCAGTGTGCCCCCGGATCCCCGGCACGACCCGCCTCGCGGACGGTTCCGGCCCGCCGCCCTGTACCCTCGGCGGCCCCCGGCCGCATCCGTGCCGGGCCGACCGACCAGCTCCGAGGAACCCGCCGCTCCGTGCCTCCGCCCACCGCCGTGACCTCCGCCGAGGCCACCCTGCTCGCCCGCTGCTCCGCCGCCTTCCTCCCGGCCGCGCCGCCCCGCGCGGGCCGTGTGGCCTTCTGGCGACCGGACGACGGCATGGCCCCCGGGGCACGCGGGCCCGTGGAAGAGCTGACGGTGGCCGTCCCGGGCGGCGCGGACCCCGCTCCGACCACCGTGAGCGCCCTGGTCCTGCCCGTACGCGACGCCCTGCCCGCGCTCACCCGCGCCCGCGCGGCCGGGACCGACGAGGTCACCGCCTTCTGGGGCGCCGCAGCCGTGCTCGCCCTCCAACTGGCCGCGCGCGGAAGGCTGTTCCCGGAGACGGGTGTCACGACGCCTCTCGCCCCCGAAGACCTCCGGCGCGTCCGCGAGCTGGCCGCCGCCATGCCGCCCGCCGCCCGCGCGGCGGCGGCGCGGGCGACAGCGGACCTCCTGCCCGCGCCCGAACCGGAGCCGCTGCTCCGCTCCTTCCTCGGCGCCGTCGCCGACGGCCTGCCCCGCTCCCCCGCCCTCGTCTCCGCCGCCGCCGTCCCAGCTCCACGGCACCGGCCCGCCCTCAGCCCGCCGCCCCCGAAGGAACCGGCGAAGGAGCCCGCACCGGAAGCCCCCGCCACGCCCGTCCGGCTGTCCCTCCGCGTCGAGGCCCACGGCCTGACGGCGACCGGCGTCCACGACGCGGGCCCCCGCCTCCGGGCCGTCCTCCAGGTGCACGACCTCGCCGACCCGGCGCTGGTCGCCGACGCCACCGACCTGTGGGCCGGCGCCTCGCCCCTCGGCCCGGGTGCCCGGGCCGGCGCCCGGCTCGCCCTCCGCCGCGCCGCCCGCGCCTGGCCCGCCCTGAAGCCGCTGCTGCCGGCTACCGCCCCCGGCGCCCTCGACCTGTCCGACGCCGAGACCGTCGAGCTGCTGAGCTCCGCCGCCACGGCCCTGGACGCCGTCGGCGTCGAGGTCCACTGGCCGCGCGAGCTCGCCCGCACCCTCACCGCGCACGCCGTCGTCGGCCCGCCGGAGGACGCCGACGGGCCGGCACGCCCGGATCAGCGCTCGAACCGACGCCCGGATCAGCACCCCTACCGGCGCCCGGCCGGGCCGTCCGCGTTCTCCGCCGACGCCCTGCTGGAGTTCCGCTGGCGCCACTCCCTCGGCGGCGCCGAGCTGAGCCGTGCCGACCTCGACCGGCTCGCCGAGGCCCGCCGCCCGGTGGTCCGGCTGCGGGACCGGTGGGTGCTGGTCGACCCGGCGGCCGTCCGCCGCGCCCAAGCCCGGCGCCCGCGCACGGTCACCCCGGTCGAGGCCCTGGGCATCGCCCTCACCGGCCGGGCCGCCACCGGGGAGGACCCCGCCGAGACGGTGGAGGTCAGCCCGGTCGGCCCCCTGGCCGACCTGCGGGACCGCATCGCCGACCCCGACGCCGCCCGCCGGGAACCGCCGCCCCACCCCGCCGGGCTCGCCGCCACCCTGCGCGACCACCAGCTCCACGGCCTCGCCTGGCTCGACCGCATGACCTCGCTCGGCCTCGGCTGCTGCCTGGCCGACGACATGGGTCTGGGCAAGACCGTCACGCTCATCGCCCTGCACCTGCACCTGCACCACCGCGCCGGCACCGTGACGGCGGGCCCGACGCTCGTCGTCTGCCCCGCCTCCGTCCTGGGCACCTGGCAGCGGGAGATCGAACGCTTCGCCCCCGGCGTCCCCGTCCGCCGCTTCCACGGCACGTCCCGCTCCCTGGACGCCCTGGCGCCCGACGCGTTCGTCCTCACCACGTACGGCACGATGCGCCGGGCCGCCGACGACCTGAAGGCCACCGCGTGGGGCCTGGTGGTCGCCGACGAGGCCCAGCACGTCAAGAACCCGCACTCCGCCACGGCCCGCGCCCTGCGTGCCATCGGCGGAAAGGCGCGCGTCGCGCTCACCGGCACCCCCGTGGAGAACGACCTCACCGAGCTCTGGGCCATCCTCGACTGGACGACCCCCGGCCTCCTCGGCCCGCTGGACGCCTTCCGCCGGCGCCACGCCCGCGCCGTCGAGTCCGGCACCGACCCGGACGCGGCCCGGCGCCTCGCCGCGCTCGTCCGCCCGTTCCTGCTGCGCCGCCGCAAGACCGACCCGGGCATCGCGCCCGAGCTCCCGCCCAAGGCGGAGGCCGACCGCGTCGCCCCGCTGACGCCCGAACAGGCCGGTCTGTACGAGGCGGTGGTGCGCGAGCGGCTCGCCGAGATCACCGAGGCCGACGGCCCCCGGCGGCGCGGACTGGTCGTCAGGCTCCTGACGAGCCTGAAGCAGATCTGCAACCACCCGGCCCAGTTCCTGAAGGAGGACCCGGGCGCGGCGCCCCGCCTCGCGGGCCGCTCCGGCAAGATCGACGTGCTCGACGGGCTGCTCGACACCGCCCTCGCCGAGGGCGCGGCCGTGCTCGTCTTCACCCAGTACGTACGGATGGCCCGGCTGCTCGAACGGCACCTCGCCGACCGCGGCGTGCCCGCGCGCCTGCTGCACGGCGGCACTCCCGTGGCCGCCCGGGAGGAGCTGGTCCGGCGCTTCCAGAACGGCGAGGTGCCCGTCCTCCTCCTGTCGCTGCGCGCGGCGGGCACCGGGCTGACCCTCACCCGCGCCGAGCACGTCGTGCACTTCGACCGCTGGTGGAACCCCGCCGTCGAGGACCAGGCCACCGACCGCGCCCACCGCATCGGCCAGACCAGGACCGTACGGGTGCACCGGCTGGTCACCGAAGGCACGGTCGAGGACCGGATCGCCGAACTGCTGCGCCGCAAGCAGGCGCTGGCGGACGCCGTCCTGACGGCCGGGGACGGCGGAGTCGCCCCGCTGACCGAACTGAGCGACGCCGAACTGGCCGAACTCGTGACGCTCCGGGAGCCGCACCCCTGACGCCCCCAGGGGTCACCTCACCTCTTCGTCCTCCAGGTACACGGCCGCCTCCAGCCGCCCCGCCGCCGCCTCGACCGCGGCCGTGACGAGCGCCGGAAGCGGCGCGTCCGTACCGTCCACGGGCTCGCCGGGGGCCCACCAGCACGCGTCCAGGGCCTCTTCCTCCTGCAGGCGGAAGTCGGCGAACCGGTCGGTGGGGACGTCCATGGCGAAGACGAAGTGCAGGGCGTCGGCGGTCCGCCGCAGCGGGCCGAACCAGGTGCCGGGCCGCGCGTGCCGGACGAGCAGCAGCCGGCCGGCCGTGCCGCGCAGACCGGTCTCCTCCCGCACCTCCCGCACGGCGGCCTCCTTGGGCGTCTCCCCCGGCTCCACCCGGCCCCCGGGCAGCGTCCACACGCCCGCGCGGGCGTGGAGCAGCAGGAGCACCCGCCCGTCGTCCCGGCGGATCAGCCCCCACGCGCCGGCCCTGAACCGCCCCTCGTCGTCCGGCCCGCTCACCGGACGCCCCCGCTCGTCACCCGCCTCGACCGTATCGCTCGTCCTCATCAACCGCCCCTCCCCCGGCCCGGCCACCGGCGCACGGTGCGACGGTCCCGGACCGGCGCTCACAGTAGCGCCGGGCGCCGGCCGGGCGCCGGGTGTTTCAGGGCGCCCGACAGGTGGCGCCCGACAGGTGGTCACCTCGCCGGCCAGGGACGTCGCCTCACCGCGCCCCGACCGCCGACACGCCGCCGGGCAACCCGGGCGGCAGGGCCGTCGGGAGCGCGGTCGGCAGGCGCGGAATCCGGGTCGGGAAGCCGGTGGGCAGCTCCGTCGGGAACCCGGAGGGCAGCCGGGACGGGAAGCCCGAGGGCAGCCGGGACGGGAGGCTCGTGGGGAACCGGCTCGGCAGGGACGTGGGGAACCGGCTCGGCAGGGACGTGGGGAACCGGCTCGGCAGGGACGTGGGGAACACGTCCCGCGACGGGCCCGCGGAGGCGCCGGCCGTCGGCGTGCCGTCCGGTGCGGGCCGGTCGCGGTCGTCCTTCGCGACCAGCGCGACGGCGAGCCCGACGCCGCCCACCAGCACCCCGACGAGCGCGCCGAGCAGGAGCCACCGCCGGCGCGAACCGCCCCCGCCCTCCCCGCCGTCCGCGCCGTCCCCCGAGCCCGCCCCG
>NZ_JAIQLH010000293.1 GCF_020037025.1 Streptomyces huiliensis | reverse complement strand
TACCGCCGGGACCGCCCGGCGGCGGCCCGGCGAGGTCCAGGCGCCAGACGCCGCCGCGCCTGAACGTGCCCTTCGGGTACTCGATGTCGGCCTCGCCCAGCAGGGAGAAGCCGGCCTTCCGGCAGACCGCGTTGGACGGGCCGTTCGCCACGGCCGGGAACGCGTACAGGAACCGGTGCCGCGGCGCCGTCCGCGCCTCCGCGATCACCGCGGCGACGGCCGCCGCGGCCAGGCCCCGGCCCTGGTAGGCCGGGAGGATGCCCCAGCCGGCCTCGTACGCCGGCTCGTCCCGCCACGCGCACTCCCAGTAGCCCGTGGTGCCGACGGGCGTGCCGTCGGGCAGGACGACACGGAACATGCGGCCCGGGCCCCCGGCCGACAGCGCCGTGTACCTGCGGTGCCGGTCGACGAGCCGCTCCTCGCTCTCCGGGCCTCCCAAGTGGGCCGTCATCTCCGGGGCGTTGCACCGGCGCAGCAGATCCAGGCCGACGGGCCCGTCCGTCCAGGGCTCGATCCGTACGACCGGGGAGGGCTCGATCCGTACGACCGGGGACGGCCCGGGACCGGGCGTCCCCCGCCCGCTTCCGTCCCCACGTGCTCCGTACCCCGTGAACCCGTTCATGCCCGTCTCCCCTCCCCGGTGGGCGGCCGGTCGCGCCGCCGGAACCATCACACCACGAGGGTCTGACAACGCCCGGCCGGCGGCGGGCTCACAGCCACCGCACCGACGTGGCCAGGAACGACGGCGACAGGCCGAACATCTCCCGGGTGACCCGGGTGAGATGGGCGGAGTCCGTGAAGCCCGCCGCCGACGCCGCGCGGGTGAGGGAGGCGCCGTGCCGGACCTCCTCCATGGCCCGCCGCAGCCGGGCCCAGCGACGGCAGTCGGTGAAGGACAGGCCGAGCTCGTCGGTGAACAGCCGGCCCAGCCGGCTCGCGGACAGGCCGACCTCCGCCGCCAGCTGCCCCAGGGTGACCGGCCCGCCGGCCAGCCGGGGCAGCAGCGCCAGGGCGTCGGTCAGCGCGGGATGCCGGGGGCGGGGCGCCACGGCCTCGCCGGGCAGGTCGCTGACCGCCGTCAGCAACGGGCGGAGCGCGTCGGTGAGTTCGCGGCGGCTCGCCGTCGCCGGGGACAGGCCCCGGACCAGGTCACCCGCCGGGCCCGCGAACGCCCCGCCCGCCTCCGCCCAGGCGGCGACCGACACGCGGTCCGCCGGATCCCGGCCCGCCGGCGGCCCGGCGAACCGGGCGTCCAGCGCCTGCGCCGCCGCGCTCCTGGCGTCGAGCCACAGCATCACCCCGCGGGCCCGGCGCGCGACCGTGACGTGCGGGGCGCGGGCCGGGATCACCGCCGCCGTCAGCGTCCGCGCCACGCCCTCCGGCGTCCGCAGCGTCACCTCGCCCTCGGCCGCCAGCAACAGCTGCCACGCGCTGTGGAGATGGGCGGGCGCGGTGGCGAACCACCCCAGATACACCAGCCACCCCGGTTCCAGCAGCACCGCGCCGTCCCACGGCCGTCCGTCCGCCCCCGCCGCCGACCCCTGCACTCCGCCGTCCCTCCGCCGTCCCCGGCCGCGTCCTCGGCCGCATCCTCGGGATCTGAACCCAGGCGTAACCCCCGCCCCACGCATCCCCGCCGCTCGGCGGGTGACCAGGCCCGAAGCCGCCAGTCTACGGACGCGCCGCAGTACCCCGCCGCCTAGGAAGTGCCCCGCCGCAGAGGAAGTACCCCGCCGCCGAAGACAGCGGCTCCGTACAAGCCCGGACCGTGACGAAGCGCCAGACTCGACGCGGATGCCCCCGATCCGCCCGGCTCCAGGGCCGGGCGCGGGCCCCGGCCCGGCCGGCCCACCCCCGCCGCCGGCCGCCCGGGGCCCTTCCGGCTCCCGGCACCGCACCCTCCCCGGCTCCCGCTCGTCGAAAGGCACCCCAT
>NZ_JAIQLH010000292.1 GCF_020037025.1 Streptomyces huiliensis | reverse complement strand
CCCGCCGCCGGCCGCCCGGGGCCCTTCCGGCTCCCGGCACCGCACCCTCCCCGGCTCCCGCTCGTCGAAAGGCACCCCATGGCCGACCGCGTCCGCGCCCTGCTCCACCGGCGGCGCACCACCGTGCTGTGGGTGACCACAGTGGTGATGATCCTCGCCGCCCTCGGCGGCCTGGGCGTCGAAGACCGCATGAAGCACGGCGGCTTCGCCGACCCGGGAGCCGAGTCCACGCGGGCCGAACGGCTGCTCTCCGAGCGCTTCCCCGCCGCGGACGACGACATGGTGCTGCTGCTCACCGGCCCCGGCGACGTCAGGACGCCGGCCACCCGAGCGGCCGCGCGGGAACTGGGCGAACGGGCCGCCGGAGACCGCGACGTACGAGCCGTCACCTCGTACTGGACCGCCGGCGAACCCGCCGCGATGCGGTCCGCGGACGGCCGCACCGGCCTCCTCACCCTCTCCCTGCGCGGCAACGAGAACGACCGGGCCAAGACCGCGAAGCGCCTGCTGCCGGAGCTCGAGGAACACGCCGCAGGGCTGACCCTGCACGCCGCCGGATCCGCCCAGGTGCAGGCGGAGGTCGGCGACCGCACCGAACGCGACCTGCTCCTCGCCGAGCTCATCGCCGCCCCCGTCACCCTGCTGCTCCTGCTGCTGGTGTTCGGCAGCGCGGTGGCCGCCGCCCTGCCGCTGGTGATCGCCCTGCTGTCGATTGTCGTCACCCGGGCCGTCCTCAACGCCCTCGCCGGCGCCGTGTCCGTGTCCGTCTACTCGATGAACCTCACCACGGCCCTCGGCCTGGGCCTCGCCATCGACTACAGCCTGTTCGTCCTGGCCCGCTTCCGCGAGGAACTCCGCAGCGGCACCACCGTGGAGGAGGCGCTCCGCCGGACCATGCGCAGCGCCGGCCGCACGGTCGCCTTCTCCGCGCTGACCGTCGCCCTGTCCCTGATGGCCCTGCTGGTCTTCCCCCAGTTCTTCCTGCGCTCCTTCGCCTACGGCGGCATCGTCGTCGTCCTCTCGGCCGCCGCCGGCGCGACGCTCGTCCTGCCCGCCCTGCTGGCCGTCCTCGGCCCGCGCGTCAACCGGTTCGACGTGTTCGCCCGCTGGCGCCGCCCGGCCCCGGACGGCGCCGGCACGGCGACAGGGCCCGCCACCGCCTCCGAAGGCCGCTGGTACCGGCTCGCCCACGCCGTGATGCGCCGCCCCCTGCTGTACGGCGGCGGGGTCGTCGTCCTCCTGGCCGTCCTCGCCTCGCCGTTCGCCGGCGCCACCGCCGGCCTCTTCGACGACCGCTCGCTCCCCGCCTCCGCCCAGGTGCACCGCGCCACCGACCGGCTGCGCCACGACTTCGACCCGAGCGTGACCCGCGGCGTCCCCATCGTCGTCGAGGGCGCGGGACGCGCCGCCACGACCGCCGTCGACCGCTACGCCCTCGACCTCTCCCGTACCCCCGGCGTCCGGTCCGTGACCGCCCCGACCGGCGACTACGCCGACGGGCGCCGCGTCCGCGGACCCGGTCCCGCGTCCGCCGCCCTGGTCGACGACCGGACGACGCTGCTCACCGCCGTCTCCACGGCCGACCAGGACTCCAAGGAGGCCGGCCGGCTCGTCGGACGGCTCCGCGCGGTCGAACCGCCCGCCGGGGACGGCGACATCAGGGTGTCGGTCGGCGGGCGCGCGGCGGACGTCAAGGACAGCAGCGCCGCGATCGGGCGGGCCACCCCCGCCGCCGTGGGCATCGTCGTCGGCTCGTCCCTCGTCCTCCTCTTCCTGTTCACCGGCAGCCTGCTGATGCCCGTCAAGGCCCTGGCCCTCAACGCCCTCAGCCTCACGGCCACCTTCGGCGCCATGGTCTTCGTCTTCCAGGACGGCCACCTGGCGTTCCTCGTCGGCAGCCCGCCGCACACCGGGACCCTCGACGCGGCGATCCCCATCCTCACCTTCTGCGTGGCCTTCGGACTGTCCATGGACTACGAGGTGTTCCTGCTCTCCCGCATCCGCGAGCGCTACCTGCGCACCGGCGACAACACCGAGTCCGTGGCCCACGGCCTCCAGCGCACCGGCGGCATCATCACCGCCGCCGCCGTCATCATCGCCGTGGTGCTCGTCGTCTTCGCGATCTCCGGGGTGACGCTGCTCAAGCTCCTCGGCGTCGGCCTCGCGCTCGCCGTCGTCATGGACGCGACGCTCGTCCGGGCCGTGCTCGTCCCGGCGTTCATGCGGCTCGCCGGCCGCGTCAACTGGTGGGCGCCAGGACCGCTCCGCCGGCTCCACGACCGGATCGGCCTGAGCGAGGCCGACGACGGCCCCGACGAGCCGCCCGCCGCCCCGGAGCCCACCGCGCGGGACGGGGCCGCCGCGGGCCGGCCGGCCGGCCGCGGCTGAGGCGACCAGGCCCGGTGGGCACGGCTCCGCAGGTGTGACCACGGCACGAACGGCACAGGTTACCGGCATGATCGCCGAAAGATCGGGGTTACTGATGCGGTTCCTCCTCGTCCAGGACACCATCGACGCCACCAACGCCCTGGCCCGCGAACTGGAGTACGCGGGCCACGCCGTCCAGACGGTGTTCGCCGCCGAGGCCGAGCGCGGCCCCCGCGACGTGGACGTCGTCCTGATGGACGTCACCCGCACCTGCGAGGAGGCCTACCTGCGCTGCGGACGGCTGCGCCGACTGCACGGCGCGCCCGTCGTCGTCCTGGACTGCGCGCCGGACGAGCTGAGCTGCGTGACCTTCCTGCGCTGCGGCGCCGACGACCACATGGCCAAGCCCTACCGCTTCTGGGAGCTCACCGCCCGGGCCCAGAAGGCCACCCGCGCCGGCTGCGCCGGCTGCCGCGGGCAGCGGCCCGACCCCGTACCCGCGGCGGAACCGGCCTCCGCCACCGGCGCCACCGGCCTCCTCCAGATCGACGAGCGGGCCCGGCAGGCGTCGTTCCGCGGCGACCCGCTGCGCCTCACCCGCAAGGAGTTCGACCTGCTCCGCTTCCTCCACGAGGCGCGCGGCTCGGTCTGCACCCGGGAGGAGATCATCGCCCGGCTGTGGGGCGACAACTGGTACGGCTCCGAACGCACGGTGGACGTGCACGTCAGCGCGTTGCGCCGGAAGCTCGGCGACCCGTCGGTGCTGGCCACCGTCCGGGGCGTCGGTTTCCGGCTGGGCGAGCCCGCCGTCGTGGCGGCGGACCCGGCGGCGCGCCCCCGGCTGCGGTCCGCGGGCTGACGCGAGACGGCGGACGCGCGGGTGAACGCGAACGGCCGGTGCCCCCGCGGAGGGGACACCGGCCGCCGTGGCACCGCCGGTTCAGCCGGCGACCCCCGCCGGGGAGGGCCGGAAGGTGACCGCGCCGCCCATCAGCCCGGTGACGATCTCCCGGATGCTCTCGGTCAGCGCGTTGACGGCGACCGGGTCCAGGATGGCGGCCAGGCTCGGCATGCCGAGGTCGAAGACGGAGTCGAAGAGCAGCTCCGTCCCCTCCTCCACCGACCGGACCTCCCAGGAGCCGGAGAAGTGGGCGAAGTCGCCCTCCGTCTGCTCGAAGTCGATCCGCAGCCGCTCCCGGTCGATCGTGTCCACCTCGCTCCAGCGGATGACGCCCTCGCGGAAGTGCACCCACCAGGTGGACGAGCAGGTGCTGCCGTCCGTCCGGTCGACCTTGATGTCCTGGACGGCCGGCGTGTAGTCGCGGTACGAGGCGAAGTCGCTGACGCGGTCGAAGACCTGGTCCGCGTCCATGCCCACGACCAGCGCGGCAACCCTGACGTTGTTCATGCCTGTGCTCCGTTCAGCGGGGAGGGTACGGGGTGAGCCGGGACGAGCCGGGCCGCCACGTGCGCGGCCGCCTCGCCGCAGACGGCGGCGATCCGCGCCACGTCGGACTCGGTGAGCAGGTACGAGGGGGTCAGCCGGATCACCCGGCCGGAGTTGAGCGAGTGGTTGACGAGGATGTGCTGTTCCAGCATGTGCAGGGTGAACTCCCCGGCGGCGGCCTCGGTCGCGAACTCCACGCCGATCAGCAGGCCCGTGCCGCGGACGTCCGCCACCACCCCGTCGCGGTACGGCTCCAGCGCCTCCCGCACGGCCGCCAGCAGGAGGCCGCCGGTCGCGGCCGTCCGCGCGACCACGTCCTCGTCGCGGGTGACCCGGACCGCCGCCTCGGCCGCGGCCATGGCCAGCGGGGACGCGGCGAACGTCGAGCTGTGCAGGAACGGGTCGGCGCTGAACGGCCGGTAGACCTCGTCCGTGGCCAGGACCGCCGCCACCGGGACCACGCCGCCGCTCAGCCCCTTGCCGACGAGCATCAGGTCGGGCGAGACGCCGTCCCGGTCCGCCCCCCACCAGGTGCCGAGCCGGCCCATGCCGGTCTGGATCTCGTCCACCGCCAGCAGCGCGCCGCGGGCGCGGCAGACCTCCGCGACCCGGGCCAGGTAGCCGGGCTCCGGGAGCACCACGCCGGCTTCGCCCTGCACCGGCTCCAGGAACACGCAGGCCCGCTCGGGGAGTTCCGCCAGCAGCGCGTCCAGCGCGGCGGCGTCCCCGTACGTCACGTGGTGGACGCCGGGCAGCAGCGGACGGAACGGCTCCTGGTACAGCGGCCGGGCGGTCAGCGCCAGGGCGCCGCTGGTCTTGCCGTGGAACCCCTGGTGGGCGGAGACCAGCGCGCCGCAGCCGGCCGCGCGGGCCAGCTTCAGCGCCGTCTCGGTCGCCTCCGCGCCGGAGTTGGCGAAGTGCACCCGGGTCAGGCCGGGCGGCGCGACCGACGCCAGCTCGCCGGCCGCGGCCGCCGCCACCGGCTCCAGCAGCAGCCGGGTGGCCATCGGGTGCCGGTCCAGCTGGGCGTGGACGGCCGCGACGACCTCAGGGTGCCGGTGGCCGAGCAGGAAGACGCCGTAGCCGCCGCAGTCCAGGTAGCGGGTGCCCGCGTCGTCGTACACCCAGCAGCCGTCGCCGCCGAGCTCCAGCGCCCCGCCGAGCATCGACGAGAGCCGGGCCCGGCCCGCCGACAGGTGGCGCCGGTACACGTCGTGGACCGCGGACCGGTCCGGGACGGCGGTCACGCGGCGGCCCCGCGCCGGTCGAGGCGGCGGATGCGGATCAGGTACGCCACCGAGGCGCGGCAGGCGTCGGCGAGCTCCTCCGACGTGGGCTGTGCGATGCCGGGCAGCGTGCCGAGGGTGGACGGGAAGCACTCGGCGGTGTCGAAGAGCTCGGTCAGCCCGAGCATCGTCTCGAACCGCCCGCGGTCCCGCTCGGGCAGCTGCCCGAGGAACACCGGGCGGATGAGCCGGTCGATGACGTCCGGCTCCACCAGCCGGGGGCGCGGCGGCTCCAGGCCGTGCTCCCGCGCCACCTCCAGGATCAGGTCGATCAGCCGCTGGGCGGGGAGCGCGGCGTCGCCCGCGGTGAGCCAGTGCTCGCCCGTGTCGACGCCGTGGTCGACGACCGACCGGATCGCGCGGGCCACCACGTCGACGGGCAGGAAGTCGATGCGGTGGTCGGGCAGGACGGGGGCCATGGGCAGGGTGTTCTGCAGCGTGGCCAGCATGATGCTGTGCAGGCCCTGGAGCGCGCTGATCCGTCCGGTGACGGAGTGGCCGATGACGATGCCGGGCCGCAGCACCGTACCGGTGTGCCCCTCCTCGGCGAGCGCCTCCTCGGCCGCCCGCTTGGAGTCCAGGTAGTGCCCGGCGGTGGTGGCCGACTCGCCGGCCACCTCCCGCTCCCGCGTCCGCCGGACGACGAACGCCGTGCTGACGTGGTGCAGCACGGCGCCGCTCCGCCGGGCGAAGCGGACCATGTTCCGGGCGCCGTCCGCGTTGACGCGGTGCGAGGTCTCCGACGCCACGTCGAACGAGGTGTTGCCGGCGCAGTGCACGACGACGTCGGTGTTCTCGGCCAGCGCGTGGTACGCGTCGGGGGCCAGCCCGAAGTCCGGGCGGCTGGTGTCGCCCCGGACGGAGACGACGGGGTGCCCGGCCGCCGTGCCGCGTACGGGCCGGCGGTGGGTCAGGCAGGTCACGTGGTGGTGGGAGAGCTGTCCGAGCAGGGCGCTTCCGATGACTCCGGAGGCGCCGGTGAGAAGAACGTTCTTCGGCATACCGATTACCCGCTTGCCTCTTCCGATGACACGGTGATGATCAGACGGCCGCTGCCGCACGCCGGGCCGCCGGAGGGCGGCGCGCGTAGGGGTGCGGGGGCCGGGCCGGCCCGGTGGGCCGGGAGCGCCCCGCCCGTGCGGCACCGCGGCGCCGTTGCCGGGGAACCTCGCGCACGGGGAGGGGCGCGGCGTCGGGGACGCCGGGGGACGTCGGACGACGTCGGGACGTCAGGTGACGTTGAGCGGCGCGCCGCGGTAGTAGTCGCAGAGCGGCCCGGCGGTGCGCGCCCGGGACGGGGGGTGCAGCGAGAGGCCGGAACACGAGGCCAGCAGGAGGGCCACGTCGCCGGAGTCGATGAACTCCATGCCGCCGAGCAGCTCCGCGCACTGCGCGGCGACCGTGCGGACGGTCTCCTGCACGGCGTAGCGGCAGGCGAGGGTGCGGGCGAAGACGGTGTCCAGGGCGGCGCCGGCGAGGTCGCCGTCGAGGGCGCCCGCCGCACCCTCCAGGGCCGCGGCGGCGGCCTCCAGGGAGACCAGGACGCGGGACAGCGGGTCGTCGGCGATCCGCGGCCGGTCCAGCAGCCGCTCGGCCAGGGCGCTGGCGGCACCCAGGTAGGACGCGGACATGAGCAGTTCGAACCAGACGAACCCGACCTTCTGGAGCTCGTCAAGACCCTGGTCGCCCGCCGTGGCCATGCGGACCATCAGGTCCTCGGTGACCTCGACGCCGTCGAGGACGACCTCGTCGCTCTCGGCGCCGGCCAGAACCGGTGTGCGCCAGAACGGGCGCACACTCAGGCCGGGGGAGTCCTTGGGGAGCAGGGCGACGGCCGCGCCCTCCGGCTCGCCCTTCTCGTCGAGGAGCGTCACGGACGCGGTGAACAGGTCCATGGAGTGCGCCAGGCTGCACGGGCGCTTGCGGCCGGTGAGCAGGTAGCGGTCGCCGTCCCGGCGGGCCTCCATGGTGGGCTCCAGGATGCCGCGGCCCGAGTGGCCCTCGGCGAAGCCGGAGGCGACCAGCAGGTTGTTGGCGGCGATGGCCTCCAGGAGCATCCACTCGTTGCCGCCCGAGGCGGCGGCGCTGGCCTTGAGTCCGGCCACCGAGAAGTGGTGCATGGTGGTGGCGACGGCCAGTGAGGGCGACCGCGAGCCGACGGCCCGCTGCACGTGCACCGCCTGCCGGCAGGACGCGCCCTTCCCGGCGTTCGACGCGGAGACGATCAGGGCGGGCCCGCCGGCCTCCCGGAAGAGGCGCAGGGCCTCGCCCCCGGGTTTCTCCAGCTCCTCCAGCGAGTGCTTCGCCAACCGGGCGTCCAGCCCCGGCAGTAACTCCTCCAGTGTCGCCCGCTCGGGATGCAGAAAGCGCACAATCCCCCCTTGAATACGCCGTACCGGCCTTCCGACACGAAAACCCTATACAAGTAAAGATCGTGGCAGTGTAAAGAACTGCGTAAGTTTGATTTAATTTTCACGCGGGGTTCCTGCCGTATTGTTCAGGAAACGTGCAATAAGAGCTGTTATCGGCAGCCTCTGCCGCCTGTACCCGGGTGCCCCGTCCGGCCCGAGATGCGGCCCGGTGAGCGGGCGTGCACGCTGGAACGACGATCTCGACATCCCGACGACTCGACGTCCCTCGACGAAAGGGTGAAGGAGCATGATCGTCCAGAAACTGCACGAAGCCGGTCTGCGGAGCGAGCACGCCTACTGCATGGCCTTCGGCTCCATCGCCCTGACGGTGGTGGCCTGGGCCGGATCGCTGAAGGCGGAGAGCGCCGGCACGGCCCGGGCCGACCGCTGGGGCATCTTCGTCGGCGAATGGGCGCCGACGTTCTTCACCCTCGGCCTCGCACTGGCCCGCTACGAGGACCGCGACTGAGGTCCGAGACCGATCGGCGGCACACCGCTGCCGCCGGGGAACCGTCCGTGCCGCACGGGCGGTTCCTCCCTGAAGCGGCCGAGGGAGGCGACATCCGTGGACCACGCGACCGACGAGACCGCCCGGCCCGGCGGCCCGGCACCCGCTCACGATCCGGTGGCGACCGCCCGGCAGGCCCTGGCCGCCGAGGGCGTGCACCTGCTCACCGCCCCCGACGTCCGCGCCCACGTCGACGGCGGACGGTGGCCTGCGTTCGCCTCCCACTGGGACCGGCTGGCCGCCGACCCCTACGCCGCCGCCCGCGGCACCCGACGGCTGCGCCGCTACGGCCGGTTCGCCGTGACCCCGGCGACCGGCGCGGTCCGGCCGCTCGACCACACCGCGTTCGCGCAGCCCGACCGCAGCAACCCCCTCTACGTCGACGTCGACCGCCACTTCGAGCCGCTGACCCCGGACTTCGCCGCCGACCCCGTCCTGCACGGCCTGCTCCGGCTGCTCGGCCGCCTGGCCACCGCCCTGGACCCCACCCCCGAGTGGACGGCCAACGTCCACCCCTTCCGCGTCCTCGCGACGGCCGACGGCGACGGGCAGCCCACCCCCGAGGGCCGCCACCGCGACGGCGTCACGCTCGTCTCCTCCCTCGCCGTCGCCCGGCACAACGCCACCGGCGGCGAGAGCACGGTGTACACCCCGGACGGCGACCCGCTGCTGGCCGTCACCCTCACCCAGCCGGGCACCCTGCTCGTGGGCGACGACCGGGCCACCCTCCACGAGGTCTCACCCGTCCGCCCCCTCGACCCCGGCCGCCCCGCCGTCCGCGACGTCCTGGTGACCACACTGGTGCCGGCCTGACCGGTGCCGCCGGCCGCCGGATCCGGGCCCCGGATCCGAGCCCCGCATCCGAGCCCCGCATCCGGGACCCGGGTGACGGGGACACATCAGACACCGCCACCATGGACGCATGACCCATGAGGAAGGCGACGGCGCCGTGCCCTGCCCGCACTGCGCGACGACGGACAACGCGCCGGTGGCGGAAGCGCGCACCGACAAGCGGGGCTACCGCGTGGGGCTGCCGAACAAGCTCGCTCCGGCACCCGACCACGACGCCGTCGTCGACGGCTGCGCGCACTTCGCGGAGGGACTGGTCCTGGCCGGGCTGGCCGGCTTCGCCGCGGACCACTTCGCCGACAAGTGGGGCCTGCCCAGGTCCGAGGTCATCGGCGGCATCGTCGCGGCGCTGATGGTGGTGGGGCTGATCTTCTTCCTCCGCAGCGAGAACCGGGACGCCCGGCGGGTACGCGCCGGAAGGGACCGGGCCGCCGAACTCACCGGCGACGCGCGGTACTGCTTCCCCTGCGGGGGAGTGTTCCACCCCTCGGGCACCCCCTGGCAGGGGCTCGTCACACCGGACCAGTACCGCCGCCACGTCTGGACGGGGGCGGGGTACGGGGACCTGCTCGACGGGAAGGGACAGGCCGCCCCGATGCCGTGACGGCCGGGCCCTGGTGCCGTGACGGCCGGGCCGGTCCCAGGGGCGCGGCCGGTCAGGGGCAGTCGTCGCTGATACCGCAGATCCAGGCCAGGGCGTCGTGCACGCCCTGGACGTACCGGGTCGCGCCGGGCGGCTGCGCCGGGTCGTCGAGCTGCACCACGGCCGCGTCCACCTCGGCCATCAGCGTCTCCATGTCCACACCGCCCCGAAGGGTGGCGCCGGTGACGGGCGCCCCGCCGGGCGCGCCCAGCGCCCACCGGTAGCCGGCCGCCGCGCCGCGCGCGTACGGACCGTCCCGGCCCGGCCCGTCCCCCGCCCGGATCCGCCGGTAGGCGCGGGCCACCTGGCGGCGCGTCCGCGCCCCCGTCAACAGTTCTTCCACGGCTGCGAGTTCCCCGGTCATATCGGTGCGTGTATCCGCGAGGCCGGAACTGATGCCCTCGACGGATGCCGTCCTGTGCTTCCCGCCGGACCGCGTGTTCCGCGAGGGAAATGGCGGCTCGCAAGGGACGGGGGAGAGGCGCGGGGAAAGGGCGGGAAGGCCGGAAGCGGCGCGAAACGGAAGGCGCCGGCGAACGAAAACGGAATGAGCCGCGGAATCCGGGGCAGGCGCGTGCTGGTCGGTACGCCTGCCCACACTCTTCCGGGAGGAATCCATGCTGCTCGCCCACCCCGCCGTTCTCCGTGACCTCGTCGAGCGCCACACGGCACTGCAGCGTTCCGCGGCGGCACGCCCGGCGGACCCGGTGATCGGGCGGCAGCTGGCCGACGTGACCTACACCCTGTGCGTGACCACCGGCACCCGCGACATCGCCGACGCGCTGCGGGCCGCCCGCCGCCGGCTGGCCGACGCCCCCGAGCCCGTGGCCGGCCCCGGGACCGCCGGCCCCGACCTCGTCGACGCCGTCCTGCCCCGCCCGGCCGGCCGCCCGGCGCTGCGGACGGTGGACCGGGCCGTCCGCCACGAGGCCCGGCCGGCCGGTCACTCCGCGCGGATCACCAGGGCGTAGTCGCCCAGTCCGAGCAGCCGGTGCCCGGACACGTTCCCCTGGGTGGTGTGCACGGTCCCGATGCGCCCGGTCGCGGGGTCGAAGGCGACGTCCTTGACGGTGCCGTGCTCGTCGCCCCGGTCGGTGAGCACCCGGCTGCCCAGGATCTCGTGGTGGTCCGGCTCCTCCGCCACCACCGGCTCCGCGGCCGAGCGGACGATGACCGCGTCCGGGCCCACCGCCCGCACCAGACTCCACGGCAGCCAGGCCCGGCCCTTGCGGGCCGGGCCGCCGGACAGCCGCAGGTGCCCGATCAGGCCCAGCGGCGCCTCCACCGCCAGCGCCTCCACGGTGCCGAGCTCGGCGGCCTCGTCCGCCGTCACGACGGGCAGCCCCTTCGTCCCGCTGAACAGCATCATCACAGGTGCTCCCTCCCCGCGGCCGTCCCCTTGGACCCCTTGGACGCCGCCGCCCGGGCGGCGAAGATCTCGACCTGCGTGGTGAAACTCGGCAGGTCGTCCGCCACGAAGTGGGACGCGCCGGAGGGCACCACCAGCGCCCGGCCCGAGACGGCCAGCGCCTCGCCGCGGGGCACGAAGACGCTGTGCCGCCCGTGGTCCCGGTGGACGAAGGCCTCGGTCGCGGAGATCCGGAAGCCGACCACCCGGCCATCCGGAGCCACCACCACGTCCAGGACGCTGCCCGCCTCGACACCCTCGTCCGTCAGCACCTTCGCCCCCGGCACCGCGCCGTGCGCCGCCTCGCCCGAGGCCACCACGGCCGCGGGCTCGGCCAGCGCCTCCCGCCCGGGGACCAGCACCGCGTGCCGGCCCAGCGCGTGCACCGAGGACCACGGCAGGCTCTGCTTGAGCGGCCCGGCCAGCAGGCCGCGGCCGTTCAGTGTGAACCCGGTGATCTGCCCGGCCGTGCCGTCGAACACCGTGTCCTTGACCTCCGCGACGACTTCCCCGGCCAAGGTCACCACCGGCCGCTTGGCCAGTTCCGAAGCGAGCATCAGCGCGTCCACCGCGTGCCTCCCCTGCCCGCCCGGTGCCCGCGCCGGACCACGATCACCGTTCCGGCCCGCCGCCGCGCCTGTACGCCCGCCAGGGCGCCGGCCACGACGAGCAGGCCCACGGCCGCAATGATCAGCCAGCCCCACCAGAGCATCGTTCACCTCCCGGTCTCGCAACCATCCGTGCCGTCCATGTCTTCATGCCGTCCGTGCCCGTAGCCGTCGGCTCCGTGCCGCCGGTGGGCACCGGACCGCATGCCCGCTCCGCCCCGGCCGATGCGCCGCAACCGGCGCGACGGAGCGGCGAGTTGGCGCACGGGCCGGAAACGCGCCGTCGCGCGGAGTAGCGCGCGGGCGCCAGCAGGACGTATGCGCACCCTCGCCCTGCGTGAGCCGCAGGGGCCCGGGCTGTGAGGCCGGGCATAGGGCC
>NZ_JAIQLH010000291.1 GCF_020037025.1 Streptomyces huiliensis | reverse complement strand
TATGTGATCGGGGCCCTATGCGTGGCCTCACAGCCGACGCTCCTCGGCGTCGACCGTCCGTCGCTGTGCGGAGTCGCCAGGATGGCGGGCGTGTGTCCTCTGAGGGAAAGGTTTTCCGTGGACCGTGGCGGGTGTCTGATCCTTTCCGGGCTGCCCGGGGCCGGGAAGACGAGCGTGGGGCGGGAGGTGGCCGGGAGGCTGGAGCGGTCGGCGTTGGTGTCCGGGGATGCCGTGGCGGACATGATCGTGCGGGGCCGGGTGAGTGTGGTGCGGCTCCCGGAGCCGGAGGCGCGGCGGCAGCTGCTGCTCCGGGCGCGGAACAGCTGCTCGCTCGCCGCGAACTTCGCCGACGCGGGCTTCACCGCGGTCGTCGACCACGTCGTCCCGGACCGGGAGGTGCTGGACCTCATGGTCGGGCTGCTCCGGCCGCGGCCGGTGCGGTTCGTCGTCCTCGCGCCGCCGGTCGGGGTGTGCCGGGCGCGGAACGCCGCGCGACCGGAGCGGGAGCGGGTCGACTACGACGTGGGGCCGCTCGACCGGTCGATGCGGGAGCGGCTGGGCGGCGTCGGGTGGTGGCTGGACACGGCGGGGATGAGCGTGGAGGAGGCGGCCGGGGTGATTCTGGAGCGGGGGGATCGGGGTGTCGTGGGTGGGGTGTGACTCCTGGGTGCCGCCTCCTCTCGGCAGCGTCGGAGGGGGCGGGGTGCGGGCGACTGTCCCTGGTCGTCGGCTCGGCCCTCCGCCCCGCGGTCAGTCCGGCAGAAGGACCAGCTTTCCCGTCGTCCCGCCCGCCTCCCCCGCCGCATGGGCCACCGCCGCCTCGGACAGCGGGTGGGTGCCGGCGATCACCGGGCGGAGGCGGCCGGACGCCGCCAGGTCGGCGAGGGCGGTCATGCCGGCGTGGTCCGCCTCCACGATCATCACCTCGCCCCGGACCCCGGCGACGCGGGCCGCCGCCGCCAGTTCCTCCGTGCCATGGGGCTGGAGGGAGACAAGGGTGCCGCCGGGGCGGAGGAGGGGGAGGGAGCGGGTGCGGTAGTCGCCGCCGAGGGGGTCGAGGACGACGTCGAGGGGGTCGGTGATCGTGGTCGCGAAGTCCGTCCGCCGGTAGTCGATCAGTTCGTCCGCGCCCAGGTCGCGCAGGAGGGCGTGGTGGGCGCCGCGGGCCGTACCGGTCACGTGGGCGCCCCGGGCCTT
>NZ_JAIQLH010000290.1 GCF_020037025.1 Streptomyces huiliensis | reverse complement strand
GCGCCGCGGGCCGTACCGGTCACGTGGGCGCCCCGGGCCTTGGCGATCTGGACGGCCAGGTGGCCGACGCCGCCGGCGGCCGCGTGGACGAGCACGCGGTCGCCGGGGCCGACGCGGGCGACGTCCACCAGCGCCTGCCAGGCGGTGAGGCCCGCGAGGGGCAGGGCACCCGCCTGGACGTGGTCCAGGGCCGCCGGCCTGCGGGCGAAGGCGCGGGCGGGGCCGGCCGCGTACTCCGCGTGCGCGCCCGCGCCGTACGGGTGGGGCAGCATGCCGAAGACCTCGTCGCCGGGCCGGTGGAGGGTGACGCCGAGGCCCGCCGCCACGACCGTCCCGGAGACGTCCCAGCCCAGGACGAAGGGCGGTTCGCCCAGGAAGGCCGGGCCCGCCCGGTGCTTCCAGTCGGTGGGGTTGAGGCCCGCCGCCCGCACCCGGACGAGAATCCGGCCGGGGCCGGGGGCCGGGACGGGCAGCCGGACCTCCCGCAGGACCTCCGGCCCGCCGAAGGCGTCCTGGCTGATCGCGCGCATCGTCGTGGGGAGGGCGCTCGTCCGCATGTCCGCGCCTCCTCAGCGCTGCGGGATCGAGCCGACGAGGCCGCCGTCGACGATCAGGTCCTGGCCGGTGATGTAGGCGGCGTCGTCCGACGCGAGGAAGGCCACCGCCGCCGCGATGTCCTCCGGCCGTCCGAGGGTGCCGAGCGGCACGTCGGCGGTGTTGCGGGCGTGCTGGGCCGGGTCGGTGACGGACTCCCGGTACATCTCGGTGTCGATGAAGCCGGCGCTGACGGAGTTGACGCGGATGCCGCGCGGCGCGAGGTCGGCGCCGAGGGTGCGGGCCAGGTTGTGCACGGCCGCCTTGCCGGCCGAGTAGACGGAGGCGACGGCCATGCCGCGGTGCAGGGTCCAGGAGGCGTTGAGGATCACGGCGCCGCCCTTCCGGAGCAGCGGCAGCGCCTTCTGGACGGTGAAGAAAACGCCCTTGACGTTGACGTCCAGCATCCGGTCGACGTCGTCCTCGGTCAGCTCGGCGGCGGGCTTGAAGATGCCGACGCCGGCGTTGGCGAAGATGGCGTCGAGTCCGCCGCGCCAGGAGGCCGCGCGCCGCATCAGCGCATCGAGTTCGGACGGGGAGGCGGCGTCCGCGCGGACGGCCAGGACGCGGTCCGGGTCGCCGCCGAGTTCCTCGGCCGCGGCCTTGAGGCGGGCGTCGTCCCGGCCGGTGATGACGACGTGCGCGCCCTCGTCGAGGAGGCGCCGGGCCGTGGCGAGGCCGATGCCGCTGGTGCCGCCGGTGATCAGGACCGTCTTGTCGGTGAAACGATTCATGTCCGTCATCGTCGGTGCGCCGGACGGCGGGCGGGGAGCGGGTGTCGAACCTGTTGTCGGCACCACCAGGTTCGCCTTCTTGCCTCCTCCTTGTCTCCTCGGCTGTCATGCGGTGGCCTGCCGGCGGGCAGGGGAACCTTCCTCCGCCCAGGACCGTCTCCAGTGCCTGAGGCGCTCGCAGGATGACCAGGATGAAGGGACTCCCCGCGGTGAACGCAGACTTGTCCGCCCCTCTCTCCCGTCCGCCGGCCCCTCGCCGCCGCGTGGCGTCCCGTAGGGGACTGGTCTCCCGTAGGGGAGCGGCGTCCCCTAAGGGATCGGCGTGAGGGGCGCGCCCGGCACCCGCGCCGGGATTTCGGCCGGCGCCGCCCTGCTCGGGTTCGCCGTGGCGGCGGTGCTGGTGCTCCGGCACGGTGGCGCCGGGCTCCCCGTCGACGCCGACGTCCGCGCCTGGGCGCTCGCCCACCGGCCGGACGTGGGAGTCGCCGCCGCCCGGGCGGTCACCGCCACCGGCACCGGGCCCGTCCCCTACCTGCTGGCCCTCCTCGCCGGGTGGCTGGCGGTGCGCGGCAGACGGCGGAGGCTGTGGGCGGCGGGCGCGGCGGTGGCCGTCCTGGCCTGCGGGCAGGCGGTCCGGTACGCGGTGCTGGCGTCGGTCGCCCGGCCTCGGCCGCCCGTCGACGGCTGGGCGACGCACGCCGACGGCTGGTCGTTCCCGTCCGGCCACACCTCCACCTCGGCCATCGCCGCGGGTCTGGTCGCCGCCGCCCTCCTGCTCCGCTCCCGCCGGGCCGCCGGGCCGGTGGTGGCAGTGGCCTGCTGCTGGGCGGTGGCGGTGGGGCTGAGCCGCGCGTACCTCGGCGTGCACTGGTTCACCGACGTCGTCGCCGGCTGGCTGTTCGCCACGGCCTGGCTGGGCACCTGCGCCTGGGCCGCCTTCCGCTTCCTGCCCTCGACGCGGTACGGGGTCGTCCTGCGCGGCGGCCCGCGGGACGGTCTGCGGGACGGGGCCCGCGACGGTGTCACGGACGGCAGTGGCAGTGGCAGTGGCGGGGGCAGCGGCAAGGGCAGGGGCACGGGCCGTGGCGGCGGCGACACGGACGCGGGGGAGGACGGCGTCGAAGGCCGTCCGAGCGGTGGCGGTCCGGACGCGCGCGGTTCCACCGGCTCGTCCGGTTCCACCGGCCGGTCCGGTTCCGGCGGCTCGTCCGGCTCCACCGGCTCGTCCGGCTCCGGCGGCTCGTCCGGCTCCGGCGGCTCCACCGACCTCGTGTGACCGTTCCCCGGCACGCCCCCCGGCCCCGCCCCGAGACGCCCCGAGACGTCCCCCCGAAACCCTGAGGCGCACCGCCCCACCCACCCCTAGGGTGACCCGCATGCGCCCCCAGTACCCGTCCAAGCCGCGCCCGGGCGACCGCGTCGCCGTCGTGTCGCCCTCGTCCGGTCTCCCCGGTCCGCTCCCCCTTCCGTTCGAGCTCGGACTGCGGCGGCTGCGCGAGGAGTTCGGGCTCGTCCCGGTGGAGTTCCCGGCGACCAGGAAGATGGGGGCCTCGGCGCGCGAGCGCGCGGACGACCTGCACGCCGCCTTCGCGGACCCGGACATCACGGCGGTGTTCAGCAGCATCGGCGGCGACGACCAGCTCACCGTCCTGCCGTACCTGGACGGGGACCTGATCCGGGCGCACCCCAAGCCCTTCTTCGGTTACAGCGACAACACCAACCTCCACGCCTGGCTGTGGAACCGCGGTGTCGTGAGCTACCACGGCGGGAGCGTGATGGTGGAGCTGGGCCGGCCGGGGGCCATGCACCCCGTGACCGCGGACTCGCTGCGGGCGGCCGTGTTCGCCTCCGGGCCGTACGAGCTCGTCGAGGCGCGGGAGTTCAACGAGATCGACCGGCCCTGGGACGACCCCGCGACCTTCCGGAACGCGCCCCCGATGCGCCCCTGTCAGGGATGGAGCTGGCGGAACCCCGACCGGGTGGCGGAGGGCGTCTCCTGGGGCGGCAACATCGAGATCCTGTCCTGGCTGCTCATGGCCGACCGGGAGATACAGGAGCCGGCGGCGTACGAGGGGTGCGTGTTCTTCTTCGAGACCTCGGAGGACCAGCCACGCCCCAACGACGTGTACTGGATCCTGCGTTCCCTGGGCGAGCGCGGGGTGCTGAGCCGCTTCGCCGCGATCCTGGTGGGCCGGGCGAAGGGCTGGTCGCTGGACCGGCGGCGCGGCCCCGAAGAGGCGGACGGCTACCGGCGGGCGCTGCGGGCGGCGGTGGAGCGGGCGCTCGTCGAGTACGCGCCCGAGGCGCCGGCCGTCTTCGACGTCGACCTGGGGCACACCGATCCACAGCAGGTGATCCCCTACGGGGGCACCGTACGGGTCGACGGGCCGGCGCGGCGGATCACGGTGACCTACTGAGATCCGATCGTGGTGACCTACCGAGCCGATCGCGGTGACCTGCCGAGATCCCGATCACGGTGACCTGCCGAGATCCACCGGGCGGTGGGGGCCGGGGGATCCCCGCCCCCTCCGCGTTCCTGGTCACATGCCCGGAACGGGCCTGCTGCCCCGCCCGCCGCCGTGCTTCAATAGGGGCATGGCCAGCCACCGGAACATCGCGAAGGGTCGCAGCGACCTCGAGCCCTTCTGGCCGTCCCGTCAGCACCATGACTTCGACCGAGTGTGTTGTCGCGCGTGTCCTTCCGCGCAGGCCCACCTCCCTCGCTGACCCCGTCGAAGTCAGCCGCCGGCACCATTGCCGGCCAACGGCCCGCGCTCCAGCACCTCTCTTCGACGTTCACCGCGCGAAAGAGCTGAACTCATGCCGAACCTCCGTACGCTGACCGCTGCGACCCCCTCCCCCGTCCGTCCCGCTCACCCCTCCCATCCTTCCCACCCCTCCCTCCCCGCCCAGCGGCACCGGCTCCGCGCCGTCTCTCCCGACGAGGCACCGCCCGTCGCCGACCTGCTGCACCCGGGGGCGACCTGGCTGCCGGCCCCGCAGGAGGCGCTGCCGGTGCTGCCGGGCCGGCCGCCGATGGTCGGCTACCTGGTGCTCGTACCGGCCGATCGGCAGCACCCGGGGGACGGCGGAAGCGCCGTGGCCCCCGTAAGCCCGGAGTTCGCGGACCGCCCTGCCGGCCGCGGCGACGGCCTGGTCGGCATCGACCCCGAGCAGCGGATCGCCCGCGTCGCGGGCCGGCCGCTGGACCTGACCTACCTGGAGTTCGAGCTGCTGGCCCACCTGGTGGCCCACCCCCACCGGGTGCACACCCGCGACCAGTTGGTGACCACGGTGTGGGGCTACGGGCACGTGGGCGACGGCCGCACGGTCGACGTCCACGTGGCCAGGCTCCGCCGCAAGATGGGGGCGGAGCACCGGTCGTCGATCGTCACCGTGCGCCGCGTCGGCTACAAGTACGCGCCGCCGTCCGCTTCCTGACGCCCCGTCACATCAGAGCGAGGCGCCGCCGGCGTCCCGGGCTCCGAGAGGTCCGGGAGCCGGCGCAGCGCCCGCGGCGCCCGCCAGCTCCGCTCGCCGAGCAGCGCCAGTACCGCCGGCAGCAGCACCATCCGCACCACCGTGGCGTCCAGCAGCACGGCGACGGCGAGTCCGACGCCCATCTGCTGCATGTCCTGCATGGAGAGGGTGGCGAAGACCGCGAAGACGGCGACCATGATGGCGGCCGCGCCGGTGACGGCGCCGGCCGTCGCGCGGATGCCGTCCTGGATCGCCGCCGGGGTGGCGAGCCCGGACAGCCGGGCCTCGCGGATCCGCGAGACGACGAAGACGTGGTAGTCCATCGACAGGCCGAAGAGGACGACGAGCACGAACAGCGGCAGCCACGCCTCGACCGCGCCCGCGGACTCCACCCCCAGCCACGACGCGCCCCAGCCGTGCTGGAAGACGGCGGTGAGCACCCCGTAGGCGGCGGCGACGGACAGCAGGTTGAGGACGATCGAGGCCGCCGCGATCTGCCAGGAGCGGAACGAGAGCAGCATCAGCAGGAACGTCACGGCGGTGATGAAGAGGAACACCGGGACGATGCCGCGGCCGAGCCGGTCGGTGAAGTCGACGGACGACGCGAGCGGCCCGGTCACCTTGGCCTCGCGGGCCACGGGCGCCAGGGTCCGCGGCACCAGGTCGTCCCGGAGCGCGTCCAGGGCGGTCCGGTCCGCACCGCCAGGAGAAACGGAACCGGAACCGGCCAGCGGCACGAGGATCTCGGTGACCCGCTCCCGCGGGTGCGGGGTGACGGTGACGTCCTTCCCGAACCGTCCGTCCGCCGTCACCCGCCGCCCGAACTCCGCGACGGCCGCCGTGAACCGCGGCGCGGTGACGTCGTCCGCCCTGACCACCACCTTCGCGGGGGCCGGGCCGCCCGGGAAGGTGGCGGTGATCCGCTCGTAGGAGGTGCGCAGCGGGGCGCCGGCGGGCATCTGGCGCTCCAGGCCGAGCTGTTCGGTCTTCATGCCGAGTGCGGGCAGTGCGAGGACGAGGAGGACGGCGGTCGCCGCGGCGGCCATCAGTCCGGGCCGGCCGAGGACGGGCCGCAGCACCGCGCCGGAGACGCGACCACCCGAACCGCCGCCGGGACGCCGCCGGGCACCCCCGCGCCGCGACCCCTCGCGTCCCGGCCACCGCACCCGCCCCTTCCCCACCCGGTCCCCCAGCCAGGACAGCAGCGCCGGCAGCACGGTGACGGACCCGGTCATCGCGATGAACACCACGAGGATGGTGGCGAGCGCGAACCCCTCGAACAGCATCAGCCCGGAGAGGAACATCCCGGCCATCGCGACCATCACCGTCAGCCCCGAGACGAGGACGGCCCGGCCGCTGGTCGCGGCGGCGATGCGCAGCGCCGTCTCCGGGTCGTGGCCCGCGGCCCGTTCGTCGCGCTCGCGCCGGAGGTAGAAGAGGCAGTAGTCGACGCCGACGGCGAGGCCGATGAGCAGCATCACGGAGGCGGTCGTCGGCGACACGTGCAGGGCGTGGCTGGCCAGGGCCAGCAGGCCGTTGGCGGCGACGAACGCGGTGACGGCGAGGCCGACGGGCAGCAGGGCGGCGACCACCGCGCCGAAGACGACGAGCAGGATGCCGAGGGCCAGCGGGACGGCCGTCCACTCGGCGGTGGCGAAGTCGTCGCCGAGCATGTCGTCGAGCCACTTCCCGGCGACGGCCTCGCCGTACTCGTCGAAGACCAGGCCGGGGTGGGCCTTCCGGGCCACCGCGACGGCGTCGACGACGGGTCCGACCCGCTCGCCCGCCGTCGCCGGGTCGCCCTTGACGGAGAACCGGATCAGGGCGGCCCGGCCGTCGGCGGACGGCACCGGCGGCTTGCGGCCGGTGGTGACGCCGGTGGCGTCGAGGGCCCGGCCGAGGCCGTCGGCGGCGGCGCGCCAGTCGCCCGGCGTACGTCCGGTCACCATGACCGTCTCACCTGCGGGTTCCTCGATGCCCGCGTCGGCGAGGATCCGCTCGGCGCGGGCGGAGTCCCCCGCGCCCTGCTCGGCGACGGTCATCTCGGCCGTCCCGGCCGCGCCGCCGAGCACGGCCGCCAGCACGACGAGCAGCAGCCAGCCGAGGACGGCGGTCCGGCGGTGCCGCGCACTCCAGAGGCCCAGCCGGGCGGCCAAATTGAGACGCGGAACGGGCCGGGGTTCCGGCCGGGGGTGCCGGGGGGTTGTGTGGATCGTCATGTCCCCGACGCTAGGAACGGAAGGAGCGCCGCCCCAGCCGTCCCGCCCCCCTCCGGCGGGGACGGGAGGCCAGGTGAGAGGGTGTTGCCAGGTACACCCCCGGTCCGCCGGTCGTCCCCCGTGACCGGGTCTGCCGGCGGGCGGCAGACTGGGGGCCGGATCCGGGGCGACCGCCCCGGACGGGCAGTGACGGGGGAACGGAATACCCATGAGGATCAGCAGAGCTTTCGGCGCCGTCGCGAGGTCGTTCGGACTCGCGCTGTGGGGGCTGGTGGCGTCGATCCTGCTGTTCACGTTCGCGGTGACGTCGATCGCCCTGATCCCCGCCGGGCTCGGCGTCCTCACCACCCCGTACGTGATGAAGGCCGTGCGCGCCTACGCCGACCGCCGCCGGGCGCTGGCCCTGGAGTGGGCGGACGTCCGGATCCCCACCCCGTACCAGCCGCTGCCCGCGCGCGGCGGCTTCCTCGGGGTGGCCGAGCGCTGTCAGGCGCTGCTGCGCGACCAGGCCACCTGGCGCGACCTCCAGTGGCTGCTGGTGGACATGACCGCCGGCTTCACGCTGGCCGTCCTGCCGCCCGCGCTGGTCCTCTACCTGCCGTGGGGCATCGTCCTGGCCGCCGGGGTGTGGGAGCCGATCGTCCGCGCCGACGGCAACGTGTGGTTCACCTTCCTGCACGTCGGCAGCCAGTCGACCGCCAACATGGCCGTCGCCCTCGGCGCGGTGTACGCGGTCCTCGGCATCGCCGCCGGGCCGGCCATGCTGCGCGCCGACTTCCGGATGGCCCGCACGTTCCTCGCGCCCACGCCGCAGCGGGAGATGGCGCTCCGCATCGAGCACCTCACCGAGACCCGGCACGACGCCGTGGACAGCTCCGCCGCCGAACTGCGCCGCATCGAGCGGGACCTGCACGACGGCGCGCAGGCCCGGCTGGTCGCCATGGGCATGAGCCTGGGCACCGTCGAGGCGCTGATCGAGAAGGACCCGGCGCGGGCCAAGCGGCTGCTCGCCGCCGCCCGCGCGGACTCCGCCGAGGCCCTGACGGAGCTGCGGGACCTGGTCCGCGGCATCCACCCGCCGGTGCTGGCCGAACGCGGTCTCGGGGACGCCGTCCGGGCGCTGGCGCTGCGGCTGCCGCTGCCCGTCGAGACGTCGGTGACCCTGCCGGGCCGGGCGCCCGAACCGATCGAGTCGGCCGCGTACTTCGCGGTGAGCGAGGTGCTCACCAACGCCGTGAAGCACTCCGGCGCCGACCGGATCTGGGTCGACCTGCACCACGCCGACGGGATGCTGCGCGCCGCCGTCACCGACAACGGCCGCGGGGGTGCGGACGTCGGCGCCGGTACGGGTCTTCTCGGGGTCGAGCGGCGGCTCGGGGCGTTCGACGGGGTCCTGGCGATCAGCAGCCCGCCGGGCGGGCCGACGCTGGTGACGATCGAGATCCCCTGCGCGCTCGCGGCGGCGACTCGCTGAGAACGCCCGCCCCATCGGCCGTGGCGGTGGGACAGTGAACGCATGACGGAGATCTCGCCCCTGGTGGACCTGCTCGGACTGCGCCCGCACGTGGAGGGCGGCTGGTTCCGCGAGACCTGGCGGACCGGGCGTTCCGCGGTGCCCGACGGCTATCCGGGGCCGCGGGCGTTCGCGACGGGGATCCTCTTCCTGCTGCACCCTGGCGAGCGCTCCCGCCGGCACCGGGTGCGCTCCGACGAGCTGTGGCTGTGGCACCGAGGCGGCCCGCTGCGGATGCGCCTCGAAGGGCTCGAAGGGCTCGACGGGCTCGACGGGCTCGACGGGCTCGACGGGCTCGACGGGCTCGACGGGGCGGGGGACGCCGAGCACGTCCTCGGCCCGGCGGTGGAGGCCGGCGAGCGGCCGCAGCTGCTGGTCCCGGGCGGAGTGTGGCAGTCGGCCGAGCCCGTCGGCGGCGAACCGGTGCTGGTCTCCTGCGTGGTGGCCCCGGGCTTCGACGAGGCGGACTTCACCCTGGAGCCCTGACGCGGTCCTGGATCCCTGACACGAGCGGAAGGGCCGGATCCGGGCCGGGGAGCGCGGCCGGCAGGGGCGCGGGGGAGCCCGCGCGCCCGATACGGGCGAGGAGCGAGAGGAGAATGTGAGGGTCACCGGGCCCGCGGGGGGCACGGGCCTGATCATCCTTGGAGCCGTTGTGCGCGTCGTCCTTGCCGAAGACCTCTTCCTGCTGCGTGACGGGCTGGTGCGGTTGCTGGAGGCGTACGACTTCGAGGTCGTCGCCGCGGTGGAGAGCGGCCCCGAGCTGAGCCGCGCGCTGGCCGAGCTGCGGCCCGACGTGGCGGTGGTGGACGTCCGGCTGCCGCCGTCGTTCACCGACGAGGGGCTGCAGTGCGCCCTGGCCGCGCGCAGGGCCGTCCCGGGGCTGCCGGTGCTGGTGCTGTCGCAGCACGTGGAGCAGTTGTACGCGCAGGAGTTGCTGGCCGACGGCACCGGTGGGATCGGCTACCTGCTCAAGGACCGGGTCTTCGACGCGGAGCAGTTCGTCGACGCGGTACGGCGGGTGGCGGCCGGCGGTACGGCGATGGACCCGCAGGTCATCTCGCAGCTGCTGTCCCGGCGTTCGCAGGACGCGCCGATGGGCCGGCTGACGCCGCGCGAGCGCGAGGTGATCGAGCTGATGGCCGAGGGCCGGTCGAACGCGGCCATCGCGGAGCGGCTCGTGATCACCGAGCGGGCGGTGGCCAAGCACACGTCGAACATCTTCGTGAAGTTGGGCCTGGCCCCCTCCGACGACGACAACCGGCGGGTGCTGGCGGTGCTGGCGTACCTGGACCGGGGGTGAGGCGGCGCGGCCGGGGGCACCGCGGGGAGGCCGGGCGGTTGAGGGGGGACACCCGAGGCCGGACGCATACCCATCGGGACCGCTGCAACTCACTGTTGCCAGTGTGCACCTTGGTGCTATTGTCAACCGCGCTGCGCAGCACGGGACTTCCGACCATCCATCACGAAGTCTCCCGCTTTTTCCGACCGTTACCCGACCCGTACGGCAAGCGCGGTCCCACCGCCCAGGCGGCCGACGACCACTGACCCGGTCCCTCTCTCCCCCCACACCTCGACAGGCACCGGACGCGCCGCCGTCTCCCAGGTCGGTTCCCTTCGCCCTGCCCTGCCCGACCGGCAGGGGTCAGACGTTCACGGATCAGGAGAGCACCCATCATGCGACTGCTCACGAAGACCGCCGCCATCGCCTCCACCGCCCTGCTCGGCCTGGGCATGGCCGCCCCCGCCATGGCGGCCGAGGACTGCCACGTCACCCCGCAGTCCGCCTCGGCGCAGTACGACTGCGGCCAGTTCGGCGTCCTGAACATCAGCCTGGAGGCGTCCGCCGAGAACGGCGTCGGTTCCCTCTACCTCAGCAACGACCAGCACCTCTTCCCGGTGGACATCCCGGCCGACTCCACCTCCACGTCGCTCACCCTCCAGCGGGCGGACGGCAGCACGGTGACGTTCTCCGGCACCTCCAACCCGGCCATCCCGGCCAACACCAAGGTGACCGTCGGCCCGCTGAAGGCCCAGGTCAAGGCCGGTGACAAGCTCGACTCGTTCATACCGGCCGCCGGCAGCTCCGACGTCTCGGCGAGACTGTCGATCCTGGGCGTCAACAACACCTGCAAGGCGCTCACCAAGCAGACGCCGGGTCCGTTCAGCTTCTGAGCGGTCGGCGCCGCGTGACGTGGGGTGCGGGGCATCGTACGGCCCCGCACCCCGCTCGTCCGCCTGCGTGAAGCGACCGGCGGCACCTGACGCACCGGGAAGCGCCCCCTCGCCCGGTGGTGCCGTCGCGGGCTCGGCTACCGTTCTCCACAATAAAAGTGGAAAGCGGAAAAACGCCCGCGACAGTGCCGAAGGCCGACAAGAGGGAGACGCGCGCATGCCGCAGTTCGACGCCTCGACCATCATCAACCTGCGTGACCTCGGCGGCGTCGCGCTCGCGGGCAACTCGGCGGTCCGGCCGGGCCTGCTGCTGCGTTCAGGCCAGCTCGACCGGCACGACCCGGCCGCGGACCCGGCCGTGGCCGCGCTCGGCATCCGCACGGTGGTGGACCTGCGCAGCGAGAACGAGCGCCGCGAGCACCCGGACCGGCTCCCGCGCGGCGCCCGGCTGATCCTCGCCGACGTCCTGGCCGACGGGACGCTCCCGGGCGGCGCCGCGATGCCCGCGCGCATCGAGTCGGTGCTCGGCAGCCCGGCCGCGGCGGACGAACGCCTCGGCGGCGGCAAGGCGGAGAAGCTGATGTGCGAGTCCTACCGCGCGTTCGTCACCTCCGACGCCGCCTGCCGCGCCTACGGCCGGCTGCTCACCACCCTCGCCGAGCCGGACTGCGGTCCGCTCCTCTTCCACTGCACGGCCGGCAAGGACCGCACCGGCTGGGCCGCGACGGTCCTCCTGCTGCTGCTCGGCGCCTCGCCGGAGACGGTGGAGGAGGAGTACCTGGCGGTCACCCCCGCCGTCCGGGCCGCGTTCGCGCCGATCACCGACCGTTTCACGGCGGCCGGCGGCGACCCGGAGATCGTCTCCGCGATCTTCGGCGTCCGGCCGGCGTACCTGGCGGCGGCGCTGGAGGAGGTGCGGCGGCTGTACGGGTCGGTGGAGGGGTACGTCCGGGTCGGCCTGGGCGTCCCGGACGCGGCCGTGAACCGGATCCGCGCGCGGTACGTGGCGTAAAGGCGCGGGGCAGGTATGTAGGGGCGCGAGGGACGCCCTCCACACGCCGGGCGCGCGCACCGGCGCGCCGTCGCCCGCCGGGGTGAGGTGACCATCCCACCATTCACTCGTTCTACCGATGTGGAGCAGCAAGCGACAGCCCCCCGGCCTTCGGCCGACACCGCCGACCCCCTCGGCGCCCTGAGCCCCCTCGACATCGAGCAGGCCGAGGCCGCGATCGTCGAGCACTACCCCCGCCTGGTGCGCCTGGGCTACCTCGTACTCCCTTCCGGCCTCGGCCGCAACCGCAGGGCGCTCACCGCGCACGCGCTGGTGCAGCGGTCCCTGCCGCGCAACCGGGTGAGCCTCGTCGAGTGCGCCGCGGACACCGTCCCAGGCCCGCGCGGGACGGCGGAGCGGCGGAACGACGACCCCGGCTACGCCTACGTCCGGCTGCGGGTGCTGCGCGGCGCCCTGGCGGCCGGCCGGCCGCGCGGCCGGTGGTGGCCGCCGCGCCCCGGGCAGCTGCCGCCGCTGCTCCCGCAGGTGTGGGGCCTGCGCCTGTTCCCCCGCTCCGGAGGCGCCGACGAACTGGCCCTGGACCAGGCGCTCGGCCGCCTCTCGCCGGCCGCCCGGGCCGCGTTCGTGCTGCGCGCCCTGGAGCTGCCGACCGACCGCGAGGTCCGGGCGCTGCTGGCGGCGGCCGGGGTGGCCGAGCCGGGCGCGGCCCTCTCCGAGGCCGCGGCCGTCCAGGTGCCGGCCGGTTCTCGGGACGGGTCCCTGCTGGCGTCGCCGGAGTTCGACCCGTGCTCGCTCCAGGCCCGCCCCACCGACCTCATGCGCCGCCGACAGCACCTGCGCGCCGCGGCGGTGGCCCTGGCGGCGACGGCGGTCTGCGGGGCGCTGCTCGCCGTGCCGGGCGGCGGCTGGGGGCCCGACGGCGCGGCGGCCCCGGCGTACGCCCGGA
>NZ_JAIQLH010000029.1 GCF_020037025.1 Streptomyces huiliensis | reverse complement strand
CCGCGCCGCCGGCGCCGCTGGGTGCGCCGGCTGCTGCTGGGGACGGCGGTGCTGCTGGTCGCGGTGACGGTGCTGGCCTGGGTGCTCTACGAGCGCCTCGACGGCAACATCACCACGGACACCCGGACGGCGAACGAGCTGGCGCGGTACGAGCGGGAGCGCCCGACGGCCCTGGTCGCGGGCGCCCAGAACGTCCTGATCATCGGCTCCGACAGCCGCAGCGGCGCGGAGAACGGCAAGTACGGCGCGGACAGCGGCACCCAGCGCTCGGACACCACGATCCTGCTGCACCTGGCCGCCGACCGGAAGAGCGCGACGGCCGTCAGCATGCCCCGCGACCTGATGGCGAAGATCCCGAGCTGCCGGAAAGCGGACGGAAGTTACACCAACGAGCATTTCGCCCAGTTCAACTGGGCCTTCGAGGACGCCGGGGCCGCCTGCACCATCCGCACGGTGGAGAACATCACCCGCATCCGCATCGACCACCACATCATCGTGGACTTCGCCAGCTTCAAACGGCTGGTGGACGCCGTCGACGGCGTCGAGGTCTGCCTGGCGCAGCCGATGGACGACCCCGAGGCCCGGCTGCGGCTGCCCGCCGGGCGGCAGGTGCTGCACGGGGAGGCGGCCCTCGGCTACGTCCGCGCGCGGTACGGCCTCGGCGACGGCAGCGACACCGAACGCATGGGCCGTCAGCAGCAATTCCTGGGGGCGCTGTTCCAGGAGATGCGCAGCGACGGGGTCCTCCTCAACCCCACCCGGCTCTACCCCGTGCTCGACGCCGCGACGAAGTCCCTCACCACGGACGCCGGGCTCGACTCGCTCCGCAAGATGTACGACCTGGTGCGCACGGTCCGCACCATCCCCACCGATCACGTCCGGTTCCTGACCGTGCCGCGCCGGCCGTACCAGTACAACGCCAACCGCGACGAGTTGGTGCAGCCGGACGCGGACCGGCTCTTCGAACTGCTGCGGCACGACCGGCCGGTGCCCGTCACCGCCCGCGTCCGCCCGGCCGACGGCAAACCCGCCGCGCCGCCCCGCGAGTACGAGCCCTCCGAGGCCCCCGCGGAGGCCCCGTCCCCGAGCCCCCCCGCGTCCCCGTCGCCCACCGCTCCCCCCACCTACGAGGGCACCACCGCCGCCCGCGGCATCTGCGGCTGACGGTGCCGGGGGTACGATCGGACTTTTCGCCCCGGCGAAAGCGTCGGGGGCGGCACTCCGGCGAAGAGATGGGGCGGATTGCCCAGTTGTAGGGGTGCGTGATTTGTCACTGACGTCGCTAGCCGCTGAACTGGGCGGATAGTGTGAGCGGTCCGGTGCGCACGGCCGGTGACCGCGCACTGCAAGACGACATGACCGAGCGCCTCGGGGGCAGGCGCCGCGTGGCACCGACGGAGGACTCAAGCGACCGTGGACGCGCAAGGCCGTGGGCGGGCGGACGGCATCGACCCCGCCGACCAGTGGGTGTTCGACCCCAAGACCGGCAGCTACGAGCTGCGCCTCGATCCCTCCGACCCGTCGGATCCCTCCCCTGACCATGTCTCCCCCGCCGGTGCGCGGTCCAATCTCACCGGCGGCAATCCGTCCGGTGGCACCGCCTCCGGCGGCACCCCGGGCCCGCGGAAGAAGCCCGCGCAGGGATCGCGGAGCGGGGGACGCCCGCTGCCCGAGCAGCGCGGCGGCCGGCGGGCCGGCAAGGCACCGGCGGGGAAGGCACCGGCCGGAAAGGGCGGCAAGGGCGCCACCGCGGCGGCCGCCGCGACCGGCCGCCGCAAGCCGAAGCCGAAGAAGAGCACGAAGAAGAAGGTCCTGCTGTGGACCGGCGGGACACTGGCCTTCCTGCTGGTGGGCGGCTCGCTGGGCGCGTACCTCCTCTACCAGCACCTCAACGGCAACATCGAGAAGATCGACGTCGGAGTGGACAACGAGGCCGTCCCCGACGGCCCGGTCAACATCCTGCTGATCGGCACGGACAAGCGGTCGGGCAAGGGCAACACGGGATACGGCGACAACGGCAGCGTCGGGCACGCCGACACCACGCTCCTCTTCCACGTCGCCGAGGACCGCTCCAACGCGACGGTGATCTCCATCCCGCGCGACATGATCATCGACATCCCCGAGTGCCCCACCAAGAAGGACGGCACCACCCGCAACATCCCCGGCTCCAAGAACGTGCGCTTCAACGAGAGCCTGGGCCAGTCGGAGCGCGACCCGGGCTGCACCTGGCGCACCGTCGAGAAGATCACCGGGCTCAAGGTCAGCCACTTCATGATGGCGGACTTCAACGCCGTCAAGTCGCTGTCCTCGGCGGTGGGCGGCGTCGAGGTGTGCGTGGGCAAGGACGTCAACGATCCCAAGTCGCACCTCAAGCTCTCCGCCGGCCGGCACGAGATCGAGGGTGAGCAGGCCCTGGCGTTCGTCCGTACCCGGCACAGCTTCGGGTTCGAGAGCGACCTGGACCGCATCAAGCTCCAGCAGCAGTTCCTGAGTTCGATGATGCGCAAGATGAAGTCGGACGACACCCTCACCAACCCCAAGAAGCTCTACGACCTCAGCAACGCCGCCACCAAGTCGCTGACGGTCGACACCGGCATAGGGTCCATCTCCAAGCTCACCAGCCTGGCCAAGGAACTGAGCAAGGTGGACCTGAAGAACATCACCTTCGCCACGCTGCCGGTGAAGGACAACCCGGCCGACGGCAAGATCCACAAGACGGTCGTCCTGGACGAGACGAAGGCCGACCCCCTGCTCGCCATGGTCCGGGAGGACGTCTCCCTCACCGAGGTCAAGCGCAAGGAGAAGGCCGCCAAGGACAAGCAGAAGGCCGCCGAGAAGGAGAAGGACGCCAAGCAGGCGGCCCTGCTCAAGGGCCCCAAGGCCGAGCCGGCCAAGGTCCGCGTCAAGGTGCTCAACGGCAGCGGCAAGGTGGGCGCCGCCCAGGAGACCGTGACCTGGATGCAGAACACCAAGGCCATGCCGCACGCCGGCAACGGCGGCAACGCGGGCACCGGTGGCCAGAAGGCCGCCAAGACGGTCCTGGAGTTCGCCCCCAACCAGGCCGACCAGGCCCGCCGCCTGGCGGAGGTCATGGGCCTCCCCGCCGACGCCCTCCACCAGACCGACAAGGACGCGGCTCCCCTGGCCGAGATGACGCTCACCCTCGGGGCCGACTTCAAGGGCGCGGGCGTCCCGGTCATGCCGCCGAAGGCACCGAAGCAGGCGCCCAAGGACATCCAGCGGATCGAGGCCGACGACAAGAACGTCTGCGCGAAGTGAATCCTGCGAACACACTTGTGCATCTCACTACCTGGTAACAGAGTCACCAGGTACAACGCACCTGCCCTGCGGGCCGTGCGCACCAGTCAGGGGGAGGCCCAATGCGGCTCAACGGTCTTCGGGGGGAAGAAAAGGCCGACAACGGGGGCGATGAGAAAGCCGGGGAGGGCGGGAAGGCCGAGGAGGCCGGAAAGCCCGGGACGTCCGGGAAGTCCGGTGAGGAGGAGGCGTCCGGCAAGGACGCCTCCGCTGCGGCCGGAAAAGGCGGGGCGGGCAAGGGAACTGACCGCCCGTCGGGCGGCGGCGGCAGACCGCCGCGCCGCCGCGCGATCCGAATAGTCCGCTGGACCGCGCTCTGCCTCGCGGTGCTCGTCCTCGGGACGTCCGCGGCCGGCTACCTGTACTACCGACACCTCAACGGCAACATCCGCAAGAGCAAGCTCAACCTCGGGGACAAGCAGCTCGACCGGAGCGTCCCCAACGCCGAAGGCCAGCGCCCCCTCAACATCCTCCTCCTCGGGTCCGACAGCCGGAACAGCAAGGAGAACCAGGACCTCGGCGGCGCCCGCGAGGACGCCGACCGGCCGGCCCTGGCCGACGTCCAGATGCTGGTCCACGTCTCCGCGGACCGCAGCAACATGTCGGTCATCAGCGTCCCCCGGGACACCCGCGTGACCATCCCCAAGTGCACCGACCCGGCCGACGGCAGGATCTACAAGGAGACCACCAGCCAGATCATCAACACCAGCCTCCAGAACGGCGGTCCCGGCTGCACGGTGGCCACCTGGGAGGAGCTCACCGGCATCCCCATCGACCACTTCATGATGATCGACTTCGCGGGCGTGGTGAGCATGGCCGACGCGGTGGGCGGCGTGCCGGTCTGCGTGAAGAGCAACATCCGCGACGACAAGTCGGGGCTGCGGCTGGAGAAGGGCTCGCACACCATCAAGGGCGAGCAGGCCCTCCAGTGGCTGCGCACCCGGCACGGCTTCGAGGACGGCAGCGACATCGGCCGGACCCACGCCCAGCACCTCTACATGAACTCGATGGTCCGTCAGCTGAAGTCCGGCAGCCGGCTCAGCGACCCCGGGCAGCTCACCGACCTCGCCGAGTCGGCCACCAAGGCGCTGACCGTCGACAAGGACCTGGGCTCGGTCAAGAAGCTCTACGACCTCGGCAACGACATCAAGCGGGTGCCGTCCGCCCGGATCACCATGACGACCATGCCCTGGGTGCAGGACCCGCAGGACCCGGACGCCCACGTCATCCCGAAGTCGGGCGACGCCGACAAGCTGTTCTCGCTCGTCCGCAACGACATCGCGCTGGACGGCAAGGACAAGAAGAAGCCCGAGCCGGCGGAGGCCAAGGACGCGGGCAAGAAGGGCGCCAAGGCTCCCAAGGTCGCCAAGGACCGCATCGCCGTCACCGTCTTCAACGGCACCGGCACCGCCGTCCTCCCGCCCGCCGCCGGCCGTGGTTCCGACATCGCGTCGTACCTCGTCAAGCAGGGCTTCACCAAGGCGACGTCCGACTCCACCCCGCGCGCCCAGGCCGACACCACGATCACCTTCCCCAAGCAGACGCAGCGCGCCGACGCCCTGGCCGTGGCCAAGGCGCTGGGGCTGCCGGAGGACGCCGTGCGGCTGTCGCCGTCGGCGGAGCAGGTGACGCTGGTGATCGGCGGCGACTGGCGCGAGGGCGACACGTACCCGAAGCCGGCGGAGGCGAAGGGCGACGCCAAGAAGGCGGACGGGAAGAAGTCCGGCGGCGGCAAGCCCGCGGCGGGGGACGAGGACCCCAAGAACGGCAAGGGCAAGCCGGAGAACGACAACGCCGACAACAAGGCTCCGGAAAGCGCCGACCCGCTCAACGGCGACGACGCGTCCGCCTGCATGGAGGTCAACCCGATCAACCGCTTCTGACCGGTCGCGGACGCACGAGTGGGCCGTCTCCGGTCGGCGGAGACGGCCCACTCGACGATGTCCGCTACGCGCGGACCGCCGGGCGGCGGCTGGCGATGACGTGCTCGGCGAGCGAGCGCGGGCTGGTCAGGAAGCCGAAGCCCCAGGACATGTGCATGGTGGCCAGCGCCACCGGGATCCGCGCCCGCGCCTTCAGCGGCAGGCCCTTGCCCGCCGGCACCGACCCGGCGACGATCGCCGCCAGGTAGCCGCCGGGGACGACCAGCGCCCACGGCGTGACCGCCGCGCCCACCACGATCCCGGCCGCGATGGCGACGACGGCGGTCGGCGGGGCCAGGTAGCGGAGGTTGATCGAGCCCTTGTGGAAGCGGGCGACGACGTGCCGCCAGCGGCCGTAGTCCTTGTACTGCTTGGCGAGCGCGCGCACGCTCGGCCGGGGGCGGTACGAGACCTTCAGCTCCGGCGAGAACCAGATCAGCCCGCCGGCCTCGCGGATGCGGAAGTTCAGCTCCCAGTCCTGGGCGCGGATGAACTCCTCGTTGTACCCGCCCTGCTGCTCCAGCGCCTGCCGCCGGAAGACGCCCAGGTAGACGGTCTCGGCCGGGGCGGCGTCGCCGCCGGTGTGGAACGCCGCGTTGCCGACCCCGATCTTCGAGGTCATGGCGGCGGCGACGGCCCGCTCCCAGTCGTTCTCCCCCTCGGCGTGCATGATGCCGCCGACGTTCTGCGCACCCGTCTCGTCCAGCAGCCGCACGGCCGTCTTGATGTAGTCGGGCGAGAGCATGCCGTGCCCGTCCACCCGCACCACGATCGGGTGCCGCGACGCCTTGATCGCCGCGTTCAGGGCGGCGGGGGTGCGGCCCGTCGGGTTGGGCACCGTGTGCACGCGAGCGCGTGTACTGGACGCAGTCTCGCGGACGAGCTCGGCGGCGATCTCGTCCGTGCGGTCGGTGGACGGACCGAGGGCGATCACCACCTCCAGCTCGCCGGCGTAGTCCTGCTCCAGGATGTGCCGCACCGAGGTGCGCAGGTGACGCTCCTCGTTGAGCACCGGCATGATCACGGAAACGGCGGGCGGCTGCTGCTCTGGCATGGTTCCTCGGGAGTACGGGGGTCAGGGGTCACCCCGCGGTGGACGGAAACGTCGGTCACGTTACCGCGAACGGAGGACGCCGATCCGCGCCGCCCGGGTGGCGGAGGGGGCCCGGACGGCGTGGAGCCGCGGACCGTTGATCGTATTGACCTACGGTGTCCCGGTTCCCTCCCCCCAGCTCGTCGCGGAGGTCACGAAGTGCCAGGACCGGACTCAGTACCGGAGCCAGGACGGGACCCAGGGCCGGGCCCGGGACCGGATCCGGGACCGGACAGCCTCCGCCGCCCGGACCGGGGGCGGCACGGCGCACCGCACCGGCCCCGCTGGGGACTGCGCGTCGCCACCGCGCTCGCCCTCGTCATCCTGGTGGCCGGCGGCGCCGGGCACGCGGTGGTGCACGGCATCGACCGGGGCATCCGCCGCGTCGACCCCTTCACCGGGCTCCCGCACCGCCCCCGGACGGGGCACGGCACCACGGTCCTGGTGGTGGGCACCGACGGCCGCGACGCCGTCACCGAGGACCAGCGCACCCGCTACCACCTGGGCGGCGAGTCCTGTCACTGCACGGACACGATGATGCTGGTCCACCTCTCCCGGGACCGCGACCGGGCGTCCGTCGTCAGCCTCCCGCGCGACACCTACACCGTCCTCCCCGCCCGCACCGACGCGTCCGGCGCCCTCCGCCCGGCCCATCCCCAGAAGCTCAACGCCGCGTACGCGGAGGGCGGGCCCGCGTTGACCGTCAGCGCCGTCGAGCAGTTGACCGGGGTGCACGTCGACCACTACCTGGAGATCGACTTCGCCGGCTTCATGCGCACCGTGGACCTGGTCGGCGGGGTGCGCGTCTGCACGGAGGAACCGCTCCGGGACGACCACAGCGGGCTCGACCTGCCGGCCGGGACCAGCACGCTGGACGGCGGCCGGGCGCTGCAGTACGTCCGCTCCCGGCACCTCGACGCCAGCGCCGACCTCGGCCGGATGCGCCGCCAGCAGCGCTTCGTCGCCACCCTGCTCCAGCGGGTGACGAGCAGCGGCGTCCTCCTCGACCCGCCGGTGTTCCGCCGGGTCGCCGGCGCCCTGCTGGGCGCGGTCCGCGCGGACCGCGGCTTCGACGGGGCCGAGCTGGTCGAACTGGGCCGCACGCTGCGGGGGCTGCGGCCGGCGGCGACGGAGTTCACGTCGGTGCCGATCGCGTCCGTCGACTTTCCGGTGCCGGGGGTCGGGTCGACGGTGCGGTGGGATGAGGGGGCGGCGGCGCCGCTCTTTCGCGCGTTGCGGGAGGATCGGCCGCTGGCGGGGGGTGGGGGGCGAGCCGGCGGGGTCCCGGTGGGGGGCGCGGAGGTGGATGGGAAGGGTCCTGGGCCGGGTCCTGGGCCGGGTCCTGGGCCGGGTCCTGGGCCGTCACCGGCGCCGGCGCCGTCCGCCGCGCCCGAGGCGTCGGCCGGGGCGGTCCCGTCCGCCGCGCCGGTTCCGTCCGCCGGGTCCGCGTCCGTGGATGTGCCGCCCGAGCAGATCCGGGTCCAGGTCCTCAACGGCTCCGGGCGTCCCGGGCTCGGGCAGGACGCCGACGCGGCGCTGCGGGCCGCCGGCTTCCTCACCACCGGCCTCCCGGCCGATGCCCGGCCGCCGACCGCCCTGCGCACGGTGATCGCCTACGACCCGCGCTGGGACCGCTCCGCGCGCTCCCTGGCGGGGGCGCTGCCCGGGGCGGAGGTACAGGCGGTGGCGGGGCAGGGGCCGCTGATGCAGGTGACGCTGGGGGCGGATTTCGCGGGGGTGCGGGCTGTGCGGGGGCCGGCGCCGGCGCCCGGGTCGGGGCCGGGACCCGCGGGGCGGGAGGTGGTCACGGGGGATCGGGCGGTGTGCGGCGGCTGAGCGCCGGGGGGGATGTGCCCCGGTCCCTCCCCCAGAGGGGGCACCCCCACTTCGCCGATTCCTGGGGCCGCGCCCCAGACCCCGCTTGTCGCGGCTCCGCCGCTCGTCCTCAAACTCCCCCAGAGGGGGCACCCCCAACGGGCTGGATAGTGCCGCCTCGGGCGTGCACTTCAGCCCGTCCGGCGATTGAGGACAACCGCGCGGAGCGCGGTTTCAGGGGGTCCGGGGGCTGGCCCCCGGGAATCGGCGAAGTGGGGGTGCCCCCTCTGGGGGAGGGACCGGGGCACCCTCAGTCCTCCAGACCCTCCGCCGCCCGGTTCATGCGCAGCTCCTTGATCGCGCGCCGGCGCGCGAGCCGGTGGGTGCGCCGGATCTGCGCCTCCTGGTAGCGCCGCCGGTCCCGCTCCGTCTCGGGAAGCACCGGCGGGACGGGCCGCGGCTTGCCGTCCTCGTCCACGGCCGCGAAGACGAGGTAGGCGCTGCCGACCTGGACGGCCGGGGTGGACTCGTTCCAGCGCTCGGCCATCACGCGGACGCCGACCTCCATCGAGGAGCGCCCGGTCCAGTTGCACTGCGCCTGGACGTGGACGAGGTCGCCGACGCGGACCGGCTCCAGGAACGCCATCTCGTCCATGGACGCAGTCACCGCGGGGCCGCCGGAGTGCCGTCCGGCGACCGCTCCGGCCACGTCGTCCACCAGTTTCATGATCACCCCGCCGTGCACGGTCCCCAAGAGGTTCGTGTCGCTCGCGGTCATGATGTGGGACAGCGTCGTACGGGAGGCCGAGGTCGGCTTGCCGGATATCCCGGCCGCGCCGGACTCGGCGGCTCGGTCCTGAGTGGTCATGCACCCCACTGTATGCGGGGCGCACATACCCGGCCGCCCGTGTGTCAGCTCTGCAACAGGCATGACCCGGTCCGGTACCACCCGGCCGGAGCAGTCGTCCGGCCGGGCACACTTCTTCTCATGAGCGAGTGGCCCGAAGTGCGGAACAACGACCGCCGGTACCAGTACGGAGGCGGCGGCGCCCACCCGCGCCCGCAAGGGGCGCCCGGCGGGCCGCCGCGGCCCGGGCAGCCGGGCCCGGCGGGCGGTCACCGTGACGACGGTTACAACACGGGCCAGGTCTACGGACGCGGCAACGGCGGCGACAGCGGCAGCGGCAGCAGCACCCCGAGCGGGCGCGCGCCGCGCGGCGGCCGGCCGAACTGGCGCAAGCGGATCACCATAGGTCTGCTCGCCTTCCTCGCCGTCGTGCTGGTGGTCTCCGTGAGCACCTACTTCTGGGCCGACTCCAAGCTGCGCCGCGAGGTCGACCTCGGGAAGGTCGAGGAGCGCCCGTCGGGGGGCGACGGCACGAACTACCTGATCGTCGGCTCGGACAGCCGGGAGGGACTGTCCGACGAGGACAAGAAGGACCTGCACACCGGGTCGGCCGACGGCAAGCGCACCGACTCGATGATGATCCTGCACACCGGTGACAACGGCACCACCATGCTCAGCCTCCCCCGGGACTCGTACGTCACGATCCCGGCCTTCACCGGGCAGAAGACCGGCAAGCGGTTCGCCGCCTCCACCCACAAGCTCAACCAGGCGTACTCGGACGGCGGCCCCGAGCTGCTCGTCCGGACCGTCGAGTTCAACACCGGCCTGCGCATCGACCACTACGCGGAGATCGGCTTCGGCGGGTTCCGCAACCTGGTCGACTCGCTCGGCGGCGTCGACATGTGCCTGGACAAGGCGGTCAAGGACCGCGACTCGGGCGCCGACCTCAAGGCCGGCTGCCAGACGCTGGACGGCAAGCAGTCGCTCGCCTTCGTCCGCCAGCGCCACCAGGAGGCCGACCAGGACCTCGGCCGGATGCGCAACCAGCAGAAGTTCCTGAACACCCTCGCCAAGCAGGCGGCCTCGCCGTCCACCGTCCTCAACCCGTTCACCCTCTACCCGGTGATCGGCTCCGGCCTCGACACGCTGATAGTCGACGACGACATGGAGCTGTGGGACCTGGCGTCGATGTTCTGGGCCATGAAGGACGTCACGGGCGGCGACGGCAAGCAGATGACGGTGCCGATAGGCAACGCCAACCTGTCGACGCGCGGCGACGGTGTGGCCGTCAAGTGGGACCCGGTGAAGTCCAAGCAGCTCTTCGAGCAGCTGAAGAAGGACGAGAAGGTGACCGTTTCCTAGCGCTCACCCCGGGCGGGGCCGCGCTCAGGCCGGCTCCGCCCCCTGGATGACGGCGAAGATCCCGCCCTGCGGGTCGGACACCACGGCCATCCGGCCCGCCACCATGTCGAACGGCGGTACCAGGACCGAGCCGCCCGCCCGGACGAGCGCGTCGACCGTGGTGTCCGTGCCGTCGACGGCGAAGTACGTCAGCCAGTGCGAGGGCGTGCCCTCGGGGAACCGCTCCAGCCCCTGCATCCCGCCGACCGGCCGCCCGCCCGCCTTCAGCGCGAAGTAGCCGGGCGCCTCCTCCATCGGCGTCGCCTCGATGCCCAGCGCGGCCGCGTAGAACGTCCCCGCCGACTCCGGGTCGGAGGTGTTCAGCTCGTTCCAGATCACCGCGCCCGGCTCGTTGACCACCTCGCACCCGAAGAAGTCCCGGGTCTGCCAGAGTCCGAAGACGGCGTCCGTGGAGTCCGCGACCACCGCCATCCTGCCGAACGTGAGCACGTCCATCCCGGGCATCAGCACCCGTCCCCCGTGCTCCGTGACCGCTGCCGACGTGGCGTCGGCGTCCGCCACCGCGAGGTACGTCGTCCACGCGGTCGGCGGCGGGGGCTGCCCCTCCTGCGCCATCGCGGGCCCGATCCCCGCCACGGCCCGCCCGTCCAGCGTGCACACCGCGTACCCGCCCGTCTCCGGCGGCCCCGGCTCCCCCTGCCACCCGAACAGATCCCGGTAGAAGTCGAGCGCCGCCCGCTGGTCCGGCGCCATCAGATCCACCCAGCAGGGCGTTCCGGGCGCATACGTCTCACGTACCTCAGGCATGACGCTCGCCTCCTGGCCCACGGCGGTCCCCCCAGGGGTCGTGTCCAGGGTGGGGGGTGTGGGGCGGGGGCGCCACTTGGGCGCTCCGCGCCGGTTCGGTGCGCGGTTTCCCGTTCCCTCAACCGGCACTTCTTGACCCTCGGGTCACGGCTCCGGAAGCATCGGGTTCACGCGGGGAGCACACCTCAGGAGAGGGACCGATGACGCTCAAGGCGACGCTGCTGGCCAGCACGTGTGACCTCAAGGACTGCCCGGCTCTGTACACGACGGACCGCGACACATTGCTCGTGCAGGGCGAGACGCCGACCGACCACGGACTCGAGATTCCCGCTCACGAAACCCTGGTGGAGATCCCGATGGAGCTCATCCGGAAGGTCATCCGTGAGCAGCTCGTCTAAAAGTCTGGGCGACCTCTTCGAAGAATTCGAGCAAGAAGCGTTCCGGCTGGAGACCCTGGACGATTACGGCAGGTCGGGAAACACCGCCGCATATCAGGCGTTCCTCTCCGGCGCACCGCAACCCACCGACTACAACGCCGACTGGGTGGCCGAAGTCCGGTCTCACACCGTCCGCGGCAAGCGCGTCTGGCGGGTACACGTACTGACGCGTCCGCTGACGGCCTACCTTCGTTACGAACTCGGCTGGGGTTATCGGAAGAACATGACCGGAGGGGAAGAGTTCTTCATCCTCGACGTCACCGACAGGCCCAATCCGCTGGCGGGGGTCCCGGACTTCTGGCTGTTCGACGCGGAGGCCGCTGCCGTCATGCAATATGACGATCAGGGGGCTTTCCTCGGAGCGGAGGTGCTCCCCGAGGGCACAGCGGAGGAGTACGTCCGGCACCGGGACACCGCGTTCGCCCATGCGGAGCCGTTCGCGCACTGGTGGGCCAAACACGGCGAGTGAACGGAGCTCAGCTCGGCGCGGCACTGCGGGCACTGCGTGAGGCATCCGGCAGGGAGGCCAAGGCAGTCGCCCGCAGTGCTCTCATGTCTCCTTCGAAGTTGTCGAAGATCGAGAACTCCAGGCTCGCCCCCAGCGCGACCGATGTGGAACGCATCCTGACTGCCATCGGCGTGTCCGACGCGGTCAAGGCGGAGTACACGGAGGCCACCCGCGCTGCGGCCACGGAGGCGACGGCCTGGCGGCTGCTGAGGCGGACCGGTGTCCACAAGGGTCAGCACGCCGTCAAGGCGCTCGAAGCCCAGATGTCGGTTCTCCGCCTGTTCCAGCCGGCTCTCATCCCCGGCTTGCTGCAGACGGCGGAGTACGTCAGGGCTGTTCTGCGGCGCCACGACCTGGGCGACGACGCACTCACCCGAACGATCGACGGCAGGCTCGAACGCCAGGCCGTCCTCTACGACAACGCCAAGGAACTGCATTTCGTCATTACGGAGTCGGCCCTCCGCTGGCAGATCGTTCCCCGCCCGATGCTGGCCGCCCAGCTGGATCGGATCGTTTCCCTTTCCCGGCTTTCCCACGTGGACATCCGTGTGGTTCCCCTGGGGTCCCGGCAGAGCGACGTGGCCAATCACGCTTTCGTGATCAGGGACGACCGTCTGGTCACCGTGGAAACCGTCCACGCCGAACTGGTCGTCACCGAGCCGAAAGACGTGGAGCTCTATGTCCGGAAGTTCGAGGGCTTCACGCGAGCGGCGGTAGCCGGGGACGAGATGCGGAGCATGGTCGAGGCCATCCGCGACGAATTCTTGAGCGAACAGGAAACGTCCTAGACCGGCTCCCGGCCGCGTCGCCACTCTGGTCCCGTGCCCCGGAGCGGAAGGCACGTCCAGCGGCTGAGTACGTGCCTTCCGGCTTGCGGCCGGCGCACCCCGCCCGACCACTCGACGGCAGAAGGAGCGCAAGGATGGGTAAGAAGAACGAAGACGACTGGGACCCGTACACGAATCAGGACCAGGCGACCGATCCGGACACCCGCGTCTCCCAGAACGGGAACGTCCACAGCAGCATGGCCGACGACGAGGACCGCGAAGGGAAGTAGTGCCGGTGATCCACGGCGAGAGCCTGGCGAAGGACCTGCGTCGTGACCACGGCTTCGTGCACGTCGGACGGACCAGGGACGGCAAGGCCGTGGTCATGCGCAAGCGTGACAGGTGGACCGTGGTCCCCCTGCGCTGGCTGACCGAGGACGCCGTGGAGACGATCAAGGCGCAGGCCGGAGTCGGCGTCGGGTGAGGCCGCGAGCGCCCGGGCCGGTTGCGGCCGGGGCGCTCGCGCCGTCGTTACGGCAGGTTGCGCGCCATGACGATGCGCTGGACCTGGTTCGTGCCCTCGTAGATCTGCGTGATCTTCGCGTCGCGCATCATCCGCTCCAGCGGGTAGTCGCGCGTGTAGCCGTAGCCGCCGAGGAGCTGGACGGCGTCCGTGGTGATCTCCATGGCCGCGTCCGAGGCGAAGCACTTCGCCGCCGCGCCGTGGAAGGTGAGGTCGTCGTCGAGGCGCTCGGACTTGGCCGCCGCCGAGTAGGTCAGCTGGCGGGCCGCCTCCAGCTTCATGGCCATGTCGGCGAGCATGAACTGGACGCCCTGGAAGTCGCCGATCGGCTTGCCGAACTGCTTGCGCTCCTGGACGTAGCCCTTGGCGTAGTCGAGGGCGCCCTGGGCGATGCCGAGGGCCTGGGCCGCGATGGTGATGCGGGTGTGGTCCAGGGTCTTCATCGCCGTGGCGAAGCCCGTGCCCTCCTCGCCGATCATGCGGTCGGCGGGGATGCGGACGTTGTCGAGGTAGACCTCGCGGGTCGGCGAGCCCTTGATGCCGAGCTTCTTCTCCGGCGCGCCGAAGGAGACGCCCTCGTCCGACTTCTCGACGACGAACGCGGAGATGCCCTTGGAGCGCTTCTCCGGGTCGGTCACGGCCATGACCGTGTAGTACTCGCTGACGCCCGCGTTGGTGATCCAGCGCTTGACGCCGTTGAGGACCCAGAAGTCGCCGTCGCGCACGGCGCGCGTCTTCATGCCGGCCGCGTCCGAGCCGGCGTCCGGCTCGCTGAGGCAGTACGAGAACATCGCGTCGCCCTTGGCGAGCGGGCCCAGGTACTTCTTCTTCAGCTCCTCGGAGCCGGACAGGACGACCGGCAGCGAGCCGAGCTTGTTGACCGCCGGGATGAGGGAGGAGGAGGCGCAGACACGGGCCACCTCCTCGATGACGATCACCGTCGCGAGCGCGTCGGCGCCCGCGCCGCCGAACTCCTCGGGCACGTGCACCGCGTGCAGATCGGCCGCGGTCAGCGCGTCGCGCGCCTCCTGCGGAAAGCGACCCTCCTCGTCCACCGCCGCGGCGAACGGCGCGATCTTCGCCTCGGCGAGCGAGCGAACGACCTTGCGGAGCTCGTCGTGCTCCTCGGACGGCCGGTACAGGTCGAAGTCCTTGTTTCCCGCCAAGGCGAACTCCCCAGAGCGTTAACTACCGTTTAGTAACCATGATTCTAGGGGCGCGGGCCCGGACGGGGATACGTGAGCTTGCCGACAGCGCCGGATCACCGGGAATCTCCCCCGGACCGCCCCGGACTATGCTCGGGCCACGCAGTCAGCACGCCCGTACGTACCTGGAGCACGCATGGCCCCCAAGATCACGGTGATCGGCACCGGCTACCTCGGCGCCACCCACGCGGCGGCCATGGCCGAGCTCGGTTTCGAGGTGCTGGGCCTGGACGTGGTCCCGGAGAAGGTCGAGATGCTCGGGCGGGCCGAGGTGCCCATGTACGAGCCGGGGCTGGAGGAGCTGCTGCGCAAGCACGTCACGGGGCTGGAGGGGTCCAGCGGACGGCTGCGCTTCACCACCGACTGGGACGAGGTCGCCGAGTTCGGCGACGTCCACTTCGTCTGCGTGAACACCCCGCAGAAGCACGGCGAGTACGCCTGCGACATGTCCTACGTGGACGCCGCCATCGCCTCGCTCGCCCCGCGGCTGCGCCGGCCCGCGCTGGTCGTCGGCAAGTCCACCGTGCCCGTCGGCTCCGCCGCCCGGCTCGCCCGGAAGCTCGTCGAACTCGCCCCTGCCGGGGAGGAGGTGGAGCTCGCCTGGAACCCCGAGTTCCTGCGCGAGGGCTTCGCCGTCCAGGACACCCTGCACCCCGACCGCATCGTCGTCGGCGTCGAGGGCGAGCGCGCCGAGAAGGTGCTGCGCGAGGTGTACGCGACGCCGGTCGGCGAGGGCTCGCCGTTCGTCGTCACCGACTACCCGACCGCCGAGCTGGTGAAGACCGCCGCCAACTCCTTCCTCGCCACGAAGATCTCGTTCATCAACGCGATGGCCGAGGTGTGCGAGGCGGCCGACGGCGACGTGGCCAAGCTCGCCGAGGCCATAGGACACGACGAGCGGATCGGGAAGAAGTTCCTGCGCGCCGGCATCGGCTTCGGCGGAGGGTGCCTGCCCAAGGACATCCGGGCCTTCATGGCGCGGGCGGGGGAACTGGGTGCCGATCAGGCGCTCACTTTCCTGCGCGAGGTCGACTCCATCAACATGCGGCGGCGCGGGCACATGGTCGAGCTCGCCCGTGAGGCGGTGGGGGGTGGGTTCCTCGGGCGGCGGGTCGCCGTGCTCGGGGCCACTTTCAAGCCGGATTCGGACGACGTGCGGGATTCGCCTGCGCTCAATGTCGCCGGGCAGATCCATCTGCAGGGTGGTCAGGTGACCGTTTACGACCCCAAGGGGATGGAGAACGCTCGGCGGGTGTTTCCGACGCTCGCTTACGCGGACAGTGCGGCGGAGGCTTGTCGGGGGGCGCACGTGGTGTTGCACCTGACCGAGTGGGCCGAGTTCCGGAAGCTTGATCCTTCCGCCCTGCGGGAGGTTGTGGCCGCGCCGCAGATTCTGGATGGGCGCAACGCGTTGTCCGCTGACGTCTGGCGGGCCGCCGGGTGGTCGTTCCGGGCGATGGGTCGGCCGCGGGCTTAGCCCTTCGGGCGGGCGTGCCCCAGTCCCTCCCCTTCGCCGTTTCCTGGGGCTGCGCCCCAGACCCCCTTTCGCGGCTTCGCCGCTCGTCCTCAAATGCCGGACGGGCTGATATGGCCCGTCCGGCATTTGAGGACAACCGCGCGGAGCGCGGTTACCCGTCCAACTGACCGATCGTCGCGATCGAAGGCCCGCGGCGCGCGGCAACGGTCCGGGAAACCGCCTCCGCCTCCCGCAACACCCGCACCGCGTTCTTCCACGTCAGCTTCGCCAGGTCGTCCTCCGACCAACCCCGCCGCAGCAGCTCCGCGATCAGGTTCGGATACCCCGCGACATCCGACAGGTCCGACGGCGTGAAGGCCGTCCCGTCGAAGTCCCCGCCGATGCCGATGTGGTCGACCCCGGCGACCTCCCGCATGTGGTCCAAGTGGTCCGCGACCGTCGCCGCCGTCGCGACCGGGCGCGGATGCCCGGCCTCGAAGGCCTGGTGGACGGCCATCGCCTCGGGGGTGGTGTCGAGGTGGTGGAAGCCGTGGGCGCGCATGTTCTCGTCGGCCGCGCGGGTCCAGGCCACGGCCTCCGGGAGGACGAACTTGGGGACGAAGGTGACCATGGCGATGCCGCCGTTGGCCGCCAGGGAGGCCAGGACGTCGTCGGGGACGTTGCGCGGGTGGTCGCAGACCGCGCGGGCGGAGGAGTGGGAGAAGACGACCGGCGCCTCGCTGACGCGCAGGGCGTCGCGCATCGTGTCGGCGGAGACGTGGGAGAGGTCGACGAGCATGCCGAGGCGGTTCATCTCGCGCACGACCTCCTCGCCGAAGCGGGTGAGGCCGCCGGCGCGCGGTTCGTCGGTGGCGGAGTCGGCCCACGGGATGTTGTCGTTGTGGGTGAGGGTCATGTAGCGCACGCCCAGGGCGTACAGGGCGCGCAGGGTGGCGAGGGAGCAGTTGATGCTGTGTCCGCCCTCGGCGCCCATCAGGGAGGCGATGCGGCCCTCGGCGCGCGCGGCCTCCATGTCGTCGGCGGTGAAGGCGAGGCGCAGGTCCGCCGGGTGGCGGTCGGCCAGGCGGCGGACGACGTCGATCTGTTCGAGGGTGGCGCTCACCGCGTCGTCCCCGGCCATGTCGCTGCGCACGTAGACGGACCAGAACTGGGCGCCGACCCCGCCGGCGCGCAGCCGGGGGAGGTCGGTGTGGAGGCCGGCGGCGCTCTGGTCGGTGGCGATGTCGCGGCGGTCGAGGTCGTAGGAGACCTGTTCGCGCAGCGCCCAGGGGAGGTCGTTGTGGCCGTCGACGATCGGGTGGGCGGCCAGCAGTTCGCGCGCGCGGTCGAGCGGTTCCGTCACGTCCGTCCCCTTACTTTCCGAAGCCGAAGCCGGTGTCGCCCTGCGCCTTGGCGCGCAGACGGCGGCCCTTCTCCGTCGCCTGCTCGTTGAGCTCCTCCTGGAAGCGGGCCATCCGGGCGCGCAGTCCGTCGTCGTGCGCGGCGAGCATGCGCACGGCGAGCAGGCCCGCGTTGCGGGCGCCGCCGACGGAGACGGTGGCGACGGGGACGCCGGCCGGCATCTGGACGATGGACAGGAGGGAGTCCATGCCGTCCAGGTACTTCAGCGGGACCGGGACGCCGATCACCGGCAGGGTCGTCACCGAGGCCAGCATGCCGGGCAGGTGAGCCGCGCCGCCCGCGCCCGCGATGATCGCCTTGAGGCCGCGGTCGGCGGCCCGCTCCCCGTAGGACACCATCTCGCGGGGCATCCGGTGCGCGGAGACGACGTCGACCTCGTACGGGACCTCGAACTCGGCCAGGGCCTCGGCCGCGGCCTCCATGACGGGCCAGTCGGAGTCGGAGCCCATGACGATGCCGACGACCGGGGCGCCGGGGGAGCTGCTCATTCGGTGATCGTCCCTCGCAGGTATCCGGCGGCGTGGGCCGCGCGCTCGCGCACGTCGTCCAGGTCGTCGCCGTAGGTGTTGACGTGTCCGACCTTGCGGCCGGGCTTGACGTCCTTGCCGTACATATGGATCTTCAGGCCCGGGTCGCGTGCCATGCAATGGAGGTACGCGGAATACATGTCCGGATAATCGCCGCCCAGAACATTGGCCATGACCGTCCACCGGGCGCGCGGGCGCGGGTCGCCGAGCGGCAGGTCGAGAACGGCCCGGACGTGGTTGGCGAACTGCGAGGTGACCGCGCCGTCCTGGGTCCAGTGGCCGGAGTTGTGGGGCCGCATGGCCAGCTCGTTGACGAGGATCCGGCCGTCCCGGGTCTCGAACAGCTCGACGGCCAGGTGGCCGACGACGCCCAGCTCCTGGGCGACGCGCAGGGCGAGCTGCTGGGCCTCGGCCGAGAGCTCGGCGGAGAGGCCGGGCGCGGGGGCGATGACCGTGTCGCAGACGCCGTCGACCTGGATCGACTCCACGACCGGGTACGCGACGGCCTGGCCGTGCGGGGAACGGACGACGTTGGCCGCGAGCTCGCGGACGAAGTCGACCTTCTCCTCGGCGAGGACGGGCACCCCGGCACGGAAGGCGTCCGCCGCGCCGGCGGTGTCGCGGACCACCCACACGCCCTTGCCGTCGTAGCCGCCGCGCACGGTCTTGAGGACGACCGGCCAGCCGTCGCCCTCGGCGGCGAACCGCTCGACGTCGGCCGGATCGGCCACGATGCGGTGGCGGGGGCAGGGGACCTCGATCTCCGTGAGCTTCGCGCGCATCACACCCTTGTCCTGGGCGTGCACCAACGCGTCGGGCCCCGGGCGGACGGGGATGCCGTCCGCCTCCAGGGCCCGTAGGTGCTCGGTCGGAACGTGTTCGTGATCGAAGGTGATCACATCGCAGCCTTGTGCGAACGCACGAAGGGTGTCGAGGTCGCGGTAATCCCCCACCACCACCTCGTTCGCGACCTGCGCCGCCGAGTCCTGCGGAGTGTCACTGAGCAGCTTGAATCTGATGCCGAGGGGGATACCCGCCTCGTGGGTCATACGGGCGAGCTGACCGCCGCCGACCATGCCGACTACCGGGAACGTCACGCCAACAGGGTATCCGTACGCACGACCGGGTCGGGCCTCGGCTTGGACGATCATCCAATACGACCGGCCACGAGAGCGTGGCGGGCGGGGCGGCGGGCGTTCGTCCGGTATTCACCCGGCCCCCGGCCGGATCCGGCGGGCGCTCGCTAGCATGGGTAGTCGCCCCACGCCCTGACCGCCCATCCCACGGAGCCTGACGAAACCATGAGTCATCGGCGCGCAGTGCGTTCCCGGCTGGAGCGGCTGGTCCGCGAAATCGCCAAGTTCGGCGCCATCGGCGCCATCGGCTTCGTGGTCAACACCATCGTCTTCAACACGTGCAGGCACTCGGGGCTGGCCGTGGTCCGCTCGGGCGTGATCGCCACCTGTATCGCCATCGCCGCGAACTACGTCGGCAACCGGTACTGGACGTACCGCGACTGCGACAGGAGCCGCCGCAGCCGGGAGCTGACGCTGTTCCTGCTGTTCAGCGGAGTGGGCCTGGTGATCGAGAACGGGATCCTGGCGCTGTCGCACTACGGCTTCGGCTTCACCTCCACGGTGGCGGACAATATCGCCAAGAACGTGGTCGGGCTGGGCATCGGCACGGTCTTCCGGTTCTGGTCGTACCGGACGTGGGTGTTCAAGCGGCTGCCGGTGACGCAGGCGGCCGTCGAGACGGCTGAATCGTTTCTGGCGGCGACTCCAGGGGCTTCCGCGACTCCGGCCGCTCCGGAGGTGCCGCGGCAGCGGGCCCGGGCTTCGGCCACCCGCCACTGACGTACCCCGGCGGAGCGGCCGCCGGCTCAGGACGGGCGCTCCTCGCCGGCCCCCGGCCCCGCCTCCATGCTCAGGAACAGCGCGAACACCGGCGGGCTCTGCTGGAGCAGCTCCAGCCGGCCGCCGTCCGCCTCCGCGAGGTCCCGGGCTACGGCCAGCCCCAGACCCGTCGAGTTCCGGCCGCTGACCGTGCGCTCGAAGACCCGCGCGCCCAGGTCCGTCGGCACCCCCGGACCCTCGTCGGAGACCTCGACCACCGCCTGGTTGCCGGTGACCCGGGTGCGCAGGGCGACGGCTCCGTCGCCATGGGTCAGGGAGTTCTCGATCAGCGTCGCGATGACCTGCGAGACCGCGCCCGGCGTGCCCACCGCGCGCAGCCCCTGCTTGCCGGAACGCACCAGGGCCCGGCCGCCGGCCCGGATGGCGGGCCGCCACTCCTCCAGCTGCTGCTTGATCACTTCGTCGAGGTCGAAGGTGACGGCCGAGCCGGTCTTGGGATCGCGGGAGTTGGTCAGCAACCGCTGGACGACGTCGGTGAGCCGCTCGACCTGGGTGAGGGCGATCGTCGCCTCCTCCTTGACCGTGTCCGGGTCGTCGGTGAGCGTGATCTCCTCCAGCCGCATGGACAGCGCGGTCAGCGGGGTGCGCAGCTGGTGCGAGGCGTCGGCCGCCAGCCGCCGCTCGGCTGTGAGCATCCGGGCGATGCGTTCCGCGCTGCCGTCGAGCACGTCGGCGACCCGGTCCAGCTCGGGGACGCCGTAGCGGCGGTGGCGGGGGCGGGGGTCGCCGGAGCCGAGGCGCTCGGCGGTCTCGGCCAGGTCGGTGAGGGGCGCGGTGAGCCGGTTGGCCTGCCGGACGGCCAGGAAGACGGCGGCGACGACGGCCAGCAGGGCCACCGCCAGGATCACCAGCAGCGTCCGGCCGACCTCCTTGCTGACGGCCGAGCGCGACTCCTCCACCCGGACCCGCTCGCCGTGCTCGCCGGACTCCTCCGCGACGATCAGGCCGCCCTCGGGACGGGTGCCGACCTCGATGGGCTTGCGGCCGGGGATCTCCACCCGCGCGTACCGGTCCTCGGCGATCTGCTGCTGCAGCACGCCGGCCTCGACGCGCTCGCCGCCGGCCAGCCGGCCCTCGACGCTGCTCACCAGCCGCACCGCCTCGGACTGCACGCTCTCCTGCGCGCTGCTCTCGATGGTGCGGGTCTCGACGATGACGAGCGAGATCCCGAAGACCGCGATCACGACGAGGACGACGGCGAGCGTGGAGTTGATCAATCGGCGGCGCACGGCGGTTCTCCGGCTCGTCGTTCCGTTGTCCTGTCGCCCCGGTCCGGGGGCTCGTTCTTCTTGAGGTCCGGGGCCTCGCGGTCCGGGGGCTCGCTTTCCTCGCGGCCCTGGGGCTAGTTCTTCTCGGCCCTGGGGCTAGTTCTTCTCGGCCCTGGGGCTAGTTCTTCTCGAACCGGAAGCCGACGCCGCGCACGGTGGCGATGTAGCGCGGGTTGGCCGCGTCGTCCCCGAGCTTCTTGCGCAGCCAGGAGATGTGCATGTCGAGGGTCTTGGTCGACGACCACCAGGTGGTGTCCCAGACCTCGCGCATCAGCTGGTCGCGGGTGACGACCCGGCCCGCGTCCCGGACCAGCACCCGGAGCAGGTCGAACTCCTTGGCGGTGAGCTGCAGTTCCTCGTCGCCCATCCAGGCGCGGTGCGACTCGACGTCGATCCGCACGCCGTGCGTCGCCGTCCCCTGCTGCGGGGACTCGGCGGCGCCGCGCCGGAGCAGGGCCCGGACGCGGGCGAGCAGCTCGGCGAGGCGGAAGGGCTTGGTGACGTAGTCGTCGGCGCCGGCGTCCAGCCCGACGACGGTGTCGACCTCGTCGGCCCGGGCGGTGAGGACCAGCACCGGGAAGCCGTGGCCCTCGGTGCGCAGCCGCCGGCAGACCTCCAGCCCGTCCATGCCGGGCAACCCGAGATCGAGGACGAGCAGGTCGACGTCTCCCTTGATCCCCGCGGCGAGCGCTGTGGGACCGTCTTCGCGTACCTCCACCTCATACCCCTCACGGCGCAGGGCGCGTGCGAGCGGCTCCGAGATGGACGCGTCATCCTCGGCGAGCAGTACTCGGGTCATGCACGTGATGGTAGTCCGCTCGGGCGCACGTCAGAGCGCACTCCGGGTACCAGGAGCCGGGAGGGGGCCGAAGGGGATGACACATCGGAACCGCGATGAATGGTTCCGCCACCCATTGTGATCCATATCTCAACTCCTTCCATATGCGGGCGGGGTGTGACGTATGGTTACCGGAAGTCTGTACCAGCGTTGGGGACCTTCGGCTTGGCAGTGGCTAGCCGGAGGTCTCTTCCGTACGCGGGACTGATACGTCACTCTTATGTGAAACCTGAACGACCTGTCGGCCGGGTCCGCCGCGCGAAGGTGCGCGGGGGCGTGGATCCCGGAGTGAGGCCGCTCTGCCGGCTCCCCTGAGGGGGAGGCGAACCCCAAGGGCGTGGGGGCGAGCGATGCCGTAACCCGGTGCCGGCCAACCCCCATACGGGCGCGCAGCAGCTCCACGCGCGTCCTCGGAACCCAAGGATCGACCATGGCGTCCAGCCTGACGAAGGAGTCAACCGCGCGGGACAGCACCCCCGTCGCCGGCGGCAAGACCCTCTTCGGCCACCCCCTCGGCCTGGCCCCCCTCTTCCTGACGGAGATGTGGGAGCGCTTTTCCTACTACGGAATGCGCGCCCTCCTCGTCCTGTACCTGATCTCCGGTGGCCCGGACGCCAAGTCCGGCAGCCAGGGCGGCGGTCTGGCGATGCCGGAGTCCACGTCGCTGGCCATCTACTCGGTGTACGTGGCGATGGTGTACCTGCTGGCCATGCCCGGCGGCTGGTTCGGCGACCGCGTCTGGGGCCCGCGCAAGACGGTGGCCATCGCGGCCGGCGTGATCATGTGCGGTCACCTGCTGCTCGCGCTGCCCGGGAAGCCCACCTTCTTCGCCGGTCTGGCCCTGGTGGCGATCGGCTCGGGTCTGCTGAAGTCCAACATCTCGACGATGGTCGGCCACCTGTACAACGGCCCCAAGGACCCGCGTCGCGACGGCGGCTTCACGCTCTTCTACATCGGCATCAACCTCGGTGGCCTCGGCGCGCCGCTGGTGATCGGCACGGTCGGCCAGCAGGTCAGCTGGCACCTGGGCTTCACCCTCGCCGCGATCGGCATGGGCCTCGGCCTGGTGGCGTTCCTCATCGGCACCCGCTGGCTGGACCCGAAGAGCGCCGAGGTCCCGATGCCGCTGACGGCGGCCGAGCGGAACTCCTGGCTGCTCAAGGGCCTGATCTGGCTGGTCATCGCCGGCATCTTCTACGGCGTCGTGGTCGGCACCGGTCACTTCACGATCAACTGGGCCCTCGTTCCGATCGCCCTGATCGGCCTGATCATCCCGATCTTCGTCCTGGCCCGCATCAAGCGGGACAAGGAGCTGACGTCGGAGGAGCAGACCAAGGTCAGCGGCTACATCTGGTTCTTCGTCGCCGCCGCCGTGTTCTGGGGCATCTTCGACCAGGCCGGTTCGACGATGTCGACCTTCGCCGAGAAGAAGACCACGGACAACGTCTTCGGCGTCCACTTCCCGTCCACCTGGTTCCAGTCGGTCAACTCCGCGTGGGTCCTGGTCCTCGCCCCGATCTTCGCGGCGATGTGGGTGGCCATGGCGCGCCGCAAGCGCGAGCCCAGCTCCACGGTGAAGTTCTCCGCGGCGATGCTGCTGGCCGGCGCCTCCTTCGTGCTGTTCGCCATCCCCATGAAGATGGCGACGGGCGGCTCGACCGTCAGCCCCATGTGGCTGATCACCATCTACATGCTGCAGACCCTGGGTGAACTCTGCCTGTCCCCCGTGGGTCTGTCGCTGACCACGAAGATGGCGCCCAAGAAGTACGCCAGCCAGATGATGGGTGTCTGGTTCCTCGCGGTGACCGCGGGTGACTGCATCATGACCCTGATGGCGACGGCGGGCGTGGACCTCAACGGCTTCGGCGTGATCCTCGGCGAGGCCGCGGTCGCTGCCCTGGCGGGTGTCGCGGTCTGGATGTCCCGGAAGAAGATCGAGGCCCTCATGGGTGACGTGCGCTGACCCGCACCGCCCACTGAGCCTTTCGCTCCCCTCACAGTGCCCCCGGCGCGATGACGCGCCGGGGGCATTCGTGTGCGCGGGGAGGGCGCGCGGAGGGCGCTGGGCGCGGCGTGGGGCTTCCGTGCGGGGGCTGTGGGGTTACGGGGGCTGGTGTGCCTGTACGGCGCTGGTACGCCCGTGGGGCGCTCGTACGCCCGTATAGGCGCTGGTACGCCTCTGCGGCCGGCACGACCCCGACCTGGCCCCTCCAAGGGCCCGGCGCGCCGGGACGGCCCTTCCGGGCACACCAAAGCGGCCACCGGCGGAAGCGGCGGTGGCCGTGCGAGGGAGGGGGACGGAGGCGTGCGGGGCGGGGCGGCACGCCGGGTGTGCGTCCGCCTACGAAGGGGCGGCCAGTTCGGCCCAGACCGTCTTGCCGGCGCCGTCATCGCTCCGGACGACGCCCCAGTCCAGGCAGAGCCGCTGGACGATGAACATGCCGTGCCCACCGGGACGACCCGCGCGGTGCGGGGTCCGGGGCACCGGCTCCCCGTTGCCGAGGTCGGAGACCTCCAGCCGCAGCACCTTCGTCCCGCGGCTGACGAGCAGCTCGGCGGGGCCGCCCGCGTGCAGGCAGGCGTTGGTGACGAGCTCCGAGACGACCAGCAGGACGTCCTCGGCGGCGGCCCGGTGGTCGGCGTTGGCCGCGGGCAGCCAGCCCCAGTCCCGGAGCGCCTGGCGGGTGAAGTCACGGGACAGGGGCACGGCGCCGCTGACCCCGACGAGGTGGAGCCTGCGGGCCGGTCCGCCCGGTGGCGCCGCTTCGGCGGGCTCGGCCGCGGCTGAGCCGTGCGCCTCCGGGCCGGGGTCGCCCGGCGCCGGCGGGTACGGCCGGGTGGTGCTCATCAGCGCTTCACCTCACCGATTCACCGATTGAGAAAGAGGGACTCTGTCGTCGCGTACACAGCCGTCGCGACGGTCTGCGCGTACAAAGCGGTCAGCCTGCTCCTGCCCGGACGCACGCGGTGAACACCTACGGCACCGTTCCGGGGATCCGTACAACGCACCGTCGCCCGCCCGTCACTCGGCGAGAGCCGCGTCGAGGCTGCTGTGCACCGCGAACACCGCGCCGGCGCCCGTGATCTCGAACACCCGGGCCACCACCGGCCGCATCGCCGCGAGATGGACGGAGCCGCCCGCGGCCTCGGCCTTCAGCCGGGCGCCGAGCAGCACGTTGAGGCCGGTGGAGTCGCAGAACTCCAGCCCCGAGCAGTCGACGACGATGCGCGCGCCGACCTCCTCGGCACAACTCTCCAGCGGTTCGCGGAGCAGATCGGCCGTATGGTGATCGAGCTCACCCTCCGGTTTCACGACCGCGCTCGCACCGTGCCGCCGGACCTCCACCCGTAGCCGGGCCCCGCTCACGACTCCGACACCTTTTTCCTGGTATCTCCGCATGCCATCGCGCATCCCTTCATGGTGTGCCCGTGCCCTGCCTGCCCGCTCAGGACAGCGGAAACCCTACGCGTTCCCTACGCCTGCGGAAAGTCGAACAACCGTCATTCACCGCCAAATACGGACATTCGGGACTTGCCAAGCATAGGTAAAGACCGGTACGGCTAGAGGAAGACAGCACCCACCCACGGACGGCCCGGAGGCGCCGCAAACCGCAGCACGAGCTCATGGCACCGGCGGCCATATGCCGAGAACGATGGAGGAGACCATGTCACCCCGGCTCGACGAACCGCGTTCCCCCCTTTCCCCGGAGGCAATCCTGCCGCACTCCGAGGACATCGTCACCGTCCCGCGCGGGACGGCGGAGACCGCGTCGTCGGCAATCCCGCCCCTTCCGGAGATCCCCCCGTACGACGAGGTGGAACCGGTGGACGCGCGGGCCCTGTCCAAGACCCTCTTCGCCCGCCTCGAATCGCTCGAGGAGGGCACGCACGAGTACGCGTACGTGCGCAACACCCTGGTCGAACTCAACCTGGCCCTCGTCAGGTTCGCCGCCTCCCGGTTCCGCACCCGCAGTGAACCGATGGAGGACATCGTCCAGGTCGGCACCATCGGCCTGATCAAGGCCATCGACCGCTTCGAGCTCAGCCGGGGCGTCGAGTTCCCGACCTTCGCCATGCCGACCATCATCGGCGAGATCAAGCGTTTCTTCCGCGACACCAGCTGGTCCGTGCGCGTCCCGCGCCGGCTCCAGGAGCTCCGGCTCACCCTCGCCAAGGCCGGCGACGAACTCGCCCAGCGCCTCGACCGCTCCCCCACGGTCGCCGAGCTCGCCCAGCACCTGGGCATCTCCGAGGACGAGGTCGTCGAGGGCATGGGCGCGAGCAACGCGTACACCGCGAGCTCGCTCGACGCGCCCGCGGAGGACGACGACAACGAGGGGACCCTCGCGGCCCGGATCGGCTACGAGGACCACGACCTCGAAGGCGTCGAGTACGTCGAGTCGCTGAAGCCCCTGATCGCCGAACTGCCGCCGCGCGACCGGAAGATCCTGTCCCTGCGGTTCGTCGGGAACATGACCCAGTCGGAGATCGGCGAGGAGCTCGGCATCTCGCAGATGCACGTGTCCCGGCTGCTCTCCCGGACGCTCGTGCGGCTGCGGCGCGGGCTGCTGGTCGACGAGTAGCACGACCGGCGGGCCGATGCCGGTCCGCCGCCTCCGGGTGTGGCGGTGCGCCGCGCGGGATCTTCCGCGCGGCGCACCGTCGTCTCCCGGGTCTTGAGGCCGCGTCAATCGGGGCGTGGGACCGCGTCAATCGGGGCGTGGGGCCGCGTCAGTTCGCTTCTGGCCCTGACGCCGGGTCGGCCAGCGCCAGGGCGACCGCCGCCTCCGCGTGCAGCCGGGCCGTCGGGAAGACCGGGACCGCGCTGTCCTCGGCGCCGACGAGGATCTCGATCTCGGTGCAGCCGAGGATGACGCCCTCCGCGCCGCGCGCGACGAGGTCGCGGATGACGGCCCGGTACGCCTCGCGGGACTCCTCCCGGACGATGCCGGCGCACAGCTCCTCGTAGATCACCCGGTGCACGGTGGCGCGGCCGTCCGCGTCCGGGACCAGGACCTCCAGGCCGCCCGCCGCCAGCCGGTCGCGGTAGAAGTCCTGCTCCATGGTGAAGGCGGTGCCGAGCAGGCCGACGCGGCGCGCGCCGGCGGCGCGGACGGCCTCGGCGGTGGCGTCCGCGATGTGCAGCAGCGGGACGTCCGTGGCGGCCGTGATCCGGTCCGCGACCTTGTGCATGGTGTTGGTGCAGATGAGCAGGAACTCCGCGCCCGCCGCCGTCAGGGACTTCGCGGCGGCGGCCAGGATGTCGCCGGCCTCGTCCCAGCGGCCCTGCTCCTGGAGCCGCTCGATCTCCGCGAAGTCCACCGAGTACAGCACGCACTTGGCCGAGTGCAGGCCCCCGAGCCGCTCCCGCGTGCGCTCGTTCAGCAGCCGGTAGTACTCGGCGGTGGACTCCCAGCTCATGCCACCCAGCAACCCGATCGTCTTCATCCCGTCACTTAAGCCCCGCAGGCCACTTCAGGCAACCGAGTTGTGATGTGACAGTGGCTGTAACGGGGGTTCCGCGAGAAACGTGGGGGTGGTGTGATGACGGCGATGATCCACACTCGATCCCTCGCATTCGGCCGTTTCACTTGGGAGAAGAGACGCATGAACCGTTCCGGCACCTCCGGGGCTCCGTTAGGCCGCCGATCCCTCCTCCGCGCCTCCGCCGGGGCCGTGGGAGCCGCCCTGACCGTGGGAGCGACGGGGGCCGTGGGTCCGATGGCGCGCGCCGCGACGCCCGCGCCCCGTACGGCGTCCACGGACCCCGTACCGCTTCCCGCCCCCTCCGGCCCCTGCCCGGTCGGCACCACCCGGCTGCACCTCGTGGACACCCGCCGTACGGACCCCTACGCGCCCACGCGGACGCCGCGCGAGCTCATGGTGCAGGTCTGGTACGCCGCGGGCACCGACTCCGGGCGGACGACCGCCCCCTACCTCACCGGCGGCCTCCTGCCGCTGGTGGAGCAGCGCTTCACCCTGCCGACCGGCTCGTTCTCCCGGGTGCGCACCCAGTCCCGCGCCGGCGCGCCCGTGAGCCGCGCCCTCCGGGACGCGCCCCTGGTGTTCTACAGCCCGGGCCGCCAGGACCCGGCCGCGACGGGTACCGCGTTCGCCCAAGAGCTGGCCTCCCAGGGCTATGTGGTGGTGGGCGTCAACCACACCTACGACGGCCCGACCGAGTTCCCCGACGGCCGCGTCGTCCCCGGCAACCCGCCGACGAGCGACCCCGAGCAGCTGCGGCGGTACTCCGACGTCCGGGCGGCGGACCTGCGCTTCGTCCTGGACGTGCTGAGCGGCGAGCGCGGGCCGAGCCCGGCGCCCGCGGTCAGCGCCGCCGTGGACTTCGACCGGGTCGGCGCGTTCGGGCACTCGCTGGGCGGCTCGGCCTCCGCCGAGGCGCTGCGCACGGACGCCCGGTTCTCGGCCGGGATCGTGCTCGACGGCAGGCTGCAGACGGACGCCGTCCGCACCGGTCTGACGCAGCCGTTCATGCTGTTCACCGAGGACTCAACGGACGCCGGCTGGGACGCGTTCATGGCCGCCCACCGGGCGTGGGGCCGCAAGGTGAACCTGCTCGGCACCCGGCACTACAGCTTCACCGACCTCGCGCCGCTGGGCGTCGGCCTGGAGCTGGCGAAGTCCTGGCCGCCGGAGCAGTTCCAGCGGTTCTTCGGCAGCCTGGACGGGCGCCGCTCGCAGGCGGTGACCAGCCGCTACGTGGCGGCCTTCTTCGGGCTGCACCTGCGCGGCCGGCCCGCGCCGGAGCTGGACGCGCCGGGCGCGGACCTGCCCGAGGTGCGGATCGCCTGGCGGCGGGAGGCGGCGGGCTGAGCGTCTCGGCCGGCTTGGCGGCCGGCTGACCTGGCGGACGTCCGGACCGTGGGCCACCCGGACCGTGGGCCGGCGGCCCACGGGCCGGCGCGGGGCGGGCCACCCGGTCCGCGGCGAGGGTCGCGGGCCGGCGGGCGCGGTTTCGGGATCCGTGGCGCCGGCCGCCCGGTTCAGACCTCGCGCACGCCCCGGCGCCAGACCGCCGAGACCAGCGGGACGCCCGGCCGGTAGGCGAGGTGGATGTGGCTCGGCGCGTCCAGCAGGACGAGGTCGGCGCGGGCGCCGGGGGCGACGCGGCCGACGTCGGTGCGGCGCAGGGCCGCGGCGCCGCCCGCGGTGGCGGCCCGGACGGCCTCGTCGGGCGTCATCCCCATGTCGCGCACGGCGAGCGCGATGCAGAACGGCACCGAACTGGTGAAGGACGAGCCGGGGTTGCAGTCCGTGGAGAGCGCGACGGTGGCGCCCGCGTCGAGCAGCCGGCGCGCGTCCGGCCAGGGGGCGCGCGTGGAGAATTCCGCGCCCGGCAGCAGGGTGGCGACCGTGTCGCCCGAGGCCAGGGCGTCGACGTCCGCGTCGGTGAGGTGCGTGCAGTGGTCGGCGGAGGCCGCGCCGAGCTCGACGGCGAGCCGGACGCCGGGGCCGTGGCCCAGCTGGTTGGCGTGGACGCGGGCGTGCAGCCCCTTCGCGATCCCCGCCTCCAGGACCGTACGGGCCTGGTCGCCGTCGAACGCGCCGCGCTCGCAGAAGACGTCCACCCAACGGGCGTGCGGGGCACAGGCGTCGAGCATCTCGCCGGTGACGAGCGCGACGTAGCCGTCCGGGTCGTCGGCGAACTCGGGGGCGACGACGTGGGCGCCGAGGTAGGTGACCTCGTCGGTGTGGGCGGCGGCGATCCGCAGGGCGCGGGCCTCGTCGTGGACGCTGAGGCCGTACCCGGACTTGGTCTCCAGGGTGGTGGTGCCCTGGCGGAGCGCCTCGCCGAGGTGGCGCCGGAGGTTGGCCTCCAGCTCGGCGTCGGTGGCGGCACGGGTGGCGGCGACGGTGGTGCGGATGCCGCCGGCGCTGTAGCTCCGGCCGGACATCCGGGCGTTGAACTCCTCGGTCCTGTCACCCGCGAAGACCAGGTGGGAGTGCGAGTCCACGAACCCCGGGAGGCCCGCCCGGCCCTCGGCGTCGACGGCGTTGTCAGTGGCGGGTGCTTTGCTTGTCGGACCGACCCAGGCGATGCGGTCGCCGTCGATGACGACCGCCGCGTCCTGGATCACGCCGAGGGGGCCCGCACCGGGGAGGGAGGGGTCGTTGGTGACGAGACTGCCGATGTTGATGATCGCCGTGGTGATGGGGGCCATGGGGGTGTGGACGTCCTTCGGGATCGGTCGCCGGGGGATCGGCTCTGTCGGGCTGGGCCGCCTCAGGGGTGCAGGGCGGCGATGGAGTCGGCCAGTGCGCCCGCCACATCGTCCACCAGCAGGTGGGCACCGTCCCGTACGACGTGTCGTCCGCCGACGACGGTGTGCCGTACGTCCGCGTTGGTCGCCGCGAATACGGCCGTCTCGGCGCCCAGCCGGGGGTGCGGTCCCGCCGTGCGGACGGAGTCGAGCGCGACGGTCGTGAGGTCGGCGAGGGCGCCGGGCTCGATGCGGCCCGCCTCGGGCCAGCCGAGGGCGGCGTGCCCGTCGGCGGTGGCGGCGCGCAGCAGGGCGGCGGCCGTCCAGTGGCCTCGGGTGCGGGTGCGCAGGCGCTCGTCGAGCTCCATCGCGCGGGCCTCTTCGAGGAGGTCGATGACGGCGTGGCTGTCGCTGCCCAGGGACAGCGGCGAGCCGGCCCGTTGGAGGGCGATGGCCGGGCCGATGCCGTCGGCGAGGTCGCGTTCGGTGGTGGGGCACATGCAGGTGCCGGTGGAGGAGCCGCCGATGAGCGCGATGTCCTCGTCGGTGAGGTGCGTGGCGTGCACGGCCGTGGTGCGCGGGCCGAGGACGCCGTGGTCGGCGAGGAGCCGGGTCGGGGTGACACCGTGCGCGGCGCGGCAGGCGTCGTTCTCGGCGGTCTGCTCGGAGAGGTGGACGTGCAGCGGCGCCTCGCGGCCGGCGGCCCAGCCGGCGACGGTGGCCAGCTGGTCGGCGGGCACGGCGCGCACGGAGTGCACGGCCGCGCCGATCCGGGCGTGCCCGCACCCCTTGAGGGCGTCGGCGCGTTCGGCCCAGGCGTCGGCCGTGCCGTCGGAGAAGCGGAGCTGGTGCCGGTTGGGCGGTTCGCCGAAGCCGGCGGAGAGGTAGGCGGTGTCGAGGAGGGTGATGCGGATGCCGGCTTCGGCGGCGGCGGCGAGGAGCGCCTCGCCCATGGCGTTGGGGTCGTCGTAGCGGGTGCCGCCGGGGCCGTGGTGGAGGTAGTGGAACTCGCCGACGCAGGTGACACCGGCGAGGGCCATCTCGGCATAGGTGGCGCGGGCGAGCGCGAAGTAGCGGTCGGGGGTGAGCTTCTCGGAGACGCCGTACATGGTGTCGCGCCAGGTCCAGAAGGTGCCGGAGCCGATCTGGACGGCGCCCCGCAGGGCCCGGTGGAAGGCGTGGCTGTGGGCGTTGGCCAGGCCCGGGAGGGTGAGCCCGCGCAGGGTCACCGCCCCGGGCGGAGGTGCCGCCACCTCGGTCCGCACGGCCGCGATCCGGCCGTCGGCCGGGTCGGCGTCGATGGCCACGCCGGGTTCGACGTGGGTGCCGAGCCAGGCGTGTTCGGCCCAGTAGGTGGTGGTCACCGGCACGCGAGGCCCTCCAGTACGTCGGTGAGTGCGGTCACCCCGGCCAGGCAGTCGTCCTCGGTGGCCGTCTCGGCCGGCGAGTGCGAGACGCCGGTGGGGTTGCGTACGAACAGCATGGCGGTGGGGACGCTGCCGGAGAGGATTCCGGCGTCGTGTCCGGCGCCCGTGGGGAGGATCGGGACGCCGCCGAGCAGTCCGGCGAGCTCGTCGCGGAGGCCGTGGGCGAACTCGACGACCGGGGTGAACGACTCGCGGGTGACGCGGACGTCCACGCCGTCGCGCAGGCCGCGTTCGACGGCGGCCTGCTCGATGGCGGCGACCACCTCGGCCAGCGTGGCCTCGTCGGCGGCCCGGGAGTCGAGCCAGCCGCGGACGAGCGACGCGATGGCGTTGACGCCGTTGGGTTCGACGGCGACCTTGCCGAAGGTGGCGAGGGCGCCGGCGAGGCGCGCCTTCTTGCGGGCGGCCAGGACCGTGTTGGCGTACGTGAGCATCGGGTCCTTGCGGTCCTCGATGCGCGTGGTGCCCGCGTGGTTGGCCTCGCCGTGGAAGTCGAACCGCCAGCGGCCGTGCGGCCAGATCGCGGAGGCGACGCCCACGGGATGGTCGGTGTCGGCGAGCGCGCGGCCCTGCTCGACGTGTAGCTCGACGAACGCGCCGACGCGGGCGAGGCGTTCGGGGTCCGGGCCGATGGCCTCGGGGTCGTACCCGGCCCGCTCCATGGCCTGCGCCAGCGTGACGCCGTCGGCGCCGCGCAGCGCGTGCGCGGCCTCGGGCGTCAGCGTGCCGGCGGTGAGCCGGGAGCCGACGCACGCGACGCCGAAGCGGGCGCCCTCCTCGTCGCCGAAGTTCACGACGGCGAGGGGGCGGGTGGGCGCCGCCCCGCGCGCCCGGAGCCCGTCCAGCGCGGCGAACGACGACACGACGCCGAGGGGGCCGTCGAAGGCGCCGCCGTCGGGGACGGAGTCGAGGTGCGAGCCGGTGACGACGGCGTCACCGGCGGTGGGGTCGCCGAGCCAGGCCCACTGGTTGCCGTTGCGGTCGACTTCGTAGGTGAGGCCGCGGGTCTCCGCTTGTGCCTTGAACCATGCGCGGCAGTCGGTGTCGGCGCCGGTCCAGGCGTGGCGGCGGTAGCCGCCGCTCTCGGAATTGCGGCCGATGGGGGCGAGGTCGCGCCACATCTCGTGGAACGAAGGGGAGTTCGCCCCTGCCCCTCCCCCAGAGGGGGCACCCCCACTTCCCGTTTCTCCGGGGGCTGCGCCCCCGGACCCCCGAACCGCGCTCCGCGCGGTGTCCTCGAACTCCCCCAGAGGGGATGCCCCCGGACGGGCTGGATCGGTCACGCCTGCTCACCCTCGCGCATCGGCACCCGAACGCCCCGGTCCTCCGCCACCGACTCCGCGATGTCGTACCCGGCGTCGACGTGCCGGATCACACCCATCCCCGGGTCATTGGTCAGCACCCGGCGAATCTTCTCGCCCGCCAGCGGCGTGCCGTCGGCGACCGTCACCTGCCCGGCGTGGATGGAGCGGCCCATGCCGACGCCGCCGCCGTGGTGGAGGGAGACCCAGGAGGCGCCGGAGGCGACGTTGACCATGGCGTTCAGCAGCGGCCAGTCGGCGATGGCGTCGGAGCCGTCGAGCATGGCCTCCGTCTCGCGGTAGGGGGAGGCGACGGAGCCGCAGTCGAGGTGGTCGCGGCCGATGACGACGGGGGCGGACAGTTCGCCGCTCGCCACCATGTCGTTGAACCGCTCGCCGGCGCGGTCGCGCTCGCCGTAGCCGAGCCAGCAGATGCGGGCGGGGAGCCCCTGGTAGTGGACGCGCTCCCCGGCCATCTTGATCCAGCGGGCCAGGGACTCGTTCTCGGGGAAGAGGTCGAGGATCGCCTTGTCGGTCCGGGCGATGTCGGCGGGGTCGCCGGACAGCGCGGCCCAGCGGAAGGGGCCCTTGCCCTCGCAGAACAGCGGCCGGATGTAGGCGGGGACGAAGCCGGGGAAGGCGAACGCCCGGTCGTACCCGGCGAGCTGGGCCTCGCCGCGGATGGAGTTGCCGTAGTCGAAGACCTCGGCGCCGGCGTCCTGGAAGCCGACCATGGCCTCGACGTGCTTCGCCATGGACTCCCGGGCGCGCGTGGTGAAGCCGGCCGGGTCCTTGGCGGCGGCGTCGGCCATGTCCTCGAAGGCGATGCCGGTCGGCAGGTAGGCGAGCGGGTCGTGGGCGGAGGTCTGGTCGGTGACGATGTCGATGGGCGCGCCCATCGCGAGGAGCTGCGGAAGGAGCTCGGCCGCGTTGCCGAGGACGCCGATGGACAGCGGGCGGCGTGCGTCGCGGGCCTCGACGGCCAGCCGGAGCGCGTGGTCGACGGAGTCGGCCTTCACGTCGAGGTAGCGGTGCTCGATGCGGCGGTCGATGGCGCGCGGGTCGCAGTCGATACAGATCGCGACGCCGTCGTTCATGGTGACGGCGAGCGGCTGGGCGCCGCCCATGCCGCCGAGGCCGGCGGTGAGGGTGATCGTCCCGGCGAGGGTGCCGTCGAACTTCTTCGCGGCGACGGCGGCGAAGGTCTCGTAGGTGCCCTGGAGGATGCCCTGGGTGCCGATGTAGATCCACGATCCGGCGGTCATCTGCCCGTACATCGTGAGGCCGAGGGCCTCCAGGCGGCGGAACTCCTCCCAGTTCGCCCAGTCGCCGACCAGGTTGGAGTTGGCGATCAGGACGCGCGGCGCCCACTCGTGCGTCTGCATCACGCCGACGGGGCGGCCCGACTGGACGAGCATGGTCTCGTCCTGCTTGAGCGTCCGCAGGGTGCGGACCATGGCGTCGAAGGAGCGCCAGTCGCGGGCGGCCTTGCCGGTGCCGCCGTAGACGACGAGCTTGTCGGGGTGCTCGGCGACCTCGGGGTCGAGGTTGTTCTGCAGCATCCGCAGGGCGGCCTCCTGCTGCCAGCCCAGGGCGCTGAGCTCGGTGCCTCGCGGCGCTCGCACGGGTCGCGGTCCTGACATGGGCCCTGCCTCCCTGACTCCCGGCCTCGACGGACGCCGGCCGTATTGAATAGAACTTCTGCACATACTGGGCCGGTGAATACGTCTAGTCAACAGGTGCGGCGGGCCCTGGTGCCCCCTTCGCGCCGTGGCGCCGCACCGGCTCCGGTGGTGAAGTAGGAGCGTGGTCCTGAAGGGGAACGGCCGGCCGGAGCCCGGCCCGGCGGAGCGGCGGGACGCCGCCGTCCGGGCGGCGGTGGCGCGGGGGCTGGTGGACGAGGCGCACCCGGTGGCCGGACTGCTGGACGCGGCCGGGATCCGGGCGTCGGCGGCCGGCCTGCGCGCGGCGTTCGACGAGGTCCGCACCGGCGGCGGCGCGGGCGTGCTGCACGCCTTCGCGGTGAAGGCCGCCTCCCTGGTGCCGGTGCTGCGGCTGCTCGCCGACGAGGGGCTGGGCTGCGAGGTGGCGAGCCCCGGCGAGCTGGCCCTGGCCCGCGCGGCAGGCGTGCCGCCCGGACGGATCGTCCTCGACTCCCCCGCCAAGACCCCCGCCGAGCTGCGCGAGGCGCTGGCGCTCGGCGTCGCCGTCAACGTCGACAGCCGGGCCGAACTCGCCCGTCTTGACGCCCTCGTGGCGGCCGGCGGACCGCCCGCCGCCCCGCTGGGCGTACGGGTCAACCCGCAGGTGGGCGGGGGCAGCATCGGCGCGATGAGCACCGCCACGGAGAGCTCGAAGTTCGGGGTGGCGCTGCGCGACCCGGGCGCCCGCGCCTGGCTGCTGCGGGCGTACGCGGACCGCCCCTGGCTGACCCGGCTGCACGGCCACGTCGGCTCGCAGGGCTGCCCGCCGGAACTGCTGGCGGAGGGCGCGCGGATCGTCTACGAGCTGGCCGAGGAGATCAACGGGCTCGCCGGGCGGCAGCAGGTCGACACCCTGGACATCGGCGGCGGCCTCCCCGTCAACTTCGCGTCCGACGAGGAGGCCCCGAGCCACCGGGACTACGCCCGGCTGCTCGCCGCGACCGTGCCGGGCCTCTTCGACGGGCGGTACGGGCTGGTCACCGAGTTCGGCCGATCGGTGACGGCCAAGCACGGGCTGGTGCTGGCGCGCGTGGAGTACGCCAAGTCGGCCGGGGGCCGGCGGATCGCGGTGACGCACGCGGGCGCCCAGGTCGCCACCCGGACGGTGTTCGCGCCGGACGCCTGGCCGCTGCGGGTGGCCGCCTACGACGCCCGGGGGCTGCCGAAGACGGGCGAGCCGGTGGGCCAGGACGTCGCCGGGCCCTGCTGCTTCGCGGGCGACCTGGTGGCCGTGGACCGGGCGCTGCCGCCGCTGGAGACCGGCGACCACGTCGCCCTGCTCGACACCGGCGCGTACTACTTCTCCACGCCCTTCGGCTACAACGCGCTGCCCCGGCCGGGGGTGTACGGCTGGGTGGGTACGGCGGACGGGGTGCGGTTCGCGCCCGTGCGCGCGCCGCAGACGCTCGACGAACTGGTCGCCGAGGGCGGGGGCGCGCACGCGGCGGCGCTCAGCGGGCTACGCTGACCGCCGTCCGCCGCGCGGGGCGCCGGGCGCCGCCCGGGGCGGCGTCGCCCGCCGCGAGGCCGGTGGTCAGGTAGCCGTGGACGTGCTTGCCTGCCGGGCTGCCCTTCGCCCACTCCGTCCGCACCCACAGCAGTGCTCCCGCCCGGCGCTCCAGCCCGCCCAGCCACTGGGCTTTCGCCCACAGGCCCGCGCCGGCGCCGGCCATCGCCAGGCCGGCGGTGCCGGGGGCGACGAGGGAGGCCGCGACGGCGGCCGGGAAGGCCAGGGCGAGCCACCAGCGGCGGCTTCGCCTCCAGGTGCGTGCGGTGACGGCGCGGTCTTGGAGGAAGACCGCTTTGCCCGCCCGGGAGGCGGCTTGGGTCAGGTGCGTGTACCGCTTGCGGCGGGCCGTGAACGCGGCGGTGGCGGTCGCCAGGAACAGGGCCGCTCCGGCGAGGAGGCCGATCCGGCGGCCGGTGAGGCCGGGGAGGGCGGCGCCGACGCCGGCTGCCAGGAGGCCGAGCCACCACAGGGGGGTGGCGGGTGCTCGTACGATCACGGCTACGCGTGCCAGTGAACTGCTTCCGCTTCCGCGTCCCATCTCGAACCTCCTTACGTGGGCTGGATTCAGGGCGGAGGGTAGCGGGCGAATCTGAGGAGAAGCTGAGGATGGCGCTGGGCGGGGGCGCCTGCGGCGGGCTGTGCCCCGGTCCCACCCCTTCGCCGATTCCCGGGGGCCGGCCCCCGGACCCCCGAAACCGCGCTCCGCGCGGTTGTCCTCAAACGCCGGACGGGCTGGAGTGGGCGCCCGATCCAGCCCGTCCGGCGTTTGAGGACGAGCGGCGAAGCCGCGACAAGCGGGGTCTGGGGCGCAGCCCCAGGAAACGGCGAAAGGGCGGGACCGGGGCACCCCACATGACCGAACGATGACGACAACGTCATACCCACGTATCACCCGCCACTGAGCGCCCGAGTATGACGTGCACACGCCCCCACCCCCGCTACCGTCAAAGCAAGCGCACGGGGGCGGAACAACGAGCGGAGGAACCCGGAATGCCGGTCGACAAGCGGGGATTGAGGCGGCGCGCAGCGGTCGCGGCGGTGGCGCTGGCGCTCACAGCGCTGATGAGCTTCCTGGGGTCGGCGACGGAAGCCGGCGCGCAGGCGCCGCAGCACACGGCCGCGGCGCGAACAGACACGCTGACGCGCTGACGCCGCGTCACTCGGCGAAAAGCCCCCGCGCCGCCGCGTTGACGTCGAACTCCTCCAGCCGCGCCTGCGCGTCGGGCAGCGCGTCGCACATCGCCTCCAGCAGCACCCGCCCCAGCAGCATCGGCGCGCAGGCGGTGTCGAAGACGAGGCCGGTGCCGACGGCGGCGGGGAGGAGGAGGTCGCTGTGGCGGGCCACGGGGGCGAAGGTGGAGTCGGCGACGGTGACGACGGTGAGGCCCGCGCCCCGCGCGTACTCCAGGGCCTCGACGACCTCGCGTGGGTGGCGGGGCAGCGCGAAGCAGAGCAGGACGCTCGCGCCGGCGCGTACGGCCGCGTCGACGCGGTCGACGAGCAGGCTGCCGCCCTCGTCGAGCAGCCGGACGTCGGGGTGCACCTTGCGGGCGAAGTAGGTGAAGCCGGCCGCCTGGGCGCCGGCGGCGCGCAGGCCCAGCACCGGCAGCGGCCGGGAGGCGGCGAGCAGCCGCCCGGCGCGGGCGACGGGCTCGGGGTCGGCGAGGAGCGACGCGAGGTGCCGCAGGTTGTCGATCTCGGCGTGGACCGCCTGCTGGTACGCGTTGTCCGTGGCCGGCGCCGTCTCGGGCGCCGCGGGGAACGCCTCCCGGAGGTGGCGGCGGAGCGCCGGGTAGCCGTCGAAGCCGAGCGCCACGGCGAACCGGGTCACGGACGGCTGGCTCACCCCGGCGAGCTCGGCCAGTTCCACGCTGGAGAGGAAGGGCGCGTCGGCGGCCCGGCGCACCATGCAGTGCGCGATGCGGCGCTGGGTGGGCGTCAGCCGGTGCCCCTCGAAGAGCTTCTGCAGCCGTGCGGTCGCCTCCGGTGCCGCGCCGGTCTCCGTCATCCGCTCTTCCTCTCCCGCTCCACCCCGGCTCATTCATCCGAACCGGACTCTGCATGGAATTATGCAGGCCCGGTTCACGCCCGGCGTCCCTACAACCCCTCCAGCAGCTTCTTCTGCGGCTTGCCCATCGCGTTGCGCGGCAACGCCTCCAGGAAGCGGACCCGGCGCGGCCGCTTGTGCACGGACAACTGCCCGGCCACGAAGTCGATCAGCGCCCGCTCCGTCACGCCCTCCGCCACCACGTAGGCGACGATCTCCTGCCCGAGGTCGTCGTGCGGCAGCCCGACGACGGCCGCCTCGGCCACCGCCGGGTGGTCGAGCAGCGCGTTCTCCACCTCGCCCGCCCCGATGCGGTAGCCACCGGACTTGATGAGGTCCGTGGAGGCGCGGCCGACGATGCGGTGGGTGCCGTCGGGGTCCAGGGCGGCGATGTCGCCGGTGCGGAACCAGCCGTCGGCGGTGTGGGCGCGGGCGGTGTCCTCGGGGCGGCCGAGGTAGCCGGAGAAGAGGGTGGGGCCCGACACCTCCAGTTCGCCGATGCCGCCGCCGTCCTCGACCTCCGCGATCCTGGTGCGCGTCCCCGGCAGCGGTACGCCGACCCGTCCCGGCACCCGCTCCCCGTCCGCCCGTGCCGCGACGGTGATCAGCGTCTCCGTCATGCCGTACCGCTCGACGGGCCGCTGCCCGGTCAGCGCCTCCAGTTCGCGGAAGACCGGCGCGGGCAGCGCGGCGCTGCCGGAGACCAGCAGCCGCGCCCCGGCCAGCCGCCGGGCGGCGGCGGGTTCGCGGACGATCCGGGACCACACCGTCGGCACCCCGAAGTACAGGCTGCCGCCCGCCGCCGCGTACGCCTCGGGGGTCGGCCGCCCGGTGTGGACCAGCCGGCTGCCGGTGCGCAGCGCACCCAGCACGCCGAGGACGAGCCCGTGCACGTGGAACAGCGGCAACCCGTGGACCAGCGTGTCCTCCGCCGTCCACTGCCAGACCTCGGCGAGCCCGTCGAGGCAGGCGGTGATCGCGTCGTGCGGTATCAGCACGCCCTTGGGGGCGCCGGTGGTGCCGGAGGTGTAGAGGATCAGTGCGGGGCGGTCCGGGTCCGCCGTCCGGGCCGGGAGGTCGGCCCGTTCCCGGACGTCCACGGGGGCGGTGGCGACGCCGTCGTCCTCCGGCTCCCCGCCCAGGACGAGTTCCGCGCCGGAGTCGCGCAGGATGTGCCGCCGTTCGACGGGCCCCGCGTCCGGCGGCAGCGGCACCACGGGCACCCCGGCGAGCAGCCCGCCGACGACCGCGACGGCCGTCTCGGCCGTCGGCGTCGCGCGGACGGCCACGGAGGCCGCGCCGGCGATCCGGTGCGCCACGGCCCCCGCGGCGCCGAGCAGGTCCTCGCGGGAGAGGGTCCGGCCGGCGAAGGAGAGGGCGTCCGGCCGGTCGGCGGCGCCGCCGGTGAGGGACGACAGGAGGGCGGCTGTCACGGGCTGCTCCTTCCACGGGCCCGCCCCGGGGACGGCCCCACTGCGGATACGGGTGCTGCCCCCACTGACGGGGGCCACGGGCCGACCGTACCGTTGTCGGCATGACCGGCCACGACCCAGACCTGAAACCAGAGCTCAAGAAGGATCTCGACGCGTCACTCCAGGCCCGCAAGGAACTGGGCGCCGACTACGAGGCGGAGCTCGTCGACTCCTTCCTGGAGAAGGTGGAGCACAAGCTCGACGGCGCGATGGAGCGACGCCTGCGCCGCCAGGCCGCCGAACAGCGCATGACGGCCGCGCGCGGCGGCAGGCCGGACGGCGGCGGGGAGTTCGGCACCTTCGGCGAGCGCTTCGGCTTCGCCGTGGTGACCCTCGTCCTGGCGATCCCGCTGTCCGCGATCGGCGCGGCCAACGCGGGGCTGTCCGGTCTGCTGGTGACCTGGGCCGGGATCGTGGGCGTCAACGCCGTGCAGGTGATGCGGGGGTGGCCGTGGCAGCGGAACCACGACCGCGGCGGCTCGGAGTGGGACTGACACCGCACACGTGACGGCGGGAACGGACTGCGCGGGGGCCGCCGCACCCCGGGCCGAGCCCGGGGCCGGGACGGCGGCGGTCCCCCGCGGGGACGCGGTCCGGGCCCTAGGGCGCCGGCCACCGCGTCCGGACGGCCGTGGAGTCCGGGAGCCGCTCCGGAAGTCCTGCCGTCGCACCGACGTGCCGCCCGGGACACTTCCGTCCGCGCGGCACGCCTCCAGTGTGGCGGGCGCTTGTTAAGTCCGTGCTGCCGTCACGTGACACATACGTTCCTTTTACGGGGCGGGGGCCCGTCTTGACGGCCTCCGGACGGACGGCGGACCACCGACTCCCGGACGGACGGCGAACCACCGACTCCCGGACGGACAGCGGACCCTCAGCCCCGGACGGACAGCGGGCCCCCGCCCCGGACGGACAGCGGGCCCCCGCCCCGGGCGGCCGGCCGACCCCCGGCCTCCGACGGCGGGGGCCCGCCGGCCCGGCCGGCTACTTGGCCCCGTTGCCCTCCGCCAGGAACGCCAGCAGGTCCTGACGGCTCACCACACCGGTCGGCTTGCCCTCGACCAGCACGATCGCCGCGTCCGCCGCGCCCAGCACGGCCATCAGGTCGCCGACCGGCTCGCCGGAGCCGACCTGCGGCAGCGGCGCGCTCATGTGCTTCTCCAGCGGGTCGGAGAGCGAGGCACGCTGGGTGAACAGCGCGTCCAGCAGCTCCCGTTCCACGACCGAGCCGATGACCTCGGCGGCCATCACGTCCGGGTGCCCGGCGCCCGGCTTGACGATCGGCATCTGCGAGACGCCGTACTCGCGCAGCACCTCGATCGCCTCGCCGACCGTCTCCTCGGGGTGCATGTGCACCAGCGAGGGCAGGCCGCCGTCCTTGCGGCGCAGCACGTCGCCGACGCGGGCGGCGTCGCCCGGCTCCTCCAGGAAGCCGTAGTCCGCCATCCACTCGTCGTTGAAGATCTTGCTGAGGTAGCCGCGACCGCTGTCCGGCAGCAGGACGACCACGACGTCGTCCTCGGTCAGCCGCTCGGCCAGGCGCAGTGCGCTGACCACGGCCATGCCGCAGGAGCCGCCGACCAGCAGCCCCTCCTCGCGGGCGAGGCGGCGGGTCATCTGGAAGGCGTCCTTGTCGGAGACCGCGATGATCTCGTCGGTGACCGTGCCGTCGTAGGCGGTCGGCCAGAAGTCCTCGCCGACGCCCTCGATCAGGTACGGGCGGCCGGAGCCGCCGCTGTAGACCGAGCCCTCGGGGTCCGAGCCGACGACCTTGACCTTGCCGTCGCTGACCTCCTTCAGGTACCGGCCGGTGCCGCTGATCGTGCCGCCGGTGCCGACGCCCGCGACGAAGTGCGTGATCTTGCCGGCGGTCTGCTCCCACACCTCCGGGCCGGTGGAGTAGTAGTGCGACAGCGGGTTGTTCTTGTTGCTGTACTGGTCCGGCTTCCAGGCGTTCGGGATCTCACGGACCAGCCGGTCGGACACGTTGTAGTACGAGTCCGGGTGCTCCGGATCGACGGCGGTGGGGCAGACGACGACCTCGGCACCGTAGGCCCGCAGCACGTTGATCTTGTCCTGGGACACCTTGTCCGGGCAGACGAAGACGCACTTGTAGCCCTTCTGCTGGGCCACCATCGCCAGGCCCACGCCCGTGTTGCCCGACGTCGGCTCGACGATCGTGCCGCCCGGCTTCAGGTCCCCGGACTTCTCGGCGGCCTCGATCATCCGCACGGCGATGCGGTCCTTGACCGAGCCGCCGGGGTTGAAGTACTCGACCTTGGCCAGCACGGTCGCCTTGATGCCCTCGGTCACGCTGTTGAGCTTCACGAGCGGGGTGTTCCCGATGAGCTCGATCATCGAATCGTGATACTGCACGGTGGTCTCCGCGGTCGGGGGCACTAGCGGTTCGTCGCGTGCCCGTACAACCAGCCTATTCGGACGATTCGAGGGCCGAGTGCACCAGTGACGCGTTGCACTGGCCCACGCTCGGGGCACGTAGCCATCAACACGGTCGAGCAAGGGTGCACAGCGCTCGTGGAGCGGGAGGAGACCCGCCTTATGTCCATGTCGAGGGCGAGGGCCGCGCGACGGATCGCGGCCGCGGCGGCGTACGGGGGCGGCGGCATCGGGCTGCTGGGCGGTGCGGCCCTGGGGCTGCTGCTGACCGAGGTGGCGCTGGCCAGGCGGATCGTCGGCGGCAACAACGAGACCCCGCCGCAGGCGGACGGCCGCTACGGGTCGGCGTTCGTCCACCGGGCCGGGAACGAGGCGCTGGTCCTCGGCATGCTGGGCGACTCCACGGCCGCCGGCAAGGGCGTCCACCGGCCCCGGCAGACGCCCGGCGCCCTGCTGGCCACCGGGCTGGCGGCGATCGCCGAGCGGCCGGTGGAGCTGCGGAACGTGGCGCTCTCCGGGGCGCAGTCCTACGACCTGGAACGGCAGGTCACCCTGCTGCTGTCCGGCCACGACCGGGCCCCCGACGTCTGCGTCATCATGATCGGCGCCAACGACGTCACCCACCGGGTGCCCGCCGCCCGCTCGGTCCGGCTGCTGGCCGAGGCCGTGCGCAGGCTCCGCGACGCGGGCTGCGAGGTGGTCGTCGGCACCTGCCCCGACCTCGGCACGATCGAGCCGGTGTACCAGCCGCTGCGCTGGCTGGCCCGGCGGCTGAGCCGGCAGCTCGCGGCGGCGCAGACGATAGGGGTGCTGGAGGCCGGCGGGCGCACGGTCTCGCTGGGCGACCTGCTCGGCCCGGAGTTCGAGTCCAACCCGCGCGAGCTGTTCGGTCCCGACAACTACCACCCTTCGGCGGAGGGCTACGCGACCGCCGCCATGGCCGTCCTGCCCACGCTCTGCGCGACGCTCGGCCTGTGGCCGGAGGACGAGGAGCGGCCGGACGCCACCCGGCGCGAGGGCATCCTGCCGGTGGCCCGGGCCGCGGCCGAGGCGGCGGCCGAGGGCGGCACCGAGGTCACGGCCGCCGCTCGGGGGCGCTGGGCGCTCCTCAAGCACCGCCGGCGCCGTCAGCTTCCTCCGGCCGAGGGGCCCGAGGGGCCCGGGGGGCCGGGGGACGGGCCGGAGCGGCACCATGTGTGGCACCGGGTGGGCCGGTAGGGGGGATGCCCCGGCCCCGCCCCTTCACCGTTTCCTGCGGGGGCTGCGCCCCCGCACCCCCGAAGCGCCCTCCGGGCGCTGTCCTCAGTCGCCGGACAGGCTGACACAGCCTGTCCGGCGTCTGAGGACGAGCGGAGCAACCGCGGCAACCGGCGCGGAGCGACAATGGACGGGCACCCCGCCGTCATCCGGCCCGACGGCCATGAGTCCCGCATCACAGCCGCCGCCTCGTGACCTTGACCTTACGTGCAGGTAACTTCACCGGAGTCCTGCCGTCGTCGCGTCGACTGGAGCCGTGATGCCCGAAGCCGTGATCGTCTCAGCCGCCCGTTCCCCCATCGGCCGGGCCTTCAAGGGCTCGCTGAAGGAGCTGCGGCCTGACGACCTGACCGCCACGATCATCCAGGCCGCGCTCGACAAGGTCCCCGGTCTCGACCCGCGCGAGATCGACGACCTGATGCTCGGCTGCGGCCTGCCCGGGGGCGAGCAGGGCCACAACCTGGCCCGGATCGTCGCCGTGCAGATGGGCATGGACCACCTGCCCGCCACCACGATCACCCGCTACTGCGCGTCCTCCCTCCAGACCTCGCGGATGGCCTTCCACGCGATCAAGGCGGGCGAGGGCGACGTCTTCCTCTCGGCGGGCGTCGAGATGGTGTCCCGGTCCGTCAACGGCACGTCGGACGGCATGCCCGGCACCCACAACCCGCTGTTCGCCGACGCCGAGGCGCGCACCGCGGCCCGCGCCGAGCAGGGCGGCGAGGGCTGGCACGACCCGCGCGAGGACGGTCTCGTCCCGGACGCCTACATCGCGATGGGGCAGACGGCCGAGAACCTCGCCCGTCTCAAGGGCATCACCCGCGAGGAGATGGACGAGTTCGGCGTCCGCTCCCAGAACCTCGCCGAGCAGGCCCTCGCCAACGGCTTCTGGGAGCGCGAGATCACCCCGGTGACCACCCCGGACGGGACGGTCGTCGCGAAGGACGACGGTCCGCGCGCGGGCGTCACCCTGGAGGGCGTCGGCGGCCTCAAGCCGTCCTTCCGCCCGGACGGCCTGGTCACGGCCGGCAACTGCTGCCCGCTGAACGACGGCGCCGCCGCCCTGGTGATCATGTCCGACACCAAGGCGCGCGAGCTGGGCCTGACCCCGCTCGCCCGGATCGTCTCCACCGGCGTCTCCGCCCTCTCCCCCGAGATCATGGGCTACGGCCCGGTCGAGGCGAGCCGCCAGGCGCTGAAGCGGGCCGGCATGACCATCGACGACATCGACCTGGTCGAGATCAACGAGGCGTTCGCCGCGCAGGTGATCCCCTCCTACCGCGACCTGGGCATCGACATCGACAAGCTCAACGTCAACGGCGGCGCCATCGCGGTCGGCCACCCCTTCGGCATGACGGGCGCGCGCATCACCGGCACGCTCATCAACTCGCTCCAGTTCCACGACAAGCAGTTCGCGCTGGAGACGATGTGCGTGGGTGGCGGGCAGGGCATGGCGATGGTCATCGAGCGCATGAGCTGAGGCGCAGCGGAGGGTAGGGGTCGCCTGAGGAACGAAGGCGGCACCTGCCCGCAGCGGAGCCGCGGCTCATCGCGACAGGCAAGAGGCGAGCGCATGAGCTGAGGCGCAGCGGAGGGTAGGGGTCGCCTGAGGAACGAAGGCGGCACCTGCCCGCAGCGGAGCCGCAGCTCATCGCGACAGACAAGAGGCGAGCGCATGAGCTGAGGCGCAGCGGAGGGTAGGGGTCGCCTGAGGAACGAAGGCGGCACCTGCCCGCAGCGGAGCCGCAGCTCATCGCGACAGACAAGAGGCGAGCGCATGAGCTGACCCCGCTCCCCGCCTCTCGTTCGTGACCCAATCTCCCCCAGGATGTGACCAACGTCCCGGGGGAGATTCGTTTCCCCAGGTCAGATATGTTGAAGTCACAACCTCCGGGTCCTAAGTCCCGCCGGTTTCATGACGTTTTGCACTGGGGACCGGCGAAGACGCGCGCGAAGCTGAGGTAGGAATTCGGGGACCGACAGCAACCGGGAGTACGTCAGTGAGCGCCATGTCCCTTGCCCTGCTGCTGGCCGCCGCCACTGCCACCGCCGCGGGCACCGCCGCCCTGTGGACGACCCGCGGGCTGCGCCGGCAGATCCACGCACTCCGCGCCGACCTGGCCGCGGCCGACACCCGGCGCGCGGCGGACCCGACGGCCCCGACGGTCCCGGCCGCGCGGCAGGCCCCCGCGGAGGAGGCCGGTGTCGTGCTCTCCGACATACGGGCCGCCGTCGCCGACGCGCTCGCCGAGGAGCGGGAGCGGGAGCTGGCCGAGGCCCGGGCGTTCTGGGCCGCGCAGGAGGCCCTCGACCTGAGCGGCGCGGCCGACGCGCCCTCCCTGCTGTCGAACCTGCCGGGCGCCGTGGACGAGACGGCCGGCCCCGAGCTCCTGTACGGCGACGTCCCGCAGGTCCCGTACCTGCCCCGGCAGACCGACGCCACCGCGGCGGACGAGACGGACTCCCCCGAACTGGCCGCGGCCCGCCGCCGGCACCCGTCGCACCCCGACTTCTCGCCCGCCGGCGCGCCGGTCGGCGACCACGAGCGCACCGTCGAGCGGCTGACCGAACTCGCCGAGGCCGGCGTACCGCTGGCGGACGTCCGTCCGGGCCCGCTCGGCACCCTCGACGTCTACGTCTTCGCCGACGGCACCACCGTCTGCATGACGCCCGGCCACCGGGAGACCGCCGAGAGCCTGGCGCACGCGCTGCGCACCGGCGAGGCGCCGGTGCTGCTCGGCGGCTCGGGGGTGGCGGGCGCCTACGCCCTCACCTTCGGCTGCGCGACGGGCAACGTCTACGTCCTCGCGGACCGCGTCATCGCGTCCCTCTGACCCGGGGTCCGATCCGCCGGCCGACCCGGGGCCAGGCCCCTCGGCCTCACTGCAGGCCGCACCGCCGCGCCGCATCCGCCACCAGCTCCACCGCCGCCGTCACCGCGCCCTCCGGCGCGCCGCCGGCGGCCAGCGCCTCGGCCAGATCGTGGCCGGCGACGGCGACTTGGTCGGCCACCGCGAAGATCCCCGCGTCCGGCATCTCGCGCGGCGCGGCGTCCCCGGGCTCCTCCATCCGCTGGGCCCGGCCCGCCAGCTCACGGGCGAGGGCCAGCGCCTCGGCGGCGGCCCCCCGGCTCAGCCGGGACTGGGGCAGGGCGCGCAGGCGGTCGGCGAAGGTGTCCACGGCGGTCAGGAGAGGCGTCACATCGTCCACGCCCTGAGACTATGCGGCGGCCACCGACTGTTGCCAATGACCGAACACTCGGGCACGGTGACATGAAGGACCATCATCCGACGCGTCCGGAGGCGCCGATGTCCTACGTCATCTCCGACGAAACCCACCGGAACCTGCTCTCCCGAATCCCCCACTGCACCGGCCGAGAAGTCGCCGACTGGATGCGCACGGTCGACGAAGGCCCATCCCTGTCCCGGTTCGAGGAGAAGGTGAGCTGGCTGCGCGGAGAGCACGGTCTCGCCTACGGCCACGCCAAGGCGATCGTGCACGAGTACGACCTCCGACGGGCCGCGCGCAGGCTCCTGTAGCCGCGGCGGCCGGTCCGTACCCCGCACCCCACACAGACGGGCCGGGCCCGGGAAGACCGTCGTACTTGTCTTCCCGGGCCCGGCCCGTCACATCCGTTCTCGTCCTGCGACCTCCTGCGGCCCGGTCGTCTAGTCGTCGCTCATCACGAGGGCGATGACCCGCAGCAGCTCGGTGTAGATCCACACCAGCGACAGCGTCAGACCGAACGCGGCCGTCCACGCCTCCTCGCGCGGGGCGCCGTACTGGATGCCGTCCTCGACCTGCTTGAAGTCGAGCGCCAGGAACGCGGCACCGAGCAGCACGCCGATGACACCGACGAGGATGCCCATCGGACCGGTGCGGAAGCCGAGGCCGTCACCGCCGCCGAACACGGCGAACAGCATGTTGACGACGCCCAGCAGCAGGAAGCCGATCGCGGCACCGACCACGAAGCGGACGAACCTGCGGTTCACGTTGATGATCCGGGCCCGGTACGCGAAGAGCACACCGGCGAACACCGCCACCGTGCCCAGCACCGCCTGCATCGGGGCGCCCTTGGCGACCTCGTTGTACGCCTGGCTGATGACACCGAGGAACAGACCCTCGAACGCCGCGTAGGCCAGGATCAGCGCCGGGGAGGGCTTGGCCTTGAACGACTGGACGAGACCCAGCACCATCGCGATGATCGCGGCGCCGAAGCCGAGACCGACCGGCAGCTCCATCGCCCAGGCGGCGCCCGCGGCGACGACCACCAGGCCCAGCGTGATGGCGGTGCGGCTGACGACGTCGTCCATCGTCATGGCGCCCGAGCGGGCCGGGGCCTGCGGCATCCCCTGCTGGAGATCCGGGGCGCCCTGCGCGTACGGGTTGGTCGGCTGGCCGTACGGGTTGCCCGCGTACGGGTCGGTCGGCTGCGCGTACGGGCTGTTCGCGTAGGGGTTTCCCTGCGTCGCGGACCCGGACGGCGGTGCCGCGTTGAAGTTCGCGTAGCCGCCTCCGGGAGTGAACCCCCGTCGCGAGAAGACCGGGTTCCTGCTCCTCATTTCACTCCTCCATGGCCACCCTGCGCGGCCTTGCCGTCAAGGGTAATAGGTAGGCAAAAGAATGGCTCTCGTGCTGTGGGACGATCTTTTGCCTCGTCCCTCTCCTACCAGAGAACGCGATACCCAAACGACGGGTTCCGCCGAGGACGGCCGAAAGCCGGGCGACCCGTCCGCGAACGGCCCGCCCGGCCCCCTCCACCCGGTGGTGCGCCGGGTCAGCCGGCGGCTGCGGTCACGTCGTTCACGCCGTTCACAGCGTTCACCCGGACGGCCATGTTCCCGGACGGGTGCCGGTTCTCGTACATCAGCTGGTGCGCCCGGCCGGTGTCGGCGAAATCACCGGTCCAGGACAGGCACGGGTCGAGTTTTCCGCTCGCGGCGAGTTCGATGACCTGGCGGCACTGCCGGATGTTCGCGAAGTGGGAGCCTTGCAGCCGCTTCTGCCGCATCCAGAGGAATCGCAGGTCGAGGTCGCCGTTGTAACCGCTCGTGCCCCCGCAGATGACCACCATTCCGGCGGTGTCGCACAAATACATCGAGGTGGGAATGGTGTTCTGCCCACTGTGCTCCAGGACGATCCGGGGGGCCCGGCGCTCGCCCAGGATCTCCCAGAACCGGTTGCCGAAGGCGCGGGCGCCCTTCATCCACTTCGCCATGGCGGCGTTGTCCGAAGTGTCGGGGAGCCGGCCCCAGTGGTCGAAGTCGTTGCGGTTGATGAAGCCCTCCGCGCCGAGCTCCAGGCAGTGCTTCCCGCGCTCGTCGTCGGAGACCACGGCGACGGGTATGCCGCCGCGGATCCGGGTGATCTGGATCGCCATCGAACCGAGGCCGCCCGCGCCGCCCCAGATCAGCACCGGGTCGCCGGGCTCCACGGTGTGCGGGGCCCAGCCGCAGAGCTGGCGGTAGGCGGTGGCGCCGGTCAGCAGGAAGCAGGCCGCCTCCTCCCAGGAGAGGCTCTTCGGCTTGGGGTGGCACTGGAAGTCCTTGACCAGGGCGTACTGGGCGAAGGTGCCGTAGTTCGTCTCGTAGCCCCACGCCTTCTGGGTGACCGACGTCATGGGGTCGGCACCCAGCCGGATGTCGTCGGCGGTCTCGTCCCAGGTGCAGCCGGAGAGGGTGACCTCGTCGCCGACCTTGACGGAGCTGACGCCCTCCCCCACGGCCCAGACGATGCCGGAACCCTCGGAGCCGCCGATGTGGAAGTCCTCGGGCTCGCCCTTCTTCTGCCGGCCGGCCACCACGTCGTACGGGTAGCCGAGGGAAGCCCACACGTTGTTGTAGTTGATGCCCGCGGCCATGACGTAGACGAGCACCTGGCCGCGGCCGACCGCCGGCACGTCCACGACCTCCATGGCGAAGCCCTGGGACGGCGGCCCGTAGCGCTCCGGACGGATGACCGACGCGTGCATCCGCGCCGGAACCTCGCCCAGGGGCGGCATCTCGCCGATGTCGTACAGGTCCTTGGTCAACTCTTCCTCCACGTCGGGTGACTGGCGTCACATGCGTCATGCGGTACTGCGGGTGCCGGTGCTTCAGGCGGGGATCTCCGCCGCCAGCTCCCGGGCCAGGGACGCGGTGGTGGTGCCGCGGGCCAGGCGGGCCACGGGGAGGGCGACGCCCAGCTCCCGTTCGAGCCGTTTGCGCAGCTCGGTGGCCATGAGCGAGTCCATGCCGAGCCGGTTGAACGGCTTGTTCACGTCGAGGCGGCCCACGCGCATGCCCAGGACCTCGGCGACGTGCTCGGCCACCCGGTCGGCGACCGGGCGGTCGGCGGCGGGTCCCTCGGGGACGACGGGCGCGGGCGCGGATGCAGGTGCGGGCGCGGGCGCGGATGCAGGTGCGGGCGCGGGCGCGGATACGGGCGCGGGCGCGGCCGGAGTGACGCGTACCGCCTCCCTCGCGGCGGGCTCGGGAGCCGCCGGAGCGGCCGTGGCCTCCCCGCGGACCGCCCCTGCCGTGATGCGCAGGCTGCCGCGCAGTTCGATCACGAACCCGCTCGCCGGGTCCGTCAGCCGCAGCTCACCGGTCAGTTCGACACCCTGATCCGCCGTGTTCGCGTCCGCCGTGTCGGCGGGGGCCCGCCGGGCGCCCGTCTGGTCCGCCCTCGCGTGTTCGGTCGCCACGGTCTCGTCCTCGCTCACGTGCTCCGGTTTCTCCCTGTCGTGTGCCGGGTGCCGCCCGACGGGCATGCCCTTCGCCTCCGCGACGGCCCGGCCCTCGGCGTCGAAGAGGACGGTGTCCAGGGCGAGCGCCCCGCCCGCGCCCTCGGTGATCCGGCAGACCGTCCACAGTTCCTCGGTCGCCTCGCCCGTCACCGCGAACCCGGTCAGGTGCGGCGAGAGCAGCGACGGGTCGGGCAGCAGGGCCAGCGCGGGCTGGTAGGCCGACCGGACGAGCTCGGGGTGGACGGGGTGGCCGGGCCGGGGTTCCGTCCCGGCGGGCCGGCGCAGCCGGGCGACGGCCTCGCCCTGCCCGAGCCACACCTCCTCCAGGACGGGCCGGAGGGCTCCCGCCGCCGGGACGCGCCGCCGGAAGGCGTCGCCGTCCAGGCGCTCGGGGCAGCGGGCGAGCACGGCGGCGGGCGGCTCGTGTCCGGCGCTCCCGAGGCCGACGGAGGCGGTGCCCCGGGCGCGCCCGGTCCACTCCGCCGTGCCGTCGGTCCGGCTCTCGACGGTGAACGCCCACTCCCCGTCCGCCGCGCCCGGCGTGACGACGGCCCGCAGCACGGCGGCCTTCCCGGGCGGGACGAGGAGGGCCTCGCCGATGTCGGCGGCGGTGAGCCGGACATCGTCGGTGCCGGCGGCCCGGGCGACGGCGGCCCGCGCGGCCTCGACGCACTCGGGGCCGTGGACGACCGCAGGGTCTTGGTCACGGGCGGGCGGCGGCAGGAACGGCGTCCCCGGCTCGTCCAGCCGGAACTCGTACGTCCGGGGCAGCGCGTCCAAGTCCTCCACCCAGTGGCTCTCCCGCTGCCAGGGGTAGGCGGGCAGCGGGACGCAGCGGCCGCCGCCGTACAGGGCGGTCCAGTCGACGGGCGCCCCCGCCTCGTACACCCGGCCGAGGTGGCCGAGGAGCGTCTCGCGCTCGGGCTGGTCGCGCAGCAGGGAGCCGACGGCGGTGCCGGGGAGGCCGGCGGCGGCCAGGGTCTCCTGGACGGCCTTGGAGAGGACGGGGTGCGGGCTGATCTCGACGAAGACGGTCTCGCCCGCCTCGGCGGTGGCGAGCACGGCCTCGTGGAAGTGGACGCGGCCGCGGATGTTGCGGGTCCAGTACGCGGCGTCGAGGCCGGAGCCGTCGACGAGTTCGCCGGTGACGGTGGAGCGGACCGGGACCGTCCCGGCGCGGGGGGCGAGGTCCCGGAGCTCGTGGGCGAGTTCGTCGAGCAGCGGATCCATCTGGGAGCAGTGGGAGGCGGCCTCGGCCTTCATGACGCGGCAGAAGACGTCGCGGGCGTCCAGCTCGGCCTTGATCTTCTCGATGCCCTCGACCTCGCCCGCGAGGACGGTGGTGCGGGGGCCGTTGCTGGCCGCGACCGCGACGTCGACGGCGAGGTCGGCGATGAGCCGGTCGGCCTCGTCGGCGGTCAGGGCGGCCACCGACATCGTCCCCCGGCCGGCGACGCGGTCGCGGATGAGCCGGGCGCGGCGGCAGACGACGGCGGCGGCGTCGGTGTGGCTCAGCGCCCCGGCGACGCAGGCGGCGGCGGATTCGCCCATGCTGTGGCCGAGGACGACGTCCGGTTCGACGCCCCAGGCGCGCCAGGTCTCGGCGAGCGACACCTGCACCGCCCACAGCACGGGGTGGACGATGGCGACGGTCTCGTTCAGCAGGTCGGTGCCGTCGGTGAGGCGGTCGATGACGGACCAGCCGGTCTCGGCGCGGACGGCCTCGTCGCAGCGGATCAGGGAGGCGCTGAACGCCGGGGAGGCGTCCATGAGTTCGCGGGCCATGCCGATCCACTGGGAGCCGTGGCCGGAGAAGACGAAGGCGACGCGCGGGCGGCCCGCGTAGCCGGCGTCGGACGCGTCCTCGGCGGCCTCGCGCAGCCGGGCGGCCAGCGCCTCGGGCGCGTCGCCGACGACGGCGGCCCGGCAGTCGTGGTGGGCGCGGCGGACGGCGGCGGTGTGGCAGAGGTCCGCGAGCGGGGTGGCGCGGCCGTCGGTTTCGAGGTGGCCTGCCAGGTCCAGCAGGCGCTGCCGCAGGGCCTCCGGGGAGGCGGCGGAGACGGGCAGCAGGTGGGCGGCGCCGCGTTCGGCGCCGGCCGGCCGCCCGGCGGGCTCCGCGCCCGGCCCGGCCTCGGTGAGGACGACGTGGACGTTGGTCCCGGAGACGCCGAACCCGCTCACCCCGGCGGTCAGCGGCCGGCCCTCGGCGGCGAGTGGCACGGCGCCGGCGTGCGGGAGGTCCATGCCGGCGGCGTCCCAGTCGACGGCGGTGGTGCGTTCGGTGACGTGCAGGGTGCGGGGGACGGTGCGGTGCTGGAGGGCGAGGATGGTCTTGATCAACCCGAGGACGCCCGCGGCGGCGCCGGTGTGCCCGATGTTGCTCTTGACCGAGCCGACGAACAGCGGCGTCCGGTCCGTACGGTCGGCGCGGTCCGCGCGGGCACCGCCCAGGACGGCGGCGATGGCGCCGAGTTCGACGGGGTCGCCGGCGCGGGTGCCGGTGCCGTGGGCCTCGATGTAGTCGACGTCGGTGATCGGGATCCCGGCGTGCTCGTAGGCGAGTTCCAGCATCTGCCGCTGGCCGCTCAGCGCCGGGTTGATCATGGTGTCGCTGCCGGCGCCGTCGTTGTTGACGCTCCAGCCGCGGATGACGGCCCGCACGGGGTCGCCGTCGGCGAGCGCGCGGTCCAGCGGCTTGAGGATCACCGCGCCGACGCCCTCGCTGAACACGAAGCCGTCGGCGTTGGCGTCACCGAAGCGGCAGTTGTCCGAGAAGACGTTCGCGTCGACGAAGCCGTGGTTCTCGGTGTTGGTGAGCAGCAGCTGGGAGCCGCCGGCGATGGCCACCGTGGACTCGCCGGCGGCCAGGCTCTGGCAGGCGAGGGCGAGGGCGGTGAGGGAGGACGAGCAGGCGGTGTCCACGGAGAGGCCCGGGCCGGTGACGTCCAGGGCGAAGGAGACGCGGCCGGTGGTGGTGGAGCGGGAGCCGGCGCCGAGCGAGGCGTGGATGTCCGGGTGGCCGACGGACTGCTGGAGCTCCCAGTAGTGGACGTTGGTGGTGCCGACCCAGACGCCGGTGCGGGTGCCGGCCAGGGCGCCGGTGTCCTGCCCGGCGTCCTCCAGCGCCTCCCAGACGGCCTCCATGAACAGCCGCTGCTGCGGGTCCATGCCCGCCGCCTCGCGCGGGGAGATCCCGAAGAACGCGGCGTCGAAGCGGTCCACGTCGTCCAGCAGTCCGGAGCGGACGCGCGCCCCCGGGATCTCGTACGGCTGCCCGAAGCGGGTCGACGGCACGTCACGCACCGTGCAGGTCTCGTCCGTCAGCAAGCGCCAGAACGCGTCCGGGCCGTCGGCGCCGGGCACCCGGCAGCCGATGCCCACGACGGCTATGGGAGCGGGCCGCGCCCTGTCGTATTCGCCCATGGTGTACGTGACTTCCTCGATTTCGGCTCGATTCCGGGGACCGCGCGGCCGGCGCCGGCGCGGATTCGGTCTCCGACTCTCGGATACGTCACGACTCTGGGATACGGCGGGAAGGGGTTCAACGGCCCGGTCCGGAAACTGCCGGGCGGTACGCGGGATGGCCGGAATTCCCCGCCGTCCCGCCGCCCGCGCTGGCAGCTTCCTGCCGCCGCGTCATACGGATGTCACCTCCCCGTACTTATGCCCGCAACAATCCGGCGCCGGCGGCGTAGAGGCCCGCCTGGAACCGGGAGCGGGCGCCGAGCAGCCGCATGATGTCGGCGACGCGGCGGCGGTAGGTGCGGACGGAGATGTCGAGTTCGCGGGCGGCCACCTCGTCCGTGTAGCCCTCGCCGAGCATGCGCAGGATGCGGACGCCGGAGTCCCGGCCCAGGCACTCCTGGAGCCGCTGGTAGCGGGTCAGCGGGGCGGCCCGGTACCAGGCCGTCATGAGGATGTCGTACAGCGCGCGGACCACGCTCGGGGCCCGGACGAGCGACGCCTCGGCGCCGAACACGGTGGCCTCACCGGCCCTGACCAGCGCCACCCGCTGGTCGACGACGGCCGCCGCGTGCCGTACGCCCGCGGCGAGCCGGATCTCCACGCCGTCGAGCAGCGTCGCCAGCCCGGCGAGCCGGGCGTCCGCGGCCAGTTCCGGCGGGGCGAGGATCCGCACCCGGGTGTCGTCCGGGTGCCGGTCGGCCAGCGCCTCCAGCGCGTCGGCCACCAGCCGCAGGGCGTCGCCGGTGGGCGGGACGAGGAGGGTCACCGAGGTCTCCGCCCGGCGCACCAGGCCGATGAGCGCGTCGACGGCGACGGCGCGGTCGCCGATGACCGCGAGGCTCGATTCCTCCAGCGCCCGGATCTGTGTGCTCTGCATCACGGATTCGATGAGCGGGCGCATCCGTAAAAGGACTTGGTCGACGTCTCCGGGTGGTGTGTCGTCGTCCGCCCGCGGGTTCTCGGCGATGTCCCGGTCGCACGGGTCCGGGACCATGTAAAGGGAATTGGGAATACGCATGCACGCCCCAGTGAGTTTCTTTGCATCCCGTCCGGATGGCGGGCTGCGGGCGTGACCGCCGGTAAAGGACCGAAGATGCCGGGGAGGGTCGGGAATTCAACGGTGGCCGCCCCGCCGGACGTCCGGTCCGCCCGCCACTCCCGCCTCTTCTCTCCCCGCCGCCCCCTGCGATCACAACCCTACCGATCGGTAACGCTACATACCGTAGCGTTCGAGCGTCAACGCACCGTAGTGGCCCGACAGTTGGGATTCGGCCAGGCGGCCGACGACGCACCCTTCACCCGGGGTTTTCTTGCGCGCCACGCAAACTTGCGGGGTGCGCACGTTTCTGTAAGGTGAGGGGCATGAGCACCACGGCCGCGGGAACGGCGGCACAGCAGGAGCCCGCCGGGCCGGCGGGGTCGGCGACGGTCCGGTCGACGGGGGCCCGGTCGACGGGGGCCCGGTCGACGGGGGCCCGGTCGACGGGGGCCCGGTCGACGGGGGCCCGGTCGGCGACGGAGCTGCCGGCGACCGGGCTCCGGGAGCGGAAGAAGCGGGCCACGCGGACGGCGCTCGGCCGCGCGGCGCTGCGGCTCGCCGCCGAGCGGGGCTGGGAAGCCGTCCGGGTCGAGGACATCGCGGCCGAGGCCGGCGTCTCCGCCCGGACGTTCAACAACTACTTCTCCAGCAAGGAGGAGGCCGTCATGGCCTCCGGCACCGAACGGGCCGAGCACGTCCGCGCGGCACTGGCCGCCCGCCCGCCGGAGGAACCGCTGTGGGACGCCCTCACGCACGCCTTCGCCACCGCGCTGGACGCGCTCTCCGCCGACGACCCCGGCACCATCCTGCGCGCCCGGCTGGCCCTGACCCACTCCCAGCTGGCCGCGGAACAGGTGCGGTTCGAGGCCGGGATGGCCGCCACCCTGGCCACCGAGATCGCCCGCCGCACCGGCACCGACCCCGAGCGCGACCTCTACCCGCTGCTCGCCGCCACGGTCGCCTTCACCACCACCCGGCTCACCTTCGAGCACTGGGTGCGCACCGGATCCCGTACGCCCGTCGCCGAGGCGGTGCGCCGGGAACTGGAGCGCGTGCGCGTCGACCCCTGACCGGTCCGCCCGCCCGTACGCCCCCGGTATGCCTCGGCACCTCCCCGCGCGCGGCGTCGGCGGAGGGCGCGCGGGGCCGCGGCCTCCGCCGGTACTCCCACGGAACGTCGGCACCACAGCACGTCAGCCACACAGCACGGCACCAGGAGCACGTCACCCGCCCCGAGGGGAACTCCCATGTCCCGTACGACACCCACTGACACGGCCGGCGCCACCGCCGCCCCCACCGAAGAGCCTCAGGGCGTCGCGGCCGGTCCCCCCGACCCGGCCGCCGAGGCGGCGGCCGGGTGGCGCAAGGTCCCGGTGCTGATCGTCGGGCTCACCGCCCTGCTCGCCGCCATGCTGACGGCCTTCGCGCTGCCGGCGATCAACTCCGGGCCGCACGAGGTGCCGATCGCGGTCGCCGGCCCCGGGCCGCTGGCCGACCGGGTCGCGGACCGGCTCGCCGAGGCCCGGCCCGGCGCTTTCCGCGTCACGAAGGTGCCCGACGCGGCTGCCGCCCGGCAGCGGATCGACGACCGGGACGCGTACGGCGCGGTGGTCCTCGGCGCGACGCCGGGCGACAAGCCCGAGGTGCTCGTCGCCACCACGGCCGGCCCCTCCGTCGCCGCCACCCTGCGCGCCCTCGCGCCGTCCCTCGACCCGTCCGCGCCCCGACCCTCCGTCGCCGTGCACGACCTGCACCCGCCGACCGACGACGACCCCAACGCGGCGGGGCTCGCCGCCGGCGCCCTGCCCCTGGTCCTGGGCGGCTACCTGGCGACCGTCGCCATCGTGATGCTGCTCCGCCGGCCGGCCCAGCGGGCCGCCGCCTCCCTCGGCTTCTCCGTGCTCGCCGGCTTCGTCCTCAGCGCCGTGCTCCAGTACGGGTTCGGGGTGACGGACGGCGACTACGCGCTGATCGCCCTGGCGGTCACCTTCAACACGGCGGCCACTTCCGTCACCATCATGGGGTTGCACGCGCTGCTCGGGGGGCCGGGGCTGGGCCTGGGCGCCGCCATGATGATCTTCCTTGGCAATCCGCTGTCCGGTCTCGCCTCCGGGCCGGAGTGGCTTCCCTCCGGGTGGGGGACGTTCGGGCAGTTCCTGCCGCCCGGTGCGGGTGGCACTCTGCTGCGGTCGACGGCCTTCTTCGATGGCGCCGGGTGTGGGCGTGCTCTGGCCGTGCTGTCCTGCTGGCTGGTCGGTGGGCTCGTGGCCTTCGCCGTGGGCTCCCGGCGGGCCGCGGCGGCTGCGACGCCGGCTTCTTGAGCCCCAGCCCCGCCCCTTCACCGTTTCTTGCGGGGGCTGCGCCCCCGCACCCCCGAAGCGCGCTGCGCGCGCGGTCCTGAGACGCCGGACGGGCTGAAACGCCCGCCCGGCGGGTCAGGGGCTCACCCCTCCAAGAACGCCACCACCCGAGCCGGCGCCGCACTCGTCCCCGTCAGCTTCAGCGGGAAGAACCCGACCATGAACCCGGTCGCCGGAAGCGCCCCCAGATTCACCAACTGCTGGACGATGAACGCCTCCTTGTCCTGGATCGCGTAATGCCCGTCCCAGATGTGCCCGGGATCGCGCGTCTCCTCAAAAGCCCGCCGCATCGCCGGAATAGGCCGGTCCCACCCGATGGCGTCCGTGCCCAGCACGGTGGCCCCCAGCCCGGTGAGGTACCGCGTCCCGGCCCCGGACATGCCCGGATAGGCGAAGTACTCGGGATCGCCCAGCCGGTACCGCTCCTGCCCGGTCCTGACGAGCACCGCGTCCCCCGGCTCGACGTCCCGCCCGGTCGCCGCGATGGCCTGCTTCAGGGCCTCGACGGGAATGGCCTCACCCGGCTTCGCCCAGGGCCGGACGTCGAGGACCATGCCCGGCCGGTACAGCTCCTCCAGGGAGATGTCGCTGAGGGTGCGGGAGGGACGGCCCTCGCACATGCGCCCGCTGTGCAGCGGGGCGTCCACGTGTGTCCCGCAGTGGGTGCTGATCTCGTGCATGACCTCCCCGGCCGGGCCCTCGCGCCCGGGCAGGTCGTCGGGGTCGCACCCGAAGGAGGCGACCATGAAGTCCCGGCCCCACTCGTCGTGCGTGTGGTAGTCCATGCGCGGGGCGACGACCAGCGCCAGGTCCGGCATGCTCTCCGGGACGAGGTCGAGGTCACGGGGGTCGATGGGGGAGGTGAGGTCGACGATGCGGCTCATGTCGCGGTACCAGCTCTCCGGTTGTCGGCTTCCGGGGGCCGGCCGATCAGCCCCCGCAGTTCGGTCTTGAGCACCTTTCCGTAGCTGTTCTTGGGCAGCGCGGCCACGAACAGGAAACGGCGCGGCCGCTTGAAGCGGGCCATGTGGTCGAGGCAGTGGGCCTCCAGGGCGGCGCCGAGGTCACCGGTCGCCGCGCCGCCGTCGGCCCGCACCACGAAGGCGACGGGCAGTTCCCCCCACTCGGGGTCCGGCGCGCCGACCACCGCGGCCTCGGCCACCGCGGGATGGCGCAGCAGGACCTCCTCCACTTCCCGGGGGTAGATGTTGGAACCCCCGGAGATGACCAGGTCCTTGGCCCGGTCGACGAGGGTGAGGAAGCCGTCCGCGTCCAGCCGGCCCAGGTCGCCGGTGTGCAGCCAGCCGCCGCGCAGCGTACGGGCGGTGGCCTCCGGCGCGTTCCAGTAGCCGGACATCACGGTGGCCCCGCGGACCAGCACCTCGCCGGTCGTCCCGGCCGGCACGTCACGCCCGTCCGGATCCGCGACCCGTACCTCGACGCCGGTCCGCGCCCGGCCGACGCCCGCCAGCCGGCGCCCGAGCGCCTCGGGATCGTCCCCGGCGTGGTCCTCGGGACGCAGGTGGGTGATGGTGCCGGGCGACTCGCCCTGCCCGTAGCCCTGCCACAGCCGTCCGGGGCCGAAGCGGGCGACGACCCGCTCCAGGTCCTCCCGGTACATCGGCGCGCCGCCGTAGAGGACGCGGTGCACGCGCGGGACGAGCGCGTCGGGCAGCAGGTCCGGGTCGAGCAGGCGGCGCAGGATCGTCGGCACCGCAAAGAACGTGACCGGCCCGAACGCGCGCAGCGCCTCGGCCAGGGTGTCCGCGGTGACCGCGCCGCCCCGGGGGAAGACCTGGGCCCGGCCGCGCGCCACGTGGGCGAGGCCGAAGAGGCCCCCGGCGTGCGACATCGGGGCGATGTGGAGCATCGACGCGTCGACGCCGTCCCCGATGTCGGCGAGCGCGCTGTCGGTGGCGGCCCGGAGGTTGCCGTGGGTGAGGGTGGCGCCCTTGGGGCGGCCGGTGGTGCCGCTCGTATAGAACAGCCACGCCGGCGCGTCGGCCGCCACCTCGGCGGGCGGTCCGGGCCGCCCGGCGGTCCCGGAGAGCTCGTCGACGGCCACCAGCGCGGCCGGACCGAGCCCCTGCCCGCCGAGCGGGCCGGCCAGTTCGCCGGTGGCGACGCAGACCCGCGCGCCGCAGTCCTCCACCAGCTGCGCGAACTCCCGCGGATGCAGCCGGGCGTTCATGGGCACCGCCACCAGCCCGGCCCACCAGACGCCGAACAGCACCTCCGGATAGAGCGGGGTGTTCCGCATGGCCAGCGCCACCCGGTCGCCGGGCCGCAGGCCGTACTCGCCGAGGAGCGCCCCGCCGATCGCGGCCGCCCGCCCGGCGAGTTCCCGGTAGTCGCGGACGACGTCCGCCCCCTCGCACACGGCGGGCGCGTCCGGCGCCTCGGCGGCGGCCCGGTGCAGCAGGTCCGCGACGTTGGCGCCTCCGGCCGCGCCCTCGGGCGCGCCGGCGCCCGGCACCGCCCTCACGCCCATCACCGGCCCGGCGTCCGTACCCGGCCCGGCACCCTGCGCCCTCGCGCCGCCCGGCACGGGCCCGTCCCCCGCTGCCCCGTTCCCCACAGTCCCGCCCCTCACGGCCGCCTCCCCGGTGCCTCCAGGACGACCACCGCCGCCGCGGCCTCCTCGAAGCCCAGGAAGCCGCCGCCGTTCTCGGCGACGCCGATCCGGGCGCCGGGGACCTGGCGGTCGCCGGCCTCGCCCCGCAGTTGGGTGACGAGTTCGTGGATCTGGCCGACGCCGGTGGCGCCGACGGGGTGGCCGTTGCTCTCCAGGCCGCCGGAGGTGTTGACCGGCAGCCGGCCGCCGAGGGCCGTCTCGCCGCGTTCGGCGGCGTGCGCGCCCTCCCCGGCCGGGACCAGGCCCAGCGCCTCCACTTGGAGCACCTCGCCGATGGCGGTGGCGTCGTGGACCTCCGCGAGCGAGACGTCGGCCGGGCCGAGCCCGGCCCGTTCGTAGGCGGCGGCCGAGGCGAGGCGGGTGATCCGGCGGGCCTCCTCGTCGAGCGTCCGGCCGGTGCCGGAGGCGACGACGCTCGCCCGGATCCGTACCGCCCGGCCGGCGCCGAGCCGGCGGGCCGCGGCCGGCGAGCAGACCAGGGCGGCCGCGGCGCCGTCCCCGATGGGCGCGCACATCGGCTGGGTCAGCGGCGGCACGATGGTCCGCGCGGCCAGTACCTCGTCCACGGTGAGCGCCTCGCGGCGGGCGGCCCGCGGGTTGAGGGCGCCGTGCCGCCGGTTCTTGGCGGTGACGGCGGCGAGCCGGCGCGGGGTGAGGCCGGGGTGGCGGCGGCGGTAGTCGGCGGCGAGCGCGGCGTAGACGTCCATGAACACCGAGCGCCGCCCCGCGGGCGCCGTTTCCGCCCCGGCCGCCTCGCGCAGCGCCTTGAGCCCCTCCTCCCACCGGGCGACGTCGAGTCCGCCGTGGAAGGCGGCGCCCAGCCGCTCCTCGTCGGCGCCGTACATCCGCTCGGCGCCGACGGCGAGGACGACGTCCGCCTCCCCGGCCCGGACCGCGGTGGCCGCCAGGTGGACGGCGGCGGTCCCGGAGGCGCAGGCGTTCTCGACGTTGAACACCGGGACGCCCGCCATCCCGGCGTCCCGCAGCGCCACCTGCCCGCGCACCAAGTGCTGCCCCTCCAGGGCGCCCTGGGTGGCGTTGGCGAAGAACACCGCCTCCACGGCGGCCGGTTCGACGCCGGCGTCGGCCAGGCAGAGGGCGAGTGCCTCGCCCGCGAGCGCGCCGACGGTCCGGCCGGGGAACCGGCCGTACGCCGTGCGGCCGACGCCGAGCACGTACGCGTCGCTCATGACCGGCCCGGGTCCGGCGCCGCGGGCACCCGGACGGTGTTGCGGAGCACGCCGATGCCCTCGACCTCCAGCTCCACCACGTCCCCGTCCGCCAGGTGCCGGCCGAGGTCGAACCCGGTGCCGGACGGCACGGTTCCGGAGCCGAGGACCTCCCCGGCGTGTACCGCGCGGTCCCGGCTGAGGTGCACCACGGCGTCCTCGAAGCTGTGCTCCATCCCGTCGGTGGTCCCGCGCGACCACTCCTCGCCGTTGACCCGGGCGGTCATGGTGAGGGAGTACGGGTCGGGGAGCTCGTCGCGGGTCACGATGCAGGGCCCCAGGGTGTTGGAGCCGGCGAAGTCCTTGCCCTCGCACGGTCCGACGCCGGCCCGCATGAGGACGGCCTGGAGGTCGCGGGCGCTCCAGTCGTTGAAGACGGTGTAGCCGAAGACGTGGGCGGGGGCGTCGGCGGGCTTCACGTCCCGGCCGGCCCGCCCCAGCACGGCCGCGAACTCCAGCTCGAAGTCCAGCTCCCGGGCCCCGGCGGGCGCGGTGATCTCGGCCTCCGGCCCGCTCACGCAGAGGTGGTCGGCCGTGTAGTACATGACCCGCTCCCGGAACAGCGGGCTGAGGTCGAACCTCCCGCTGGCCATCAGCTCCTCGAACGCGGCGGCCGGGTCCTCGGCCGTCGCGGCCTGCCGCCGGGCCAGCTCGCGCAGCCCGCTCTCCAGGTGGGCGATGAACAACCCGCAGTCGCGCAGCCGTACCGGGCGGGGCAGCGGTGCCAGCAGCCGGAGCTCGTCCCGGGCGCGGACGGCCTCGCCGGGCCGGCGTTCGCACAGCTCCCGCGCCCGGTCCAGGCCGGCCTCGCCGGACTCGATCAGGGCCTGGAGCGAGGCGAGGCGCGGGTCGTCGGGCGCGGCGGCGGTGAGGTCGAGGACGGCGCCGTCCGCGGCGTCGCCGTCCAGCAGGACGCCGGCGTGGGGCCGGCCCGGCGGGGGCAGCCCGGCGGAGTGCTTGCCTACGAACGTGATCAGGCGCATGACGGCTCCGATCGTGCGGTCGGTGGTCCCGGGCGGACGGACGGGTGCACGGGGAGGCCCGGGGATGGCGTGAAGACACCGGCACGGGGCCGGCGCTGAGCGGTACGGGAAGACGTGCGGCTCGGAACGTGTCCCGCCACTTCTGCGGTGCGAGCCGCCGTGCGCCAGGGCATTCAAGGTCCCCGGCTCCGCTCACCCGCGAAAACTGGACGGTGGTCCAATCGTTGAACGCCCGGCACAGACCGTCAAGTGGTGTGCAGGAACCGGTTTTCCGGACACGGGACGGAGAACCGGGGCTCCCCGGCCCTTCGGCGGCCGGTACCGCCCGTGGAACAATCCCCGCATGACTGGTCGTCGTGAGGAGTCCGCCCGGGAGAGCCGCCGGCGGCTGCTGGAGGCGGCGACGGAACTGGTCGCCGAGGGCGGCCCGCGGGCCGCCTCCGTGCAGGCCGTCGCCGACCGCGCGGGCATCAGCCGGGGCTCGGTCGCCTGGCACTTCGGCTCCAAGGAGGGCCTGATCGTCGAGGTGATCGGGCAGGCGTTCCGCAGCGCCGAGGAGGAGTACCGCCGGGTGCTCCCGGAGTCCGGGCCGCTCACCTTCGACGCCCTGCTCGACGCCCACCTCTCGGTGGTGGACGCTTCCTGCGGCCGGGTGTTCGCGACGGTCCTGCCGGAGGTCATGGGCGGCCCCGGGCCGCTGCGCGACGCCTATGTGAAGGGCTACGAGGGCACCCGCCGGGTCTGGGTCGGCTACCTGGAGCGGATCACCGCGGGCACTCCGGGACTGCCGGACGCCAAGAGCCTGGCCTCGCTGGTCTTCGGCAGCGGCGTGGGGGTGAACACGCTGCACGGCCTCGACGGCCTGGTGGACCGGGCGGAGGCGTTCGCCGCGCTCAGGACCCTCTTCGAGCTGGCGGGCGGCGGACCGGCGCCGGACGCGCGGGCGTAGGGCGCGCAGGCGTAGGGCGCGCGGGCCGAAACCACTGGCCGGACGGCCGGAGCGCGCCCGTCGCCGGGCACACGCGCCCGCCCACAGGCGAACGGTGAACGTGCGGATGTGCCCGGAGCCGGACTCGAACCGGCACGGCCCGAAGGGCCAGCGAGGTTTAAGCTCGCCGTGTCTGCATTCCACCATCCGGGCGGGCCCTCGGGCCACGCGTGCATCGCGGACGCGCGCGCGGGTTCCCTCGAGGAGAACAGGATGAGCCTATCCGGGTGGCGCCCCCCAAACAGCGGAACACTGACCAGAGGTTGTCTTATTTTATGGGCAACTGAGGAGCTGTCAGTGCAGCAATGACGCCATAGGCACATGCCAGCGGCCGATCCATCCCGTTCACCACCCCACCCGGGCACTCTCACGGAATTGTCGCAATCTCGACTCCCGTCGCCCCCCTCCGTCACCACGCGGTCACCGCACTCCCCCCGATCCGGTGCCGCCCGGGCCCCACTCCCCGGGCACCCTCATACCGGAGGATGACCCCGCCCCCCGTCCGTACCTCTGGAGTGGGGCCCGGGAACGGGAGCCTGGTCTGATCCGTACGGGGCAGCCGGACAGGACCATGGAAACACGTCCCGATCCGCGTCCCGACAGGAGTGCCCTCCCGTGACCACCAGCCCCTACGGCGCCCCGACCGCCGTCCGCACCGCCGAGGTGGCGGCCCGTGCCACGGATCTCACCAAGGTCTACGGCCAGGGCGAGACCCAGGTGGTCGCCCTGGACGCCGTCTCCGTGGACTTCCGCAGGGCCGAGTTCACGGCGATCATGGGCCCGTCCGGCTCGGGCAAGTCCACGCTGATGCACTGCATGGCCGGCCTGGACACGGTCTCCGGCGGCTCCGCCCGGATCGGCGACACCGAGCTCACCGCGCTCAACGACAAGAAGCTCACCCAGCTCCGCCGCGACAAGATCGGCTTCATCTTCCAGGCGTTCAACCTGCTGCCCACGCTCAACGCCCTGGAGAACATCACGCTGCCGATGGACATCGCCGGCCGCAAGCCCGACCGGCAGTGGCTCGACACCGTCGTGGACACCGTCGGCCTCTCCGGCCGGCTCAAGCACCGCCCGAACCAGCTCTCCGGCGGCCAGCAGCAGCGCGTCGCCGTCGCCCGCGCCCTCGCCGGCCGCCCCGAGATCATGTTCGCCGACGAGCCCACCGGCAACCTCGACTCCCGCTCCGGCGCCGAGGTCCTGGGCTTCCTGCGCAACTCCGTGCGCGAACTGGGCCAGACCGTCGTCATGGTCACCCACGACCCGGTGGCCGCCTCCTACGCCAACCGCGTCGTCTTCCTCGCCGACGGCCGCATCGTCGACGAGATGTACGAGCCGACCGCCGACGCCGTCCTGGACCGCATGAAGGCGTTCGACGCCAAGGGCCGGACCAGCTGAGCCAGCCCGCGCCCGCGCCCGCGCCCGCCCCCGACTCCCAGGACACCTGACCCGATGTTCCGTACCGCCTTGCGCAACGTCCTCGCGCACAAAGCCCGGCTGCTGATGACCGTCCTCGCCGTGATGCTCGGCGTGGCCTTCGTCTCCGGCACCCTCGTCTTCACCGAGACCTTCTCCAACGCCCTTCAGAGCAGCTCCGAGAAGGGCTACGCCGGCATCGACGTCGCGGTCCAGCCGCACGTCGAGGACCGCGACAAGAGCAAGCCCGGCGAGGCCCCGCTGCTCACCCAGCGCCTGCTGGACAAGGCCGCGAAGGTGCCCGGCGCCGCCTCGGCCACCGGCTCCGTCGACGGCCACGCCTACCTCGCCGGCAAGGACGGCGAGCTGGTGGGCCAGGGCTTCTCCCGGGCCGGCTCCAACTACTTCCCCGGCAAGGACGGCAAGGACGCCCGCTACCCGCTGACGTCCGGCCGGGCGCCGCAGCGCGCCGGCGAGATCGCCGTCGACACCAAGACCGCCGAGCGCGCGGGCTTCAAGGTCGGCGACACCGTCCGGATGTCCGTCCGCGGCCCGGTCCTCAACCAGAAGATCACCGGCGTCTTCACCACCGACAAGGGCCAGGTGACGGCCGGCGGCACGCTCACCCTCTTCGACACCGCCACCGCCCAGAAGCTTTTCACGAAGCCGGGCCGGTTCAACCAGATCGACGTCAAGGCCGCCCCCGGCACGTCCCAGGACAAGCTGAAGGCCGAAGTCGACAAGATCCTGCCGCGTGACGCCGAGGCCACCACGGGCAAGAAGCTCGCGGACGACGAGGCCGAGATGATCGCCCAGGGCATGGACGGCGTGAAGACCGGTCTGCTGGTCTTCGCCGGCATAGCCCTCTTCGTCGGCGTCTTCATCATCGCCAACACCTTCACCATGCTGGTCGCCCAGCGCACCAAGGAACTCGCCCTGCTCCGCGCCGTCGGCGCCAGCCGCCGCCAGGTGACCCGCTCGGTGCTCGTCGAGGCGTTCGTCGTCGGCGCGGTCGCGGCCGTCGCCGGTCTGCTGGCCGGCATCGGCATCGGCGCCGGGATGAAGGCCCTGATGCCCGGCGACACCATGCCGGACGGCCCGCTGGTCATCCCGCCGTCCGCGATCGTCTCCTCCCTCGCCGTCGGCATCCTGGTGACCATGCTCGCCGCCTGGCTGCCGGGCCGGCGCGCCGCGAGGATCCCGCCGGTGGCCGCCATGAACAGCGTCCACGCGGTGGCCACCACCAAGTCCCTGGTGGTCCGCAACACCATCGGCGCGCTCCTCACGGCCGCGGGCGCCGCGGTCTCCGTCACGGCGGGCGACGAGGCCGGCCTGGGGGTCGGCGCGGGCCTGCTGCTCATCGGCGTCTTCGTGCTGACGCCGCTGCTCTCCCGCCCGCTGATCGCCGCCGCGGGACCGGTGCTGCGCCGCTTCGGGATGCCCGGCAAGCTCGCCGGCCAGAACGCGGTCCGCAACCCGCGCCGCACCGCCGCGACCGCCGCCGCGCTGATGATCGGCCTCACCCTGATCACCGGCCTCACGGTCATCGGCGGCAGCGTCCAGAAGGCCGTCGACAAGATGGCGGCCGACTCGCTGAAGGCCGACTACGTGGTCGTCATGGCCAACATGAACGACCTCTCCCCCGACATCGCCCGGAAGCTCGCCACGGCGCCCGGCGTCACCGCCGTCAGCGCCCTGCGCGAGTCGCCCGCCCGCATCGACGGCGACCACGAGTACCTGACCGGCGTGGACGCCGCGAGCATCGGCAAGCTCACCCACGTCGACTTCACGTCCGGCTCGTACGCGGCGCTGTCCCAGCGGCAGCGGGTGATCGTGGACGACTCGACGGCCAAGAACCACCACTGGAAGGCCGACTCGTCCTTCGAGGTCACCTACGAGGACGGCAAGAAGGGCCGGCTGACCGTCGGCGGGATCTTCAAGGGCAACGACATGCTCAAGGGGATCATGGTCGACCACCGGACCCTGAACCCGCACATGCCCGACCTCGTCGACCGCCAGGTCCTGGTCAAGACCGACAAGGGAGCGAGCGCCCCGGCCAAGAAGTCGCTGCGCAAGGCCCTCGGCGACAACCCGGCCATCAAGGTCCAGGACAAGGACGACATCTCCCGCGAGATCGCGCAGATGATCAACATGATGCTGAACATCCTCTACGGCCTGCTCGCCATGGCGGTGATCGTCGCGGTGCTGGGCGTCGTCAACACCCTCGCCATGTCGGTCTTCGAGCGCCAGCAGGAGATCGGCATGCTGCGGGCCATCGGCCTGGACCGCGGCGGCATCAAGCGGATGGTCCGCCTGGAGTCGCTGGTCATCTCGCTCTTCGGCGGAGTGCTGGGCATCGTCCTCGGCGTCTTCTTCGGCTGGGCCGCGGGCGAGCAGATCGGCACCAAACTGGCCACCTACGAGCTGACCCTGCCCTGGGGCCGGATGGGCGTCTTCCTGCTGCTGGCCGCTCTGGTCGGCGTGCTGGCGGCGCTCTGGCCGGCCCGCCGGGCGGCGCGGCTGAACATGCTCTCCGCCATCAAGGCCGACTGACGGCCGCCACCGCCCGCTGGGCCCGGCTCCACGATCGGAGCCGGGCCCTCCGGCGTCTCAGGCCCGCCACTCCCGGGTGCGCAGCGGCAGTCCCGGATCACCGGATCCGGGGGTCCGTACGGCCAGCACCTGGTTGACGCCGATCCGGTTGCGCTCGAAGGACAGCGCCGAGGCGGCCATGTAGAGCCGCCACACCCGGGCCCGGCCCGGCGAGGTCAGCCGCACGGCCTCGTCCCAGCGCGCCTCCAGGTTGGCCACCCACTGCCGCAGCGTCAGCGCGTAGTGCTCGCGCAGCGCCTCCACGTCCCGGACCTCGAACCCGGCCTCCTCCAGCTGCGCCACCGTGCGTCCGACGGGCGCGAGTTCGCCGTCCGGGAAGACGTAGCGGCCGATGAACTCGTCGACCCGGTACGCCTCCTCGTCCCGCAGCGGCCGGCGGGCGATCTGGTGGTTGAGCAGCCGGCCGCCGGGCCGGAGCAGGGCGTACAGGTCGGCGGCGTACTCGGCGTAGCGCTCGCGGCCGACGTGCTCGGCCATGCCGACGGAGGAGATCGCGTCGAAGGGCCCGTCGGAGATCTCGCGGTAGTCCTGGACGCGGATCTCCACCCGGTCCGTCAGCCCGGCCTCGGCGATCCGCTTGCGGGCGTAGCCGGCCTGCTCCTCGGAGAGGGTGATGCCGACCGCGCTCACCCCGTACTCGCGGGCGGCGTGCAGCACCATCGAGCCCCAGCCGCAGCCGACGTCGAGCAGGCGGGTCCCGGGGGCCAGGCCGAGCTTGCGGCAGACGAGGTCGAGCTTGGCGCGCTGGGCGTCCTCCAGGGTGCCCTCGGGCTCCCAGTAGGCGCAGGAGTAGACCATCGAGGGGCCGAGGACGAGCTCGTAGAAGGCGTTGCCGACGTCGTAGTGGTGGCTGATGGCCTGCCTGTCGCGGCGGAGGCTGTGCAGTCGGCCGGACGTCCTGCGGGCCTCCTCCGGGGGCGGCGCGGGCGGCGCCCAGGGCCGGGCCAGCCGCAGCAGCTCGCGGCCCGCGGAGCGCGTCACGGGGTCCCGGAGGGCGGCCAGCGCGGCGGCGGGGCCGGAGCGGCGGGCGGGTTCCTCGCCGCGCTCCCAGATGGACTCGGCGAGCAGGTCGAGGGCCGCGTACAGGTCGCCCTCGACGTCGAGGTCCCCGGCCACCCAGGCACGGGCGAGGCCGAGCTCGCCCGGCTTCCAGAGCAGGCGGCGGAGGGCGCGGCGGTTGCGGACGACGAGCACCGGCCCACCGGGCGGACCCGCCTCGCTGCGATCCCAGGCGCGGAGGCGGACCGGGAGCGGCGCCCCCAGTACCTGTTCCGCGAGGTCGGCGAGCCGTCGGGCGGCCTGGGCCATGTCGCACACCTCCGTGATGCAGTGTCAGGAGATCCGGAAAGGACGGTCAGAAGATTGATTCATCTGACACCTAAACACCGGCGAGCGGTGCTGTAGTCCTTCCCTGCGGAAGTGCGTCACCTTCGCGCCAGGGCCCGGAAATCGCCACGACGGCCGAGCACGGGAGCGCGCGACGGCGTGCGGGTACGCCGAAGGGCGCCCACCCCACGGATTTGGTGGACGCCCTTGAGCTGATGCCGCCTGTACCGCCGGCGGGAGACTCAGCCGGCCTTGGCCTTCTGGGTCGGGACCGCGTCGGCCGGCCGCGGAGCGGGCTTGGCGGCCTCGTAGAACTCCTCGCGGGGGTTCTCCATGGCGCCGAGCGAGACGACCTCGCGCTTGAGGAACATGCCCAGCGTCCAGTCCGCGAAGATGCGGATCTTGCGGTTCCAGGTCGGCATGGCCAGACCGTGGTAGCCACGGTGCATGTACCAGGCGAGACGGCCCTTGAGCTTGATCTTCATCTTGCCCATGACGATCATCGCGACGCCCTTGTGCAGGCCGAGACCGGCGACCGCACCCTTGTTGGCGTGGCTGTACTCCTTCTGCGGGAAGCCCCGCATGCCGGAGACCACGTTGTCGCCGAGGACCTTGGCCTGGCGCAGCGCGTGCTGGGCGTTCGGCGGGCACCAGGCGTTCTCGTTGCCCGCCTTGCGGCCGACGAGGTCCGGGACCTGGGCGTTGTCGCCCGCGGCCCAGATGTAGTCGGTGCCCTGCACCTGGAGGGTCGCCTGGGTGTCCACGTGGCCGCGCGGGCCCAGCGGCAGGCCGAAGCGGGCCAGCGCCGGGTTGGGCTTGACGCCCGCGGTCCACACGATCGTGTTGGCGTCGACCTCGAGGCCGTTCTTGAGCACGACGTGACCGTCGACGCAGGAGTCCATGGACGTCGAGAGGTGGATCTCCACCCCGCGGCTCTCCAGGTGCTCCTTGCCGTACTGGCCGAGCTTGGGGCCGACCTCGGGGAGGATCTTGTCGGCGGCGTCGACCAGGATGAAGCGCATGTCCTCGCGCTTCACGCTCCGGTAGTGCTTGGCCGCGTCGCGGGCCATGTCCTCGACCTCACCGATCGTCTCGGCGCCGGCGAAGCCGCCGCCGACGAAGACGAAGGTGAGCGCCTTGCGGCGGATCTCCTCGTCGGTGGTCGAGTCGGCCTTGTCCAGCTGCTCCAGGACGTGGTTGCGCAGGCCGATGGACTCCTCGATGCCCTTCATGCCGATGCCGTTCTCGGCGAGGCCGGGGATCGGGAAGGTACGGGAGACCGCGCCCATCGCGATGACCAGGTAGTCGAAGGGCAGCTCGTAGGCCTCGCCGACGAGCGGCGCGACCGTGGCGACCTTGCGGTCCTGGTCGATGGTGGTGACGCGGCCGGTGAGGACCTCCGCCTTGGGGAGCACACGTCGCAGCGGCACCACGACGTGACGCGGCGAGATGCTGCCGGCCGCTGCTTCGGGGAGGAAGGGCTGGTACGTCATGTACGAACGCGGGTCGACGACCGTGACGGTCGCCTCGCCGTACCGCATCTTCTTCAGGATGCGACGCGCCGCATACAGGCCGACGTACCCACCGCCTACTACGAGGATCCGTGGACGCTCCGTGGTGCTCATGATTCGAGTATCCAGCACACCCCGAAGGGGTGCTCGTGCGCCCCTTCACAAGACGCGGGGCGCTGTCTGCTACACTGCGCCGCCCACGTGACCGACGCCATACTCTCCCCAGGGAACCACCGGGCCCTGAAACGCGTTGACCACCCCCGCTGAGCTGGACTTGTAAGCCGCGACGCAACTGGACCACTCGGTTCCGCCGCCCTGCCCAAACGTTCCTTCTCCCCTGACGAAGCAGGCCCGTTCACGCTCATCCGGGCCCACTCGGCCCCGGATGGGGGCCGATCGGCACTGGACCGGCGTTCCAGTCCCTCATTTTCATGTGAAGGATTTCACGAACTTTTTCCCCGGGCGGGCGACGACCCGTCCTTGCGGTTCACTTCAGCCCGCCTGGACACACCCGTAACAGACCCCAGAGGCCGGCCGCCGACCGTCAGTCCAGCCCCGCCAGAACGTCCACCAGCACACGCCCCTCCCCCGCCCCGCGACGCAGCAGCAGCGCCGCCACCGCGTGCAGCTCGCCCCACGCATGCGGACGCCCGATCTCCGCGGCGTCCCGGACCACGGCCAGCGCCGCATCCACCGCCGCTTCGGCCTCCCCCGCCCCCGCGTAGGCATGCGCGAGGCAGGCCCCGTACCAGGCCCTGTCCCGCCGGAAAGCTGGCGCGAACCCGGCGAGCCCGGCCACCAGGTGATCAATGGCGCTCGCCCAGTCCTTCAGATGCAGATCCGCCATGCCCCGCTGCGCCGAGAACCAGGACTCGCCGTAGAAGTAAAGCCAGGGCGGAGCGTCTCGCGCCTCCCGGATGACCCGCTGCGCTTCCTCCAGATTGCGGTAAGCGCCCCCGCGGTCCCCGTCGAGAGCACACCCCCGTCCCGCCATCTGCAGCGCCATGGCCCGCGTCGCCCGACTCGCCCCGGCCGTCCCCGCCGCCGCTTCCGCGAGCCTGACGCATCCGCGCCCCCGGCTCCTCGACCAGGCGAGATGGGCCTTCATGCTCATGGTCGTGGCCGCCAAGTCGCCGTACCCGGCCTCCAACGCCCAGTCGTAGGACCGGTCGAACCAGCCCAGAGCCAGCGGGGTGTCGTCCTGATCCTGCGCCATCCATGCCAGGAACTGCGCGTACTCCGCCATCAGCTTCACCAGCCGGTCCGCGAGCGGCCCCCGCGCCTGGTCGTACAGGCCGGCCACCCGCTCGAACTGCGCGGCCACGACCCCGGCCATGACCCGTGAACCGAGCGTGTCCTCGGCCCGGCGATGGGAGGCGAGCAACCTCTCCATCGCTTCAAGCGAGGCCGCGTCCAAGCGCACCCGGCCGTCCCCGACCCGTCGCAGCCGTTCCCCCGCGGGGTCCGCGACCACCTCCGGCAGCACCAGCGACGGCAACGGCAACTCGGCCTTCGCGCCACCCAGCAGCTCGGCCGGAACACCCAGCCCCCGGACGATCCGCTGTCGCACTTCGGCCGACGTCACCGCCCGCCGCCGGTTCTCGATCGCGGAGACGTCAGGCTGCGACAGCCCCACCCGAGAACCGAGCTCGCTCTGCGTGGCCCGGGTCAGCACCCGCCACCCCCTCAACAACGCCGCCCAGTCCTCGACCGCGGCGGCGGCCCGTAACCGTGGGTGCGCCCAGACGTCCGGCTCCGGCTCCATGGCCGAAATATACGGCGGCCGTATATGGCCTGGCGGTGGATCAGCGCGACAACCGACCGGCATGGTGAAACCGCACCACCGGACGACGAGCGCACGGGCTCGGCCACAGACGCTCGGACAGCCCGTCAGGTCACCCCCGCGCGGCACCGACCGGGGCCGTCCCACCGACAGACTTCCCTCCCGCACGAAAGAAGAGCCATGCCACCCGCATCCCCCGCCCTGGGCCTCGCTCACATCACCGACGTCCACGGGCGGCTTCTGATGCCGAAGGGAGCGGACGGCGGTTGGCGGCTCCCCGGCGGGCCGGCCCTGCCGGAGGAATCGGCGCGGAACGCGATGACCTACCACGTACGCCGGGACCTCCGGCTCCGCGTCGAACCGCGCTTCCTTCTCGGCGTGGAGCCGGTCCCCGGCACCGCTTCCACGGCCTACCTCTTCGCGTGCGAAACCCTGGACGCCGATGACATCGCGCGCATCAGACTTCCGGAGGGCGCGGCCCGCTCGACCGTCGTGGCGCTGGCCTTCGTGGACTACCCCGGCCTCACCGAGGGCGTCAGCCCCCACGAGCACCGGCTCATCGCCGAAGCCGGCGCGGCACTCCTCAGGAGGGCACGTCCGGATCGCCCGGCGTCCGCCGGCGGCAGCCAGGACTGACCTGATCCCGGCAGGACCGGCCGGGACCGGCCCGCCGCCGTGACCGCACCGGCGTCTCTACGGACAGCGGATTCGCGAAACCCACCGCCGGCTGAGCTGCCCATGACGAGGGACCCGGTCCTCGTGTTCCGAGACCCCACGCAGCGGGAAGCGACGCACCCGGTCAGACGGCCTGCCCGTTCTTCCCGGCCTCTTCTGCCGTTTTCCAGGCGATGCCGTCCAGAATGTCGTGCTCGCTCACCACGACGTCCTCCGCCCCGATCCGCTCCATCAGGCACTGGAGCACCAGGGCGCCCGCCGCGATCACGTCCACGCGGCCCGGGTGCAGGACCGGGATCGCCGACCGCTCCTCGTGGGTGGAGGTGAGGAGGCGGGACGTGACCTCGCGGACGCGGGCGAGGGGGATGCGGGCGTGGTGGATGGCCGTCGAGTCGTACTCGGGGAGGCCGAGGGCGATGGCCGCCACCGTGGTCACCGAGCCGGCCAGGCCGACGAGGGTGCGGGCCTCGCGCAGCGGGACGGTCCGCTCGGCGAGGTCGAGGGCGGCCTCGACGTCGGCCCGTATCGCGGCGATCCGCTCGGGCGACGGCGGGTCCACCACCGCGCCGTCGGCGACGAGGTGACGTTCCGTCATCCGTACGCAGCCGACGTCCACGCTGCGCGCCGCCCGCACCCGGTCGTCGCCGACGACGAACTCCGTCGAGCCGCCGCCGATGTCGACCACCAGGAAGGGACGGTCGAGGTCCGTGCGGCCGGTGAGCTCCTTGGTGGCGCCGGTGAAGGAGAACTCCGCCTCCAGGTCACCCGTGATCACCTCGGGCTCGACGCCCAGGATGTCCACGACGCCGGCCACGAACTCCGCGCGGTTCTTCACGTCCCGGGACGCCGAGGTGGCGACGAACCGGACGCGCTCCGCGCCGTGCGCCCGGATCACCTCGGCGTACTCCCGGCACGCGGCGAACGTCCGCTCCAGCGCCTCCGGCGCGAACCGCCCGGTGCGGTCCACGCCCTGGCCGAGCCGGACGATCGTCATCCGCCGGTCGAGCTCCTTGAACCCGCCGGTGGCGGGGTCGAGATCGGCGACGAGCAGACGGATCGAGTTCGTACCGCAGTCGATCGCGGCAACGCGGGTCATGCGCACTCCAACGGTCAAAGGGAGGAAGAGGGACTAGTCCTCGGTGCCGGACGGCTCCGACGCGCCGCACGGCGTCACGCACGGACCCTTGCGCCACCACTCCGGCAGCATCGCGATCGTCTCGTCGCCCAGCGGGTTGACGCCGGGACCGGCCGCCAGCGAGTGCCCCACCAGCACGTGCAGGCACTTGACCCGGTCCGGCATGCCGCCCGCGCTCGGGAAGCCCTCCAGCACCTCGATCGCGTCCCGCCGGCGGATGTAGTCCTCGTGCGCGGCGCGGTACGCGGCGGCCAGCTCCGGGTCGCTCTGCAGCCGGGCGCTCATCTCCTTCATCACGCCCTCGGCCTCCAGCGTGCCGATGGCGGAGGCCGCGCGGGGGCACGTCAGGTAGTACAGCGTCGGGAACGGCGTGCCGTCCTCCAGCCGCGGCGCGGTCTCGACGACGTCCGGGTTGCCGCAGGGGCAGCGGTGGGCGATCGCCCGCAGGCCGCGCGGCGGGCGGCCGAGCTGCTCCTTGAACGCGGCGATGTCCTCGTCGGTGGGCTGGGTGGGCTCGGTCTGGGGAGGAGGGGTTTCCATGTGCTCGCTCGTGTCGGAGGGTCGGGAGAGGGGGAAGTGATCGAAGAGAGTGGAGGGGCGCCGCCCGTCAGCGATGCGCCGCGCGTCAGCGATGGGCGTCCGAGGTGTCCACGCCGTCCCAGAGGTTGACGTACCACGGCCGGTCGGCGGCGCCCTGGTCGCGGCGGTGCCGCGCGTTGCCGCTGCCGTCCACGACCGTGTAACCGGTCTCGCCGGGCCGGACGTAGTGCAGGTGCTCGCGCGCCAGCCGTTCCACGTACGCCGGGTCCTCCAGCCGCGCCTTCTCCTCGCGCAACCGCTTCACCTGCTCCTTGGCCTGCTCGGAGCGGTTCCGCTGGTCGTCGATGTCCGAACGCTGGGTGACCCACTGGCGCATGGGGTAGGCCAGGGCGACGATCAGCGAGCAGACGACGAGCGCCAGCAGCGCCGCGCGGCCGGTGAGCCGGCTGCGCCGCGGCGGACGGGTGCGCCGGGCCCGGGCGTCCGGCCCCTGGACGAGGACCGAGCCGATCGCCTTGAGCCTGGTCGCGGTGGAGAACCGTTCCGCCGCCACATCGCCTCCCCGCTGCCGGCTTCACCGAAGCCGGAACGCATGCCAAAACCGTCCCCGGCCACGGTACGGGACCGTGGCCGGGGACGGGGTGAGGCGTGAGGCTTTGTCAGCCTCGCACGCGCACTGCCGGAGGTGCGGCTCAGCCCTGGCGGAAGCGCGGGAACGCGCTGCGGCCGGCGTACACCGCGGCGTCGTCGAGGATCTCCTCGATGCGCAGCAGCTGGTTGTACTTGGCGACGCGCTCGGAGCGGGCCGGGGCACCGGTCTTGATCTGGCCGCAGTTGGTGGCGACGGCCAGGTCGGCGATGGTGACGTCCTCGGTCTCGCCGGAGCGGTGCGACATCATGCACTTGAAGCCGCTGCGCTGGGCCAGCTCGACGGCGTCCAGGGTCTCGGTCAGCGAACCGATCTGGTTGACCTTGACCAGCAGGGCGTTGGCCGCGCCCTCCTCGATGCCGCGGGCGAGACGCTCGGGGTTGGTGACGAACAGGTCGTCACCGACGAGCTGGACCGCGTCGCCGAGGCGCTCGGTGATGGTCTTCCAGCCGTCCCAGTCGTCCTCGAACAGCGGGTCCTCGATGGAGACCAGCGGGTACGCCGCGACGAGCTCGGCGTAGTAGTCGGTCATCTCGGCGGCGGTACGGCTCTGGCCCTCGAAGGTGTAGGCGCCGTCCTTGTAGAACTCGGACGCGGCGACGTCGAGCGCGAGCGCGATGTCCTGGCCGGGGGTGTAGCCGGCCTCCTTGATGGCCTCGAGGATGAGGTCGAGGGCCTCGCGGTTGGAGCCCAGGTTCGGGGCGAAGCCGCCCTCGTCGCCGAGGCCGGTGGACAGGCCCTTGCGCTTCAGGACGGCCTTGAGGGTGTGGTAGACCTCGGTGCCCCAGCGCAGCGCCTCGGAGAAGGACTCGGCGCCGATCGGCGCGATCATGAACTCCTGGATGTCCACGTTGGAGTCGGCGTGCGAGCCGCCGTTCAGGATGTTCATCATCGGAACGGGCAGCAGGTGCGCGTTCGGGCCGCCGAGGTAGCGGAAGAGGGGGAGGTCCGACGCCTCGGAGGCGGCGTGCGCGACGGCCAGGGAGACGCCCAGGATGGCGTTGGCGCCCAGGGAGCCCTTGTTGTCGGTGGCGTCCAGGTCGAACATGGCCTGGTCGATCAGGCGCTGCTCGGTGGCGTCGTAGCCGACGAGCTCCGGGCCGATCTGCTCGATGACGGCCAGCACGGCCTTCTCGACGCCCTTGCCCAGGTAGCGGTTCTTGTCCCCGTCGCGGAGCTCGATGGCCTCGAAGGCACCGGTCGAGGCACCGGACGGCACGGCGGCGCGGCCGGTGGAGCCGTCGTCGAGGCCGACCTCGACCTCGACCGTGGGGTTGCCTCGCGAGTCGAGGATCTCGCGAGCTACGACGACGTCGATGGACGGCACGAGGGTCTCCTTCGTGTGTGTCTGGGTACTCCAGCGTTCTGCAGCACGAGCCTAACGGGCGCCGGAGGGTCCACCGGCCCCCGGAGCGCCACCCCGCCGGAAAAATGGCACAAACGCCGAGATCAAGGGACGAATGGTCGGGCTGTTCGCTCAACGGGGAACCGCTGCGGGAACCGTCGGGAGGAGTTCCGAAAGGGTGTGGCGGGCGTGGTCGTCGCGGCGGCCTGTCACGGAACGCGCGCGGAAACGGCGGAGCCCCGCTCCGATGCGGCCCGGGGGGGATCGGTCGCATGGGAGCGGGGCGGTTCCGCTGCGGCCCGGGAGCGGTGCTCCCGGCCGGTGGTACGCGTGGTGCGGCGCTACGGGCGGCGGTGTCCGGCCGTGGCCGCACCGCGCGCCCGCGGGGCCCGGCCGCGGCGTACGGCGTCCGGGCCCGGAAGGGGCCTCAGCTCAGGTGCAGCTTCTGGCCGGGGAAGATGAGGTCGGCGCTCTCCACGACGTCCTTGTTGCGGTCGTAGAGCTTCTCCCAGCCGCCCTTGACCTTCTTGGCCTCGGCGATCTTGGCGAGGGTGTCGCCTTCCTTCACCTCGTACTCGCCGTCGCCGATCTTCACGGTCTTCGGAGCGGCGTGCTTCGGCGCGGCCGGCTTGGCGGCCGGGGCCTCCTCGGCCTGCCGCTGCGGGGCGGCGTGCTTCGGCGCGGCCGGCTTGGCGGCCGGGGCCTCCTCGGCCTGCCGCTGCGGGGCGGCGTGCTTCGGCGCGGCCGGCTTGGCGGCCGGGGCCTCCTCGGCCTGCCGCTGCGGGGCGGCGTGCTTCGGCGCGGCCTTGCGCTCGCTGCGGTCGGCGTGGCTCTGGCCGGTCGAGCGCTGGCCCGAGGTCGACTTGGAGACGACCTTGCCGGAGCCGGAGGTGTCGACGTCGGCCTTGGCGCCACCGGCCGTCAGACCGCCGGCACCGGCGCAGCCCCAGGCACCGGGGCCCTGCATGGCGAGCAGCTTCTCGGCGACGGCGATCTGCTGGCCCTTGGAGGCCAGGTCGGCGCGCGGGGCGTAGGCGGTACCGCCCGCGGCGGCCCAGGACGACTGCGAGAACTGCAGACCGCCGTAGTAGCCGTTGCCGGTATTGATGTGCCAGTTACCGCTGGACTCGCACTGGGCCACGCGCTCCCAGGTGTCGACGGAGGCGGCGTGGGCGGAGGTGGCCATCATCAGCGGGGCGGCGACTGCGGCGCCGGTGACACCCGCGAGCGTGGCGATGCGGACGGCCTTGTTCGGACGACGGTGCTTGCCCTTGGACATGACTCGGTTTCCTCACCGGCGCCTACGAGGTGAGCTGTCGGGTTCGGGCGTGAGTTGCCCGGCCCGGTGGCTCGCGCTCACCAGGCTTCACCCCAAGCCGTTCCGGTACTCCGGTCGTTGACCGATGAACCGTTCCGGCGACCTACCGTGGTTCCCCCGCTCCTGCCTACGGCGCTTGCGCGACGACTCCCCCGGCCGTCGGCAGGATTCGGCGTGACGACCGTGGTGCTCGCGATGGCGAGCGATGAAGACGGTAAGCACAGACGGCCGATGGGTTCAAACCCTCCTTTTCAGCCACCGTCTGCTCGGCCCACCCCGGGGAACTCACTGTTTCCGCAGGTGGGAATGGTTTCTTGAGTTTCTGACGAGCCGTCTCCGCGCCGATGTCAACGAGACCCATGTCTCACTTTCGTCCGGAACGGACATTCGACGCGAACTCCCCCGCTACTTCTTCAGTTCGAGCTGCTGACCGGGGTGAATGAGGTCCGGGTCGGATCCGACGACCTTTTTGTTGTCCTGGTACACGCGGTGCCAGCCGCCCTCGACCCTGTGCTGCTGCGCGATCTCTGACAGGCTGTCACCGGGGCGCACGGTGTAGTCGTGCGCGGCCGACGCGTCCGCACGCCCGCGCTCGACGCCGCGCGACGCGCGCTCGCCGGCGGAACCGGACGGCTCCGCGCGGTGCTTGCCCGTCCCGGCACCGTCCGCGCCGTCCGCACCACCGTCCGCACCACCGTCCGCGCCGGCGCGCTCGCGCTCGCCGATCGTGCCGGAGGCGGAAGTTCCGGACTGCGCGCCCGTGCCGGAGTCGGCTTGTGAGTCGGCCTTGTGGTCGTCCTTGTCGCCGCTCTCGGGGTCGGCCTTGTCGCCGGTCTTGCCGTCGCTCTTGTCATCGGTCTTGCCGTCCGGCTTGCGGTGCTTGCCGCCGGAGGACGAACCGGTGGACGTGTCGCGGCCCTCGCCGGTCCGCTCGCCCTTGTCGGTCGACCGGTCGGAGGAGGTGTCCTTCCCGGCGGACGTGCCCGACGTCGTCCCGGACGCCTCGTCGGACGCCTTCCGGTCGGTCTTGCCCCCGGCCTTGCCCCCGGCCTTGTCCCCGGCCTTGCTCTCGCCCTTGCCCTCGGCCTTGTCGCCGGACTTGCCCTCGGCGCTGTCGGACGACGTGTCCCGCGTCCGGCCGGAGTCGGACTTCCCGGACGCCCCGGAGGACGAACCGGAGGACCGCTCGTGCGACGGCCCCTCGACGGCGTCGTGCGGCATGCCCGGGTTCACCTCGGGCGCCCGGCCGTCCTTGGCCAGGTCGGACTTGACCGCGCAGGCGGGCCAGGCGTACGGGCCGCGGGCGTCAAGAATCCGCTGGGCTACGGCGATCTGCTGGGCGCGGCTGGCCTGGTCGGGGCGCGGCGCGAACTCCGTCCCGCCGTACTGCTTCCACACCTCGGGAGTGAGCTGCAGTCCGCCGTAGAACCCGTTGCCCGTGTCCGCGCTCCACAGGCCGCCGCTCTCGCACTGGGCGACGCGGTCCCAGGTGGGGGCGTCCGCGGCGTCGGCGGTGGTGGCGCCGAGCAGGGGCATGGCGATTCCGGCGCCCGTCACGCCCGCGGCGACGACCACGGCGGGCAGTTGACGGGGACGACGATGTCGGCCTTTCCCGGAGAGCATGCGATCACCTCTCGTATGGCTGCCGACCGGCTGCTGACCGCCGCCGATCGGGTGGCTGCTGAATATGACGGCAGAAGATAGCCACGCCCTTCAGGAGCCACAACCCACCGTGATCGGCGCCGGGCGACGGTCAAGCCGAGTTGACGTATAGTCATGTGCCCGTCTGCCCGGGCTCCGGTGAGAAGGCCACGGGCAGGGTCCGCAGGCCCCGCATGATGAGCCCGCCGCGCCACCGGAGATCGTCCGGATCAGCGGAAAGCCGCAGGTCGGGGAGGCGCCGCAGCAGCGTCGCGAGCGCCGTCCGGCCCTCCAGCCGCGCCAGTGGCGCGCCGAGGCAGTAGTGGATGCCGTGGCCGTACCCGAGGTGCTGATTGTCACTGCGGGCGAGGTCGAGGGTGTCGGGCTCGGCGAACCGTTCCGGGTCCCGGTCGGCCGCGGCGAGGACGACGAGCACGGGGTCGCCCTCCGCGACGCGCTGCCCGCCGATCGTGAGGTCCCGGGTGGCGAACCGCCAGGTGGCCAGCTCCACCGGTCCGTCGTAGCGGAGCAGCTCCTCCACCCCGGTCTCCAGCAGGCTCTCGTCCCCGGCGGCCAGCGCGCGCTGCAGGCGCTCGCGCTCCCCGGGGTTGCGCAGCAGCGCGTACACGCCGTTGCCGATGAGGTTGACGGTGGTCTCGAAGCCGGCGAAGAGCAGGATGAAGGCCATGGCGGCGGCCTCGTTCTCGGTGAGGTGCTCACCGTGGTCGCTCGCCCGGATCAGCCCGGAGATCAGGTCGTCGCCCAGGTCCTCGCGCTTGCGATGGATCAGCTCGGCGAGGTACGTCCGCATCCGCTTCACGGAACGGGCCACTCCGCCCCGCGGTCCGCCGCCGTGCCGGATCATCATCCCGGCCCAGTCCCGGAAGTCGTCCTGGTCCTCCGGCGGGACGCCGAGCATGTCGCAGATGGCGTAGATGGGAAGCGGGAACGCGAACTCGTGGATGAGGTCCGCCTCCCCGCGCTCCGCGAACCCGTCGATGAGCCGGTCCGTGAGCTCCTGCACCCGGGGCGCGAACTCCGCGACACGCCGGGGCGTGAACGCCTTGGACACCAGGCGGCGGAGCCGGGTGTGGTCCGGGGGGTCGATGTTGAGCAGGTGCGTCATGAGGTTGGCGCTCCGCTCGCCCGGAATGCCCACCTTGCCCTTGCCGTGCGCGGACTCGGAGTGGTGCACGGGATTCTTCGACAGCCGCTGGTCCGCCAGCGCCTGCCGCGCGTCGGCGTACCGGGTGACCAGCCACGCCTCCACCCCGCTCGGCAGGGCGGTGCGGTGCACGGGGGCGTGCTCGCGGAGCCAGGCGTACGCCGGGTACGGATCGCTCGCGAACTCCCAGGTGAAGAGGGGAGGCGTCGGGCCCTCGGCGGCGAGGGGCGGGGCGGGCGCGGCATGATCGTCGGTTTTGTCGTGCACGGTCCGACGCTACTAGGGGGCGCGGGGCGGGGCGCCGCGGGAGCCGCGGGCGCCCGCCCGGCCGTCCGGTGGCGGCCGCTGTGTGGTGACTGTCTTGCCGGTGGCCACCTGGCAGTGACCGCCCCAGTGGTGACCACCCCAGTGGTGGCCGCCCCGGTGGTGACCGCCTCAGTGGTGGCCGCCCCCGCCGCTGCCGAAGGCCCCGCTGCTCCCGGGGTTCCACTTCTTCCGCTCCTCGGTGAGCTCCTCCTCGTGGCTTCCCGGGTTCCTGATCTCGTGCGGGAGGACGCGCTCCCCCGGCCCCTCGGCGCGCAGCGGGTCCGCCTCCCGGTGCTCGGTCACGTAGCCGACGGCGTCGTCGTTGTCTTCGTGCCCGGGTCCGTGGTCCGGCGACGTCGGCCCCCGGTCGTGCTCCTGGCGCGTCTGCCACGCGCCCTGCCGCCGCTGCGGCTGGCTCGGGGGCGGCGGTTCCTTGTCGCGCCAGCGCTTTCCGTACACGAAGGCGAGGAGGATCAGGGCGCCGACGCAGAGCCCGACGGCGAAGGGGGCGGCGCCGCCGACCCAGGCGGGCAGGGCGAGAACCATCTCATCGGTACGCATGGGATCCGGTTACCCGGAGCGCGCCCGGTCAAGACCGCCACTGAGCCGAACGGGTGTGCACCCGCCGCCCGCGCGCGCGGATTACGCGTCCCCCTCCTCCGTACCGTCCCCTCCTGCCGACCCCGCCGCCTCGGCCTGCCGGATCGCGTCGCGGTAGGTACGGGCGGCGGCGCGCAGCGCGGTCTCCGGTTCGACGCCCTCCGCCTCGGCCCGCACCGCCATGGCCAGCAGCGCGTACCCGACCCCCTCGCCGGCCGGGAGGGGCACGTCCAGGCCCTGGGCCCGGACGCGGGAGGCCAGCTTGGCGGCGAGCGCGAGGGCCGGCTGCCCCAGCGGGATCCCCTCGGTCACGGACGCGCGACGCTTCTCGGCCGCCTTGGTCCGCGTCCAGTGCGCCCTGACGTCCTCCGGCGTCTCCGCCGCCGCGTCCCCGAAGACATGGGGGTGCCGGTGGACGAGCTTGTCGACGATCGTCCCCGCCACGTCGTCGATCGCGAACGGCTCGTCGGGGTCGTCCTGGGCGATGCGCGCGTGGAAGACCACCTGGAGCAGCACGTCCCCGAGTTCCTCGCGGAGCGCCTCCCGGTCGCCCGTCTCGATGGCCTCGACGAGCTCGTACACCTCCTCCAGGCCGTACTTGCCCAGGTCCTCGTGGGTGCGGATGCCACTCCACGGGCAGGCGACCCGGATCCGGTCCATGACCTGCACCAGGTCGAGGAGGCGGGCGCCGGGCAGGTCGTACGAACCGGGCAGCAGCTCCAGCGCGGGCATCCGCTGCCGGCCCGAGCCCGCGAGCCGGGCCAGGCCGTCGGTCAGGGCCGACTCCCCCGCCGCCGAGGTGACCACGACGACGGTCCGGCCGCCGGCCAGGCAGTCGTCGACGAGCGCCCGGGCGTCGAAGGGCTCCGCCGGGGTCTCGGCGGCGATCCCGGCCTCCCCGAGGTAGGGCAGCAGCGGGTGGGCCGGGTCGGCGCACAGCACCCGGTCGGCGGCGTGCAGCGTCTGCCACGCCGGCCAGGACAGCAGTCCGGGCGCGACGCGGTGGCTGGTGGTGAGCAGGACGATCCGGCCGACCGCCGGGGACGCAGAGTCGTTCACCCTGTCGAGCGTAGGGGACGGCGGGCGGGCCGGGCCCCGAGGGGCCCGCCGCCTACACCGGGCTCTCGGCGTCGGGCGGGGCGACGGGCCGCAGCCAGGGCTCCTGCAGCGGCCGGGCGGTGCCGCGCTTGGCGTCCCAGGCGCCGTAGCGCGGGTTGATGTCGACTCGCAGCGCCCGGGAGGTCTTCATCAGCACCTCGTTGGTGCGCGCGGCACCGAGCTTGCCGTCCAGCTTGGTACGGACGAGGTCCATGGCGAGGGCCTGGTCGATCTGCGAGGGGGCGATGCCCAGGGCCAGGAAGCGGCCGCGGACCGCCTCGGTGCCGCCGTTGGCCCGCTCGACCTGGGAGCGCTCCTCCTGGAGCTCGCGGCGGGTGACGTCCACGCCGTTGTCGTGCCCGGCCTTCTCGATGATCCGGTACTGGACGAGCCGGATGAGGGTGTCCTGGCTGAGCCGCGCGCTGTTGGCCGTCAGCTGCTCGCCCTGCGGGGACGACTCCTGGGCGTCGCGCACATCCTTCACCTGGCTCTGGAGCTGCGCCACGGTGATCCGGTCGTCGCCCACGACGGCCGCGGCGCCGGGATGCGGGGTGGACCCGCAGGCGGTGAGCAGGGGTGTCGCTGCCAACAGCCCGGCGGCGGCGGAGAGCGCGGTCCTTCGGCGGATCATGAAGCCTCCCGGCAGTGCTCGTGCGGCGGTACGGCGATCGACCTGGCGTTGATCGATGGTAGGGAGTCCGTGTGGCGGAGGCCACTGATTCGACCAACGATTCCCCGGCGTCCGGGATGCGCGGGGAATCTGAGGCGGGTGGGGCTGATGGGTTCTCAGCGGCCGATGTCGCGACGGCTCACGCCCTGACCTCGCCCAGCCAGCGGAGGGTGTGCCGGATCTCCGCGGGGAGGGGGTGGTGCGGCCCGTGCACCCGCTCGGCGTCGAAGAGCAGGCTCATCAGCGTCTCGTGTGCGGCGTGGCGGTCGCCGAGCGACAGCAGGAGATGGCCCGTGCGCCGGCGTATCTCGAACGCGGTGGCCAGGTCGTCGGGCTCGTGCTGGAAGTGCGGCAGCAGCGCGCGGTACTCGTCGAGCGCCCCGGCCGCCTCGCCGAGCTGCTCCAGGCACTGGGCCGCGTCGTACCGGAAGCGGAGCACCTGGCGGGCCGCCCGGGGGCCGGTCTCGACGGCGTAGTCGTCCATCAGCCGGTGCAGTTCGGGGAGCGCGCGGCGGTACTGGCCGTCGTCCATGAGCGTCGCCGCGTACTGCTTGCGCAGGCTCCGGACGACTCCGGAGCGCTCGCCGTGCTCGTCCGCGGCGGCCGGGAGTATCGCGCCGAGGATGTCGACGGCCTGGGTGATGCCGCCCTGGTCCAGCAGCCGCTTGACCTCCTCGACGGCCCCGGCGACGTCGGCACCGCCGGTGGGCGCGGGGGTGCCGGGGTGAGCGGGGGTGCCGGTGTGAGCGGGGGCTCCGGTGTGAGCGGAGGCGGCCGGCGGCCCCGCGGGCGCTCCGCCGGAAGCGTGTGCTCTGCCAGAAGCATGCGCTCCGCCGAAGCCGGGGGTACCGGCGAGGGCCGCCACCCCGGCGGGGGCGGGGACGGTCGTGGAACGGTCGGGCCAGGGGGCGTGCGGCAGCAGGAAGGGGCGCGTGGGGTTCATGGGCCCCATGGCCGGATGGCCGGCGGATCCGGTGTGGGATCCGTCCCCGGTCCGGCCGGGCGCGGGGAGCAGCGGGGCGAGGGCGCGGTAGACCTCCTGGGCGTCGCCGGGGCGGTCCTGCGGATCCTTGGCGAGCAGCCGCAGGACCAGCTCCTCCAGCGCCGGGGGCGTCTCGGGGCGGATGCGGCGGACGGGGACGGGCGGTTCGTAGAGGTGCCGGTGCAGCACCCCGAGCGCCGTCGACCCGGCGAACGGGACTTCGCCGCTGAGCAGTTCGTGCAGCAGCACGCCGAGTGCGTAGAGGTCGGTGTACGGGCCGACGGCGCCGCCCATCGCCTGCTCGGGCGCCATGTACGCGGGGCTGCCGATGGGCGAACCGGTACGGGTGAGGCGCGTGGTGTCGGCGTCCATGACGGAGGCGACGCCGAGGTCCAGGATGAGCACGGAGCCGTCCGGGCGGACCATCACGTTCCGCGGCTTGAGGTCGCGGTGGATGATCGGGACGGCGTGCACCGCCGCGAGCACCGAGCAGAGCTGCGCGGCCACCGAGACGGCCCACGGCCAGGGGTAGGGCTCGTGCTCGGCGAGGTGGTCGGCGAGGTCGGCACCCTCGACGTACTGCATGACGAGGTAGAGGTCCTCGCCGTCGCTGCCCGCGTCGTGCACGGTGACCAGGCCGTGGTGGTCCACCTGGGCGGTGACCCGGCACTCGCGGACGAAGCGGCGGCGGAGCTCGTCCCCGCCGTCGGTGCCGGCCATCCGGTCGGGACGCAGCAGCTTGACGGCCACGCGGCGGTCCAGCCGCCGGTCGTAGCCGGTCCACACCTGGCCCATGCCGCCCTGTCCGATGACCGTGGCCAGCTCGTACCGGTCGGCGATGACGCGCCCGTTCACTGCTCCCGCTCCCCTTGGTGACCCGGACCCCTACGGAGGAGGTCGCTCAGTTCGTCCAACTCCGCCCGGACCTGGTCGATCCGCTGCGGCCGACGCACCCCGTCCGCCGGAGCCGGCGGCCCCTGGTGCGGCGTGTGATGCGGGCGCGGTGCATGCGACGCGTGCGCTGCGTGCGGCCCCTGCGGCTGTGGTCCCTGCGGCTGCCCGGGCGGCTGGTACGAGGGGTGCGGGGCAGGGGGCTGCGGCTGGGGCTGGGCCTGCGGCTGGGGCAGAGGGTGGGGGTAGCCGTAGGCCGGCGCCTGCCCGGTGAGCGGCGGCTGCGCCTGATCAGCAGGCAGATGCGGTGCCGGCTCGTAGGGGTGTGACTCCTGGGCGGGGGCGGGCCGCGCGTGCCGCGGCCGGTACGGACGCTCCGCACCCGCGGCGGGAGCCGGCGTACCGGGGTTCACCGGGGCCCCGGGGCTCGTCGGACCGGCGGGCCCGGGAACGGTCCCCATGAAGCGGCCGGGCGGCACGGCCCCGCCCGACGGAACGGCCGGAGGCGTCACCGCCGCATGCCCGGACATGGGATGACTCCCCGTCAAGTGCCCGTAAGTGGGCTGCCCGACGGCGGGCGCGATCCGGCCGTACCCGTCGTAATACGGCGGCGGCGGGTGGCCGCCCAGGGGCTGACCGCCGGGGTGGACCGGGGCGTACGGACCGGGGGCGGCGGCCGATGGGAAGGCGCCCGCAACGGCACCGGCCCGCGACTCGTCCCAACGGGCCGCGGCAGCCCGGTAGTGACGGATGTCGGCCCAGAGGTAGTAGGAGGTCGTGATCAGCCCGGTACCGATGGCCGCGGCCATGCCCACCGAGTTCCAGACCGTCTTGGCGAACCGGTCCCCCAGCAGGATCACCCAGAACACGGAGATCACCACCACCAGCCAGAACAGCGCCCAGTCCCGCACCCGCCGGCGGACGATGGCCACTCGCAGCATCGGCACCCAGCTCAGCAGGAACAACGTGCAGACGGTGATGGCGACGACGACCACGCGGATGGTGACGACCATCGCTCCACCGGGACGGCGGCGCTGCGGCTGTGCGGGGCCGTGGCCATTCATTACTGCTCCTGGGAGTACGGGATATGACAGAGCCTATCCATCGACCCATGAGTGATCGCGAGGGTTGCCCGGATCCGGCGATGGAGAGGCCGCCCGCGACCGGCCCGGCCGCGTCTTCCTCCTCGCCCTTCCCCTCCGCCCTGTCACCCCGCGCCGAGCGCTCCGACCTCGCGGCACCGGCCCGTTCGGCCTCGCCGCACCGGCCCGTTCGGCCTCGCCGCACCGGCCCGTCCGACCGAACCACACCGGCTCGTCCGTCCCGCACCGGCCTGCCGGGCCGCACTCTTCCGCTCAGTCCGGCCGTACCGTCCCGTCCGTCAGCCCGTCGTACAGCCCCTGGACCAGCTGTTCCCCCAGCCGTTCGGTCATCCGCAGCGCTTCCTCGAAGGCGGCCAGGGCGCGGAACCGGGCGCCGTAGCGGCGCTGTTCCGCGAGGGGCAGCCGGGGCACCTGGAGTCTGCGCACGTCGAGCCGGGTCGCCGTGGACGCGTAACTGCTCGCCTGGCGCTGGTTGGCGGTGCCGCGCAGGAAGCCGGCGAGGAACCAGGGGTCCAGCGCGGCCGGGTCGGGCCGGAGCAGGAAGAGCCCACGGCCCAGCGCCGCTCCGGCGGTGGCCTCGTCGACGACGCGGGCCACGGTGACGTCACCGAGCACCGGCACCACGACGTCGTCCACCTCGACCGTCACCGGCTCCTCGGCCGGTCCCTCGGGGAGTGCGCCGGAGGGGGCGCCACCGGCCTTGACGTCGTAGTCCGTGAGCACGGGCGGGGCGTCGGTCCCGTCGGCGGCGCCCGGGCCGCCGGCCCGGAGGACGAGGGCGCCGGCTCGCGCGAGCTCCCCCACGGTGGTGGTCGGCCAGCGGGCGCCCGCGGCCTCTTCCGGTACGCCGGGGGCGAGTTCGGCGGCCCGCCCGAGGGCGACGGTGAGCCGGTCCTGGACGCCGATGAGGTCGGCGACCCCGCCGGCCGAGGCGGGGGGCGGGAGGTGGCGGGCCGGGGCCAGGTCCACGTCGTCGTCCAGCAGGTCGATCACCGGCAGCGAGCGGTGCTGCCCCGGTTTCTCCTCGACCGTGCCGCACCGGTCGAATTCCTCCCAGGCGTCCAGCACGGCCGTACTGACTGCCGGCCAGGGGAGCTTGTCGCGGCCGGCCGGGGCGAGGTCGGCGGTGTCGACGAGCAGCACCTGCGGGGTCGGCGACTGCTGGGCGCCCGGGCGGCGCAGCACCCACAGGTGCAGCGGGATGCCGTACGGCGGGGCGGCGCCGGCCGGCAGCGAGATCACGGCCCGCAGCGCGCCGCGGCGGAGCAGGTCGGCGCGGATGCGGCGGCCGGACCGGCGGGAGGCGACGGCCGGGGGCATCAGCAGGACGGCGGTGCCGCCCTCGCGCAGCCGGGCGAGGGCGTGCTGGACCCAGGCGAGCTCGGACTCGGTTCGGGCGGGGAACCCGTACTCCCAGCGCGGGTCGTAGGCGAGCTCGTCGTGGCCCCAGTTGCGTTCGTTGAACGGCGGGTGGCAGAGCACGACGTCGACGGCCAGGTCCGTGAAGGCGTCGGCGCGCAGGCTGTCGCCCGGGCGCACCCGCACCTGGGCGTCGGAGTGCAGGGCGAGGCGCAGGGTGGTGAGCGCGGCCAGGTCGGGGTCGGCCTCCTGGCCGAGGACGGAGAGCCGCTCGGCCGGGCCGGCCGAGCCGGCGGCGCTGAGCAGCCCGCCGGTGCCGCACGCGGGGTCGAGGACCGTGCGGTCCCGCCGGTCGCCCTTGGGCCCGTGGCCGACGGCGGCCATGAGCTCGGCGACGCCCGGCGGGGTGAGGGAGTACTGCCGGGGGTTGGCGTCGAGGTGGCGGCCGAGGAGGAACTCGTAGGCGGGGCCTGCGCCGCGCACCGTGGCGAGGTCGGCGGTGCCGCGCAGCAGGCCGGCGGAGACGGCGAGCTCGGCCGGGGTGGGCACGGCGATGGCGTGGTGCTCGCCGAGCCGGGCGGCCAGCGCGGCCTCCAGGGAGGTGGGCAGGGCTTCCGCGAGCTCGGCGTCGGAGAGCTCCGCCAGCTCCAGCCAGTCCATGGGCCGGCTCTTGACCAGGAGCAGGACGGTGCCCGCGTAGCGGAGGGCGGTGACGGCACCGGCCGGGTGCCCGACGAGCTGCTGCCAGACCCGTTCCCGCAGCGGCACTTCCTCGATCTTGCCCTGGTGCCGCAGCCACCGCTCGATGTCCGTGAGGTAGAAGGTCGGGCTGGTCTCCGTACCCCCTATGGGCTGGGGAAAGTCGGCGTGGCGGCGGCGCCAGTTGCTGACCGCCGCGCGTCCCACTCCGGCCAGCCGGGCGATCCCGGCCGCGGTCACCTCCACCGCACTCTCCGACACCTGACTCCCCTCCTTCTCGTCCCTCGCGCCGCCCCTGCCGCACGTTCGATGTGGTGCCGAGCATACCCCCGGCTCGCGAACGGACCTCTTCACACGCGTGAAGTCACTCGATCCCGTGAACGTCGTTGACTCAGTTAACAGCATCTGCTGTGATTGCCACATCGGTTCACCGAACTCGCGCCGAAAGGTGTTCGCCATGTATCAGCACGCCCAGCAGAAGCAGCGCAACTGGTTCGCCCGGCACAAGGTGCTCACCGCGGCCGGCGCCCTCGTCGTGGTCGTGGGCGCGGGCGCCGCGCTCTCGGGCGGGGACGACGGGGACAGCGCGTCCGGCAAGGTCGTGACCGCCGACGGCCGGGGCACGGCGGGCAAGGACTCCGGGGCCAAGAAAGAGGGGAAGAAGGCCGACATCTCAGGCAGCGGCACGTTCCAGGTCGGCTCCGACGTCAAGCCCGGCACCTACAGGAGCGTCGGCAACAAGGAATCCGGCAACTGCTACTGGGAGCGGGCGAAGGGCTCCAAGGGAGACCCTGACTCAATCATCGCCAACGACAACGTCACCGGCTCCAGCTACGTGACGATCAAGGCGGACGACAAGATCTTCAAGTCCCAGGGCTGCAAGGGCTGGGAGCGCGTCCCCGCCAAGGCGGACGGCGCCCCGCGGACCACGTCGGTCTCCGGCGACGGCATGTACCGGATAGGGGCCGACATAGCCCCCGGCACCTACCGCTCCACCGGCAACAAGGCGGACGGCAACTGCTACTGGGAGCGCGCCAAGGACGCCCTGCACGGCATGGAGTCCATCGCCGCCAACGAGAACGTCACCGGCAACGGCATCGTGACGATCACCCCGCAGGACGCCTACTTCAAGACCAGCGGCTGCGCCGACTGGAAGAAGACCGGCTGATCCGGTCCCGGGTGACGACCGCGCCCGCCACGGCCTCCGGCGGTTCCGCGTATCTTTTCGACAGTCGTTCCCCGAACCGGACAGCCAGCAGGAGGAGAGGACCCCCCATGGACTCGGCCGCAGCCGCCGTCTCGGCGCCGGGCCCCGAAACGGCCCCGGCCCCGACCGAGGGCCGGACCCTGGCCGGCATCCTGCGGGCACCGCGGCTCGACCCCTACTGGATGGCCGGAGCGCTCTTCGTCCTCTACACCGCGCTCTCGGTGACACGGCACCGCCGGATGCTCACCCTCTCCTGGGACATCGGCATCTTCGAGCAGGCCATCCGCACCTACGCCCACTTCCAGGCACCCGTCGCCGACCTCAAGGGCCCCGGCGTCAACATCCTCGGCGACCACTTCAGCCCGATCACCGCCCTGGTCGCCCCCCTCTACCGGCTCTTCCCCACCCCCGTCACCCTGCTCGTCGTCCAGGCCGCGCTGTTCGCGCTGTCCGCCGTCCCCGTCGTCCGGCTCGCCGCCGGAAAACTGGGCCGGGCCCGCGGGCTGGCGATAGGCATCGCCTACGGCTTCTCCTGGGGCATACAGCGCGCGGTCGACTTCGACTTCCACGAGATCGCCTTCGCCATGCCGCTGCTCGCCTTCTCCCTGGAGGCAGTGGTCGGCCGGCGGTGGCGCGCGGCCCTGTGGTGGGCGCTGCCCCTGGCCCTGGTGAAGGAGGACCTGGGCGTCACGGTCGCCGCGATCGGCGCGGCGATCCTCCTGCTGGAGCGCCGAGACCGGCGCCACGGCCCGGACGGCGTCCCGCGCGACACCAGCGCGACGACGGTCGGCGGCATCCTCGTCGTCTACGGCCTCGCCGCGAGCGCCCTCGCCCTCGGCGTCGCGATCCCGGCCTTCAACAACAGCGGCTCCTACGACTACTGGAACAAGATCGACGGCGGCTCCACCGCCGCCATACCGCCGCTGACGGCGGTCCGCACCCTGCTGTGGATACTGCTGCCGACCACCGGCCTGCTGGCCCTCCGGTCACCGGTGGCGCTCGTCGCCCTGCCGACCATCGCCTGGCGGTTCGTCTCCCACGACGACCACTACTGGGGAACGGACTGGCACTACAACGCCGTCCTGATGCCCGTCGTCCTCATCGCGCTGACCGACGCCCTCGCCACCGCGCACCACAGCCCGCGGGCCTGGCTGCGCCGGTACGCCCGGCAGCTCCCCGCCGCCGTGGCCGGCGCCGCCCTGGCGTTCAGCGCGTCCCTCCCGCTCTACACCCTGACCGAGCCCGCCACCTACGAGATACCCGCGAGCGTCAAGGCCACCGAGCGGTTGCTGGCGCGCATACCCGACGGCGCCACCGTCGAGGCGTCGGACGTCGCCGCCATAAGCCGGCTGACCAGCCGCTGCCGCGTCTTCTGGTGGGGGGACACCCGGGGGATCACGCCCGCGTACACCGTCCAGCGCGTCGACGACGGCAGGCCCGTGAAGGACCTGCTCGCCGACGCGGCCCGGACGCATCCGGGTGCCCGGTACGAGCTGCTGGGCGTCGAGGGCACGACGGTGGTGCTCAAGCGCGTCGCCTGACGCCCCCAGCGCCGGGCTCCCACCGCCGGAGCCTCCACCGGCCGGTCCGGCACCGGCCGGGTCCGGTGCCTGCCGGGTCCGGTGCCTGCCGGGTCCGGCAGGTCAGCCGAGGATGGTCGTCAGGAACTCGCCGGTCCACGCCAGCAGTTCCCGGCCGACCAGCGGCTTGCCGCCGATGGGGCGGGTGGCCGGGCGGGGCACGAGGATCTGCCGGTTGGCGGGCTTCATGACCGTCCGCGGGTAGAGCCGCTTGAGCCGCAGTTCCTGCGACTCGCGCAACTCGACCGGGCCGAAGCGGACGTTGGAGCCCTGCAGGGTGATGTCCGTGACCCCGCAGGCCCGGGCGAGCATCCGCAGGCCCGCGACCAGCAGCAGGTTCTCCACCGGCTCCGGGAGCTTGCCGTAGCGGTCGGTCAGCTCCTCGCGGACGGCCTTGATGTCCTCCTCGCTGTTGGCGGAGGCGATGGCGCGGTACGCCTGGAGGCGCAGCCGCTCGCCCGGCGCGTAGTCGTGCGGGACGTGCGCGTCGACGGGAAGTTCGATCTTGACCTCGAGCGGCGGCGGCTCCTCCGCGCCCCCGGCCTCCAGGGAGGCGCGGTAGTCCGCCACCGCCTCGCCGACCATGCGGATGTAGAGGTCGAAGCCGACGCCGGCGATGTGCCCGGACTGCTCGCCGCCCAGCAGGTTGCCTGCGCCGCGGATCTCCAGGTCCTTCATCGCCACGTACATGCCGGCGCCCATCTCCGTGTGCTGGGCGATGGTGGCCAGCCGCTCGTGCGCGGTCTCCGTGAGCGGCTTCTCCGGCGGGTACAGGAAGTAGGCGTACCCGCGCTCACGGCTGCGGCCCACGCGGCCGCGCAGCTGGTGGAGCTGGGAGAGGCCGAAGTTGTCGCCGCGCTCGACGATGAGGGTGTTGGCGTTGGAGATGTCGATGCCCGACTCCACGATCGTCGTGGAGACCAGCACGTCGAACTTCTTCTCCCAGAAGTCGACCACGACCTGTTCCAGCGCGGACTCCGACATCTGCCCGTGCGCGGTGGCGATCCGCGCCTCGGGCACGATCTCGCGCAGCCGGGCGGCGGCCCGGTCGATGGACTCGACACGGTTGTGGATGTAGAAGACCTGCCCCTCGCGGAGCAGTTCGCGCCGGATGGCGGCGCCGATCTGCTTCGGGTCGTAGGGCCCGACGAAGGTGAGGACCGGGTGGCGCTCCTCCGGCGGAGTGGTGATCGTGGACATCTCGCGGATGCCGGTGACGGCCATCTCCAGCGTCCGGGGAATCGGCGTCGCGGACATGGTGAGCACGTCCACGTTGGCCCGCAGCTTCTTCAGCTGCTCCTTGTGCTCGACGCCGAAGCGCTGCTCCTCGTCGACGATGACCAGGCCCAGGTCCTTGAACTTCGTCTCCGAGGAGAACAGCCGGTGGGTGCCGATGACGATGTCGACCGACCCCTCCCGCAGTCCTTCCAGCACCGCCTTCGCCTCGGTGTCCGTCTGGAACCGGGACAGCGCCTTCACCACCACGGGGAACTGGGCGTACCGCTCCGAGAAGGTGCCGAAGTGCTGCTGCACCAGCAGCGTGGTCGGCACCAGCACCGCCACCTGCTTGCCGTCCTGCACCGCCTTGAACGCGGCCCGCACCGCGATCTCCGTCTTGCCGTAGCCGACGTCGCCGCAGACCAGGCGGTCCATGGGGACGGACTTCTCCATGTCCTCCTTGACCTCGGCGATGGTGGTGAGCTGGTCCGGGGTCTCGGCGTAGGGGAACGCGTCCTCCAGCTCCCGCTGCCAGGGGGTGTCCGGGCCGAAGGAGTGGCCGGGGGCGGCCATCCGCGCCGAGTAGAGCTTGATCAGGTCGGCGGCGATCTCCTTGACGGCCTTCTTGGCGCGCGCCTTGGTCTTGGTCCAGTCGGCACCGCCGAGCCGGTGCAGCGTCGGCGCCTCGCCGCCCACGTACTTGGTGACCTGCTCCAGCTGGTCGGTGGGGATGTAAAGACGGTCGCCGGGCTGGCCGCGCTTGGCGGGCGCGTACTCGACGAGCAGGTACTCGCGGGTGGCGCCCTGGACGGTCCGCTGCACCATCTCGATGTAGCGGCCGACGCCGTGCTGCTCGTGGACGATGTAGTCGCCCGCCTGGAGGGTCAGCGGGTCGATGGTCTTGCGGCGGCGGGCCGGCATCCGGCCCATGTCCTTGCTCGCGGACTTCTGGCCGGAGAGGTCGGTCTCGGTGAGGACGGCGATCCTCAGCTCCGGGTGGACGAAGCCGCTGTCGAGGCTCCCGCAGGAGACGTGCACCAGGGCCGGGGAGAAGTCGTCGAGTTCCGGGTCGAGCCGGGCCGGGATGCCCTCGCCGCCCAGCACCTCCACCGTCCGCGCGGCCGGGCCGTGCCCCTCGGTGAGGAACAGCGTCCGCCAGCCGTCGGCCAGCCAGCCCTTGGTGTCGGCCAGGGCGCGGGCCGTGTCGCCGCGGTAGGTCTCGGGGGCGTGCATGCCCAGGGCGAGGGTGTCGCCGTCCAGGTCCTCGTCGGCGGCGAAGGGGCTGACGGACCACCACATCATGCCCAGTTCGCGGGCCCGGTCGCGGACGTCGGCGATGCTCCACAGCGAGGCGGCGTCCACGTCGATGGGCGCCTCGCCGCCGCCCGCGGTGGCGGCCCAGGACGCCTGGAGGAACTCCTGCGAGGTGGCGACGAGGTCCGCGGCGCGGGTCCGCACCCGCTCCGGGTCGCAGACGACCGCCATGCTGCCGGCCGGGAGGACGTCGAGCAGCAGCTCCATGTCGTCCACCAGCACCGGGGCGAGGGACTCCATGCCCTCGACCGCGATGCCCTCGGCGATCTTCCCGAGCAGTTCGCCCAGCTCCGGGTGGTCCTCGGCGAGCGCGGCGGCCCGCTCCCGGACGGCGTCGGTGAGCAGCAGCTCGCGGCAGGGCGGCGCCCACAGGCCGTGCTCGGCGACCTCGAGGGACCGCTGGTCGGCCACCTTGAAGTAGCGGATCTCCTCCACGTCGTCGCCCCAGAACTCCACCCGCAGCGGGTGCTCCTCGGTGGGCGGGAAGACGTCGAGGATGCCACCGCGGACGGCGAACTCGCCGCGCTTCTCGACCAGCTCGACCCGGGCGTACGCGGCGGCGGCCAGCGCCTCGGTGACCTCGCCCAGGTCGGCGCTCTGCCCGCTGCGCAGACTGACGGGCTCCAGGTCGCCGAGCCCCTTCACCTGCGGCTGGAGCACGGACCTGACGGGCGCGACCACGACGCTGACCGGCCCGGCGGCCGGGTCGTCGGGGCTCGGGTGGGCGAGCCGGCGGAGCACGGCCAGCCGGCGGCCGACGGTGTCCGAGCGCGGCGAGAGGCGCTCGTGGGGCAGCGTCTCCCAGGACGGGTACTCGACGACGCCGTCCGGCGGCAGCAGCGAGCGCAGCGCGGCGGCCAGGTCCTCGGCCTCCCGGCCGGTCGCGGTCACGGCCAGGACGGGCCGGCCGGCGCGGGCCAGGGCGGCGATGGTGAAGGGCCGGGCGGCGGGCGGTCCGACGAGGTCGATGTGCGGCCGGTTGCCGTCGCCCGCGGCCTTCACCGCTTCGGCGAGCGCCGGATCGTTGACGACGGCGTCGAGCAGACCGTGCAGGCTCATGAGGGGCTTCCGTCCCGGGAGGGTGACAACACGAATCGCCCGACGCGTGAGGGACGTGCCGGGTGTGTCTCCAGCGTACGACGCGGTGGTGGGGTGGGTGGGGGCGTCGGGGCGCGGCC
>NZ_JAIQLH010000289.1 GCF_020037025.1 Streptomyces huiliensis | reverse complement strand
CAACCCAATACAGGCCCTAGGGCCTTTACCGCGTCGCGCTGGGACCAGTCGCGAGCCGCCCGCTCAGCCGCGATACGCCGCGCCCACGCGGGCCTGTCGTCGCTCATACGCCCTCCTTCGGGTTCCTACCCGCTGAGTCTTGCGCCTGCCCCCTGGTGACAGGGAAGGGGACGGAACGGTGACACCGGACATGTCCCCAGCTCAGGCTTTCGACCCCCCGGTGTCACTTACGACGGCCTTCCGTTCCCCCGCATGCTTGTTGCAGATCACGCACCACTCACGGCGGAGCGCTCTTCCAGAGCTTCCACCCGTTCAGCCAACGCCTGAATCAGGGAGCGGATTTCGTTGATCTCGTCGCGTACGTCGGCCTGCGGAACGGTGCCGTCACCGACGAAGTTGCCGAGGTTGCCGGCCGACACGACCAGTCCCTCGGAGCGGAGCAAGGCCAACCCGTTCTGGACGGTCTGGCTCGCGAACCCGAAGCGTTCGGTCAGCTCCCGCTGCGACGGGAGCTTGTCCCCCGGCTTCATTCTCTTGATGTCCTCGCGGAGCGCGTCCGCGACCTGCACCGCTTTGGGCTTGGGTCCTCCTGTGGCAGCCATGCTCTGAGCGTACCCACCACAGCGAACTAGTGCGCTCCACCCCGCAGGGGTTGCGCACCACAGCGGACTAGTGCACGCTAGTCAGCAGATGGCCGCCCCAGACGGGGCGAGCTTTCAGCGAAAAAGTCCTGGTCACGCCAGGAAAAGCAGGGAGCGGCTCCCTACCGCCAAGCAGTCAGCCGCTCCCCGACCCTTGAAGGGGCACATCCATCATGCCTGGAATCCTCAAGGAGCAGTCCGCCGAACGGTCCGTCCCCGGGGCCAAAGGTCCCGAGCAAGGCACGGCTTTGCCGCTGGTTGAGCGGCGCCGCGCCGGTGAGACGTTCCCCCGCGTGCCGGTCGGCTCGGTTGAGCTGACCCGCGAGCAGGTGGCGGCCGGTCTGTACACCCAGCACGGCACGCTGCCGGAACTCCCGAAGCAGCCCACCGATCTGGAGCTGCTGGCCGTGCTGGAGAGCGCTCTGACCGCGTACGGCCCGGTCGGGCTGGACGACGCACGGCACGAGCTGGAGTCGTTGCCGCTGGGTACGCAAGCGGCGGCAACCTCGTGGGCATTCGCGTACCGCCTGTGCGTCGAGCACTGGTATGCGGACGCACTTGCCGAGCCGATCGGGGTGGCGGAAATGACCCTGGCCCTGTACACCTCCGACATCCCGGTGACCCGGAGCCGCACGGTTTGCGGCGACCGGATCCCCGAGATCGACGGCCATCTGATGGAGGGCGTGGCCCGCCTAGGGGCCCGGACCCTGACCCTGCTCCAGGACAACGTGCTGCGGGAACTGGGCTACCCCGGCTTCGAGATGCCGCCCGCGCTCAGGGAACGCTCCCAGCGCCTCATGCCCGACTCGCGGCGCCGCCGCTTCTGCCACGCCATCGCGGTCAACCGCCAGATGGAGACCCGTCCGCTGATGGTGATGTTCGACGCGGGTGGTTTCGCGGTCGGCGCCACCCCTCCGGAGTGCCCGTACGGCGCCCGCATGGTGGCGCACATCCGCAGCAAGGGCGGCCGGGCATGACCACCGCTCTTGACGCCCTGTACGCACAGGTGACGTCGGGCGTGGCGCCGGTCTTCTCCCTCGCGGAGATGGACCGGCGCCCCGCCGGGCAGGTCTTCCCCACCATCCCCGTCAGGGGGCTGGAGCTGACCATCAGCGAAGCCGCGGCTGCGCTCTTCGAGACGACCGCCGACGAACTCGCCGTCCCGGTGCCCAACACGGACACGCTGTACGACGCGCTCAATACTGCCGTGCGCACGCTGGGCCCGGCCGGGATCGCAGAAATCCTCGGAACCTTCGAGGAATTGCCCTCCGCAGAGTTCTTCGAGGTGAAGGCGTGCCGCCGCTTCGCCTACCGGCTCGCCCTGTCGTTCTGGTACGAGCGGGCACGCTCCCGCCCGATGACCGCCGGAGAAGTCGGCGCAGCCGTCTACCTGTCCAGCCTGGACCGCTGCCGCATGGCCGACTTCCATAAACGCCCGCTCTGCAAGCTTCTGTTGGCACGCGCCATCCATGAGGGCGTCACGGCCGTGCCGACCGAAGTCCTGGTCCGGCTTGGCAAGGCGATGGCCGGCGAGTTGGGCGGAGTCGACCGCGATCGGGATTGGCTGTACAAGCAGGCCCTGCCCGACTACCACCGCCGCCGGTTCGCCTTCGATCTGGTGCAGTGGAACCGCGAGCAGCCCGCGCCGCTGATCGTGCGGCCGGACTCCGGCGGCTACCTGGTCGGGCTGACTCCGCCGCCGGGCCCGGACGGCAGGTGGCTGCGGCCGATGCGGGCGGAGTGGTAGCCGTGAGCTTGCACCGAAAGACGCACCTGAACTCCACGCGGCGCCGCAACCGCAAGGCCCAGCTCGCCGCCCGCGACGGGCAGCGGTGCGCTTACTGCCGCCGACCGTTCGCCGAGCTTCGTGAGGCCACCCTCGATCACGTGGTGCCGATCCGATTGCTGTTCACGTGGTCGGCCAACCACCTCGTGCTGGCCTGCCGACCGTGCAACAACGCGAAAGCCGATCGGCTCCCGCTCTCCCTCGCGTTGCTCATCGCGCGGTCGGCCGACCCCGGTCAGTCGACGGTCGCCCCGATCGACTGCCGCCTGTTGGCCCGACTCGCTGCCGCCCACCAGGCGGCTCTGACCAGCGTGACCCACTGCGTCACGCCCGGCGTCACGCCCGCTGTGATGCTCCGATCGCCCGACCTGATCAGCGAACGGTCTACCCGCAGCCTGCACGAATCGACCCCGCGCACCTGCCCGCGATCGAACGTGCCGCCCGACTGCCTACGCGCACCCCGCCCCGCCCGGGCATGTGCAGGCCCGACCGGACAGGCGGTTCCCGCGTGAACACCGTGAACGGATCGACGCCCGCCATGAACACCGTGAACGGTTCGGCTCGCACCATGAACACAGCGAACACCGTGAACGGATCGGTGGATACCGTGAACACCGTGAACGGCGCCGTGAACGCCGTACCCGCACGCCCGTCCGCACGTGCGGATCGGGCACCCGCACGTGCGGGCCGCACGCCCGCACGGCCGCCGCACGGTGCGGGAGAGGCCAAGAAACCGTCGGCCGCCTCGCGACTGGTTGCCCTCGCCCGCGAGGAGTACCGGTTCGTGATGTCCACCGACGGTCGCCCCTACGCAATCGCTCTGAACGGTCCGAACCTCGCTCTCCCGCTCCGCGGCAGGGCAGGCTTGCGACAGCGGCTCGCGCGGCTGTACGTCGACACTTACGAGGGCGACGTGGCCTCACAGTCCGCCCTCGCCGACGCCATGTCCGTCCTGGAAGGCATCGCCGACGAGGACGACCCGGTACCTGTCAGCCTGCGGGTGGGGAGCGACGATGCCGGCGCCATCGTGGTGGACCTCGGCACGGCCGACGGCCGCGCTGTGGTGGTCACCGCACTCGGGTGGAACGTGGTGGACCGCTCACCGGTGCTCTTCCGCCGCTCAGGCGCCATGGGCCCGATGCCCACGCCCGTGCTGGACGGGGACGGGCTGGCCAAGCTGCACGCCCTGCTGAACATGGACGACACGACGTTCCGGCAGCTCGCCGCGTGGCTGGTCGCCGCGTGGATCCCGCACATCCCGCACCCGGTCCTCACCTTCAAGGGCGAGCAGGGCACGGGCAAGTCGAAGACGGCCGAGATGGTGGTGAACCTGATCGACCCCTCCCCCGCGTCGAAGCGCAGCCAGCCGCGCGACATCAAGGCGTGGGCGGCACAGGCGTTCAACTCGTGGGCGCTGTGCCTGGACAACATCAGCACGATCCCGCCGTGGCTGTCGGACACCCTGTGCAAGGCGGTGACCGGTGACGGCATCGTGGACCGGGCCCTGTACACCGACGATGACGTGGTGGTGCTGACGTTCCGACGGGTGCTGGCCATGACCACCATCGACGCCGGGGCGCTCGCCGGGGACCTCGCCGAACGGCTCCTCATGCTCGATCTCCAGTTGATCGAGGAGGACCGGCGCAGGACCGAGGAGGAGCTGAACGGCGCGTTCGAGGCCGTACGGCCCGCCGTCCTCGGGGCCCTGTTCGACCTGCTGGCATGCGTGCTGGCCGTGCTGCCCACGGTGCGGCTGGACACCATGCCGCGCATGGCTGACTTCGCGCGCGTGCTCGCGGCCGTCGACCAGGTCATGGACTGGCACACCTTGGACGACTACCTGGCTACGTCAGCAAACGTCGCCACGGATGCGTTGGAGGGCGACCCGTTCGGCGCCGCCGTTGCCGCCCTGGTCGACCAGGCCGGTACCTGGCAGGGCACGGCCGCCCAGTTGCTCGACACGCTGCCGACACCGCTGGTCCGGCCGCCGAACTGGCCCAAGGACGCCACCCGCGCGGGCGGGCGTCTGAAGCGGCTCGCGCCGCTGCTGCGGTCCATCGGGATCACGGTGGACGACACGCAGCGTAGTCCCGGCAAGCAACGCCACCGCCTCTACGTCCTGTCCCGGGCAGAGGCGGCAGCGTCCGACCCCGGACAAGCCCCTCTCTGGCCCGAGGTGGCCCCCATCGGACAAGGCAGAACACCACCCGACCAGCCCTGACGTAACCGGAAGACCCGCCGGGCCGGGCCGTACACCAGCGGCCCGGACACGTCGAAGCTGCGGACGCTACAGCCGTCCAGCATCCGCAGCGTCCGACCTAGCGTCCGCACCCTGCCCGCCCTGTGGCCTGCGGCAACACGACCTGTCGGACGCTGGAACGCTGCGGACGCTGAGATACACCAATTCTCTAGGACGGCTCACCGGCACCACTCCCACGCACCGCCCGACGGACACGAGGAGTCACCCACAACATGGCCACCGAAGAGCCGGCCGACCCGCGCGCCATCCTGCGCGGCGGTCTCCCGAACCGCTACCTCACCCCCGAAGACCTGGTCACCATGTTCGGCCTCCCGAGCGTCGAGACCGTCTACCAGTGGCGCCGCAAGCGCATCGGCCCGCCCGGCTTCCGCGCCGGCCGCTACCTGCGCTTCGACCCGGCCGCCGTTCGGGCCTGGGTGGCCGAGCAGAGCGCCCGCGAAGACGCGGCATGACGACTGCTAGACCTAGCGCCCATCGCTGCTAGGTCTAGCAGCTCTGCTAGCAGTCAAACGCGCCGTTGACCTGCGGTCTAGCGCCTAGCAGCCCCTCAAAGTGGAAGCGGCTACCGGGCCCGAAACCCCCATGCCGAAGGGCTCAGCAAACCCGCTAGGCCAACCGGTCCTCCCCCGGGGAGGCGCCACTCGTCAGGCCGGGGAAGCGGGGAGAACTCCCCAACCGCCTCCCCGGCCCGCATCCCCCGCACTGATCTGCACAAACAGCCCTTCGGGGAGGCGGGGAGCCACCTCCGGAAGCCCCCGCAAACCGCCCCCTGAAAGCCCCTTGGGGTCCCTGTCTCCGCCTCCCCGGAGGGCCCGGCGGACACCACGAGCGGCAGGGAGCACGACCCGCCACCCCAGGGAGGCAGGGAGAACTCCCTGACCGCTTCCCTGGCCCGCCTCCCTCGGCCTGACCAGCGTGGACGTCCTCTCAGGGAGGCAGGGAGGCGCGCCCCAGCACCACCGAAAACCCCCTCCGGAAGGCACCTGGCGCCCGCCGTCTAAGCCTCCCTGAGACGCCGCTAGCAGCCCAAACCGCTCGTGACCAGGCCCATAGCACGTAGCGGGCCCGGCCCAGCGCACCCCGAACCCGGCCGGACGGACGCCAACGGCTCCTCCGTGCCCCGCTACCGAGAAGGGACCCAGCCCCACATGGCAGGTCACATCCAAGACCGCTGGTACAAGGCCGAGACTGACGCCGACGGCAGAACCGTCCGCGTCAAGACCGACCGCCACGGAACCGGCATGCGCTACCGCGCCCGGTACATCGGGCCCGACGGAACCGAGAAGTCCAAGAGCTTCGCCGACGGTAAAAAACGGCTCGCCGAGCAGTGGCTCACCCGTATCGAGGCGGACATGGCGTGCGGTCAGTACCTTGATCCGCAGAAGGCCAAGACCACCTTCAAGCAATACGCCGAGAAGTGGCTGACCACCCACGGGGGCGACCCGAACACCCGGGCGTCGATGACGTCGCAGCTACGACTCCACGCCTTCCCGCACATAGGTTCCCGCCCTCTCGGCTCGTTCCAGCCGGAGCACATCCGCGAGTGGGTGACCCGGATGGAGGAGAACGGGGTTCGCGGCGCGTATGCCCGGACCATCTACGCGAACGCCCGGACCGTGCTGAGCGCGGCCGTAGACGACGGGTACCTGAGCCGCAACCCGTGCTCCGCCCGCTCGGTCAAGGCGCCGGCCATCGAGCCGAAGCGTGTCGTGCCATGGTCGGTGGATCGCGTGCTGGCCGTGCAGAGCGAAATGCCGGAGCGGTACCGCGCCATGGTGGACCTGGGGGCCGGGTGCGGACTTCGTCAGGGCGAGATTCTGGGCATTGCCGTCGACGCGATCGATTTCGGTGCCGAGGCCCTGCACGTCGTGCAGCAGCTCAAGCTCAGCCGCAGCAAGCCCGTCTTCGCTCCGCCGAAGGGCGGGAAGCTGCGAACCACCCCGCTGCCCCGGCCCGTCGCCGATGCTCTGCGCCGGCACATGAAGGAATTCCCGCCGGTGGAGATCAAGCTGCCGTGGGGCACGGCGAAGGGGCCGCTCGTGACCCGGCGGCTGATCTTCACCGGGCCGCTGGGCGGGCACGTCTGGCGGACGTCGCTCAACGACGACGCCTGGAAGCCCGCTCTCGCCGCAGCAGGAGTCATCCCGCAGCCTCGGAAGGGCGAGAGCCACGCTGCGGCCCGCGAGCACGGCATGCACGCTCTCCGGCACTTCTACGCGTCTGTGCTCCTGGACGCCGGGGAGAACATCAAGGCGCTCGCCGAGTACCTGGGGCATTCGGACCCGGCCTTGACCCTTCGGGTTTACGCACACCTTATGCCCACCAGCCGGGAACGAACCATGAAGGCACTTAGCCGCATCTTCACTCAAGCCAATCGACCGAGAGAAGCGTAAAAAGCGGGAGATAAACAGAAAAGGCATCCCTGCGAACCCAGTCCTGAACCCAGTTCAGGAAAATAATAAGCCTCTTCCTCGACCAAGCCAGCCGAACCTTTGCCACCCGAACCTCCGGGCGCCAAGGAACCCGGGGATCAACCCTCAGAGTCAAAGCTCCAGAGCCCCCGGGAGGGCAGACCAGGCAGCCGGCTCCCGGTAAGCGGTTCACGAGTTCACTACGGAAGACTCGCTCTGAAAGACTCACGATGAAAGCCTGCACTGGGAGCCCTTGCATAACTCGCCAATCGCGGCTACCTGTTCATCTCCATGGACAACTTGTCCAAGGAGATGAACACGCCATTTAGCTGCGCGTTTGTCTGACAGGCGACGGCTATGGGAAAGTCTCAATGGCATGCGAATGCCGCCCGGCCAGGGGCGGCATTCGTCCCCATTGCCACGCTCTCAGCCATCACCTTGACAAGTGATCCGAACGCACATGGAGGTCCCCATGGTCCCACGCACAGGCGTCACCGTCGACATCCGCCCCCGCGACTTACCGATTGCGCTCATCGGCACTGGCGGCGGGGCGCTCGCTCTTTGGGCCAGCGCCCCTGCGGAGATCGCGATCCCCGTGGCCCTACTGATCGTCCTCGACATCCGCGTCCGCTCGGCTCGCAGTCGCGCTGACGGCCCACAGAAGGCCCAGCGGTAGCAAAAAGGCCCGCCCCTGGCAGGAAATCGCAGGTGGCGGGCCCTTTGGGGCGGTCTTACTTCTTCTTGCCCTGGTTCTTCACGGCCTCGATCGCGGCCTTGGCGGCCTCCGGGTCGAGGTACGTGCCGCCGGGGACGACCGGGCGGAAGTCGGCGTCGAGCTCGTAGGCGAGCGGGATGCCAGTGGGGATGTTGAGGCCGGCGATGTCGGCGTCGGAGATGCCGTCCAGGTGCTTGACCAGGGCGCGCAGCGAGTTGCCGTGGGCGGCGACCAGGACCGTACGGCCGGCCAGCAGGTCCGGGACGATGCCGTCGTACCAGTACGGCAGCATGCGGACGACGACGTCCTTGAGGCACTCGGTGCGGGGGCGCAGCTCCGGGGGGATGGAGGCGTAGCGCGCGTCGTCGCTCTGGGAGAACTCGGAGCCGTCCTCGAGGGCGGGCGGCGGGGTGTCGTAGGAGCGGCGCCAGAGCATGAACTGCTCCTCGCCGAACTCGGCCAGGGTCTGGGCCTTGTCCTTGCCCTGGAGGGCGCCGTAGTGGCGCTCGTTCAGCCGCCAGGAGCGGTGGACGGGGATCCAGTGACGGTCGGCCGCCTCCAGGGCCAGCTGCGCGGTGCGGATGGCGCGCTTCTGGAGGGAGGTGTGGACCACGTCAGGGAGCAGGCCGGCGTCCTTGAGCAGTTCTCCGCCGCGGACGGCCTCCTTCTCGCCCTTCTCGTTGAGGTTGACGTCCACCCAGCCGGTGAACAGGTTCTTGGCGTTCCACTCGCTCTCGCCGTGGCGGAGGAGGATGAGCTTGTACGGTGCGTCGGCCATGCCCTTGAGCGTAATCGACGGGGCGGGGGCGCCGCTCCCGGCGGGAGTCCGGGCGGGATTCCCGGCGCCGTTTGACGAACCCCGTCAATTGGATGGCGTGCTCACGCCAGAGGCTCGTAAGGTGCGGACAACCGGGACGGCGCTTACATCAGGGGGCGGACGCGTGATAGCGCGCATGGGCAGGGCGGCGAGGGAGAGCGTGGCGGGGCTGCCACGGGCGTTCTGGTGGCTGTGGGTCGCCACGCTGGTCAACCGGCTGGGTTCGTTCGTTTCCACGTTCCTGGCCATCTACCTGACATTGGAGCGCGGCTACTCCGCCTCGTACGCCGGGCTCGTCGCCGCTCTGCACGGGCTCGGCGGGGTGATCGCCTCGATCGGGGCGGGGGTGATGACCGACCGGCTCGGGCGGCGGCCCACCCTGATGGCCGCGCAGGTGTCGACCGCCGCCTCGGTGGCGCTGCTCGGCTTCGTGCACGACCCCGTGTGGATCGCGGGCGCCGCCTTCCTGGTGGGGCTGGCGAGCAACTCCTCGCGGCCCGCCGTCACCGCGATGATGGCCGACATCGTCCGGCCCGAGGACCGGCTGCGGGCGTACTCGATCAACTACTGGGCGATCAACCTCGGCTACGCGGTCTCCGCGACGGCGGCCGGCTTCGTCGCCGAGTACAGCTATCTGGCCGGCTTCCTCGGGGAGGCCGCGATCACGCTGGCCTGCGCCGTCCTGTGCTACTTCACGCTCCCCGAGTCGCGGCCCGAGCCGTCCGCACCGGCGGGCGGCGCCGAGGGAGCGCCCCCCGTCGGGCTGGGCACGGTCCTGCGGGACGGGCGGTTCATGGGCGTTACGGGCCTGGCCTTCCTGGTGGCGCTGATCTTCACGCAGAGCTCGGTGGCGCTGCCGGTGGCGATGGGCCGGGAGGGGCTCTCGACCCGTGACTACGGGATGGTCATGGCCGTCAACGGCATCCTGATCGTCGCCCTCCAGATCCCGATGACCCGCGTCATCGCCCGCCGCGATCCCCGGATGCTGCTGGTCTTTTCCGCGCTGCTCGCCGGGTACGGCTTCGGCCTGACCGCGTTCGCCGGCTCGGTCGGCTTCTTCGCGCTGACCATCGTCGTCTGGACGCTCGCCGAGATCGTCAACGCCCCCACCCAGTCCGGCATGGTGGTGCGCTTCTCGCCGCTCCACGCCCGGGGCCGCTACCAGGGGGTGTTCTCGCTGTCCTGGACCCTGTCGTCCCTGGTCGCGCCGCTGACGGGCGGTGTGGTCATCGAGGAGCTCGGGGCGAACGTGCTGTGGGCCGGGTGCGCGGTGGTCGGCACCATCGCCGGCGCGGGGTACTGGCTGCTGACCCGCGACCTGCCGGAGGAGGGCGCGCCGGAGACGCGGGTGGCGCGGGGGAAGGCGGCGGCCGGGCGGCCGGAGGCGGAGACGTCGCCCGCCTGAGCCCGCCTGAGCCCGCCTGACCACCCGTCAACCGGTCAGCCCTTCCGGCCGTCCTCGCCCGTCAGCCGCCCGAACGCCTCCAGGTTGCGCGTGGACTCGCCGCGCGCGGTGCGCCACGCGTACTCCTTGCGGATCGCGCTCGCGAACCCCATCTCCAGCAGGGTGTTGAAGCTGCCGTCCGCGTTCTCCAGCACCACGCCGAGGATCCGGTCGACCTCCTCCGGCGTGACGGCGGCCAGCGGCAGCCGCCCGACGAGGTAGACGTCGCCGAGGTGGTCGACCGCGTAGGCGACCCCGTACAGCCGGGTGTTGCGCTCCAGCAGCCAGCGGTGCACCGCCTCGTGGTTCTCGTCGGGGCGGCGCACCACGAAGGCGTTGACGGAGAGGGAGTGGTTGCCGACGACCAGCGACACGGTCGTCGACAGCTTCCGGGTACCGGGCAGCTTCACGACGTACGTGCCGTCGGACGGGCTCTCCCACTCCAGCCCGGCCTCGGCGAGCGTGCGCTCGATGACGGACTTCGCGTCATTCATGTGCCGATCAGACATGTGCCGAGCGTAGGCGACGCCGCCGTTCGCCGATCGCCTCGGTGTACACCGCGGCCGTGGCGGCCGCCGCCGTGTCCCAGCCGAAGGACCGGGCGTGCGCCGCCGCGGCGGCGCCCATCGTGTCCGCGAGCTCCGGCGCGTCCGCGAAGCGTTCGAGCGCCCGGGCGTAGTCGACGGGGTCGTGGCCGTCCACCAGGAACCCGCTGGCCCCGTGCCGGACCGCCACCGGCAGCCCGCCCACCGCCGCCGCGACGACCGGCGTGCCGCACGCCTGCGCCTCCACCGCCACCAGGCCGAACGACTCGCTGTGCGAGGGCATGACCAGCACGGACGCCGCGCGGTACCAGTCCGCCAGCCGCTCCTGGTCGACCGGCGGGCGGAATCTGACCACGTCGGCGATGCCCAGCCGGGCGGCCAGCTTGTGGAGCTCCTCCGGCTTCGCCATGCCGCTGCCGCTCGGACCGCCGACCACCGGCACCACGATCCGCGACCGCAGCGCGGGACGGCGGTCCAGCAGCTCGGCCACCGCGCGCAGCAGCACGTCGGGCGCCTTCAGCGGCTGGATCCGGCCCGCGAACAGCGGGACCAGCGCGTCCTGCGGCAGCCCGAGCCGCTCGCGGGCGGCGGCCCGGCCGTCGGCCTCCCGGAACCGCTCCAGGTTGACGCCCGGATGGACGACGGCGACCTTGTCCGGAGCCGCGTCGTAGTGCCGGACCAGCTCCTCCGCCTCCCCCTCCGTGTTGGCGATCAGCCGGTCGGCCGCGCGGACGATCTGCGTCTCGCCGATCACCCGGGCCTGCGGCTCCGGAGTGTCCCCCGCGGCCAGCGCCGCGTTCTTCACCTTGGCCATCGTGTGCATCGCGTGCACCAGCGGCACGCCCCAGCGGTCCGCCGCCAGCCAGCCGACGTGGCCGGACAGCCAGTAGTGCGAGTGCACGAGGTCGTAGTAGCCGGGCCGGTGGCCCGCCCACGCCTGCGTCACCCCGTGGGTGAAGGCGCACAGCTGCGCCGGCAGCTCCTCCTTCGCCAGCCCCTCGTACGGGCCCGCGTCGATGTGCCGGACGAGGACGCCCGGCGCCAGCTCCACGGCGGGCGGCAGCTGCCCGGTGGTCGCCCGGGTGAAGACCTCCACCTCGATGCCGAGCGCGGCGAGCCGCTTGGCGAGCTCGACGATGTAGACGTTCATGCCGCCCGCGTCGCCCGTGCCGGGCTGGTGCAGCGGCGACGTGTGGACGCTGAGCATCGCGACGCGGCGCGGCAGCCGGCCCTGCGCGCGGCGCAGGAACTGCTGCGGCCGGGAGAAGGGGCTGCCATGCGTACGGGTACGGCGCGTGCCGCGCCGGGGTGCGTACTGGCTCACCGTTCGGGTCCTCCGTCCGCCTGTGGGGGGCGTGCGTACGTCAGGGTCGACCCACGACAGGGGTCAACCCTTCGAACACGGGGCCGGGGATTCCCCTTCCCTCCTTTACCAAAGAGTGATCCGGCCCTCACGGTCCGGCGCAGAACCGGAACCGCTTACG
>NZ_JAIQLH010000288.1 GCF_020037025.1 Streptomyces huiliensis | reverse complement strand
CCAAAGAGTGATCCGGCCCTCACGGTCCGGCGCAGAACCGGAACCGCTTACGCTCGGTGCATGGCCGCCGCCCGCCCCGCCCCCGCCCCGCAGCACCGCCCCGTCGGGACGGCGACGCGCGGTACGACCAATCCGAACCGGTTGCGCCGGATGGACCGCTGGATCACCGCCGCCCACGCCCCCGCGCTGCGCCGCGCCGCCGACCCCGTCGCCGTCGACCTCGGCTACGGGGCCGCCCCCTGGACCGCCGTCGAGCTCCTGGACCGGCTGCGCCGGGTGCGCGCCGACGCGCGGGTGGTCGGCGTCGAGATCGACCCGGCCCGTGTCGCCGCCGCCGTACCCTACGAACGCGACGGGCTGACCTTCGCCCACGGCGGCTTCGAGGTGCCCCTCCCGGCCGGCCGGCGACCGCTGATCATCCGGGCGGCGAACGTGCTCCGGCAGTACGACGAGGCGTCGGTCGCCGCCGTCTGGGCGCGGCTCCGCGCCCGGCTCGACCCCGACGGGCTGCTCGTCGAGGGCACCTGCGACGAGATCGGGCGGCGGCACGTGTGGGTCGCGCTGGGCCCGGAGGGCCCCCGGACCGTCACCTTCGCGACGCGGCTCGGGTCGCTCGGGGCGCCGTCGGATCTGGCGGAGCGGCTGCCCAAGGCGCTCATCCACCGGAACGTGCCCGGGGAGCCCGTGCACGCTTTTCTGCGGGACTTCGACCGGGCTTGGGCGGCTGCCGCTCCTTACGCTTCGCTCGGTGCCCGGCAGCGGTGGATCCGGGCCGTCTCGTCGCTGGCCGGCGACTGGCCGCTCGCCGACGGGCCTCGGCGGTGGCGGCAGGGGGAGGTCACGGTGCGGTGGGAGGCGGTGGCCCCTCGGGGGTAGGCGCGCCCCGGTCCCTCCCCTTCGCCGCTTCCTGGGGCTGCGCCCCAGACCCCCTTTCGCGGCTCCGCCGCTCGTCCTCAAACGCCGGACGGGCTGAAAGTGCCCGCTCAGGCACTTTCAGCCCGTCCGGCGTTTGGAGGGGCCGGGGCTACTCCCCCAGGACGCGCAGCAGCGCGTCCACCAGCCCCCGGTCCCGCTCGTGCGTCAAATGAGCTCGCGCCTCGTCGGCAGGCAGCCAGGCCAACCGGTCCACCTCCCGGTTGGGGGCAAAGGTGCCGCCGGCGGACCGGGCCGCCCAGTACCGGACCTCCTTGAGGCGGCCGTCGGCGACCGGGTAGCGGGACGTCGGGAGGACCGGCCCCAGGACGCAGTCCATCCCCGTCTCCTCGCGGACCTCCCGCAGCGCCCCCACCCACGCGTCCTCCCCCCGCTTGAGCTTGCCCTTCGGAAAGGACCAGTCCAGGTACTTCGGCCGGTGGACGAGCGCGAGCTCGACGCCGCCGTCGGGCCCGTGCCGCCACAGGACGCACCCCGCCGCGCGGACGACCGCGTCCTCCGTGCCGGCCTCCGGCCTTATCGGCCTCACCGGGAAGCCACCCCCGTCCGCTGCCAGATCCGGCCGAAGGCGAAGCGTGCCGCCTCGACCTCGTACCGCTGATCGGCGTGGAGGACGCCGAGGGCGTAGGCGGTGGCGGGGGCGATGCGCGGGGTGCGGGCGGCGGCCGCGGCGTAGGCGGCGGACTCGGCCGCGTCGCGGTGCCGGTCGAGGGCCTGGCCGGCGCTCAGCAGCCGGGTGGTGAGGCCGGGTTCCACCTCCGTCTGGCGCTGCTCGTCGAGCACCTCCTGCGCGTACCGGCGCAACCGCACCAGCAGTCGCACCTGGTGCCAGGGGGCGTCCTGCCGGCTCTCGGCCGCCGGGACGCCCGCGTCGGCGAGGCCGTGGGAGAGGGCCTCGGCGTTGTAGGGCAGGCCGGCGGCGGCCAGGGGCAGGGTGTCGACGGCCTCCAGGAGGAGCCGGTGGCTCTGCTCGGCCAGCAGCGGGAGGGCTTCCTGGGCCCGCAGGTCGTGGGCGGCCGGGTCCAGCGGCGGGTCGGTCGACAGGACGGCGACGGCGTCGGCGACCGCGTGGAAGCGCGCGGAGCCCAGCGCCTGGAGCGCCGCCGAGTGGGCGCGCGTCCGCGCCAGCGTCAGCTGGCGCTCCAGCAGCGCGCCGGCGCGCGCGGCGCCCACGGCGGGCGC
>NZ_JAIQLH010000287.1 GCF_020037025.1 Streptomyces huiliensis | reverse complement strand
GCGGACGCCGCCCGCCGGAACGCCGGCGGCCCGCTCCCGCCGGGCGAGCGCGCCGACGTGGACCGGATCGCGGCCGCGGCCCGCACGGCCCTCGGCGAGTCCGGCTTCTCCGCCGCCTTCCGCCGGGGCGCGGAGCTGCCCCTCGCGGACGCCGTCCGGGCTGCCGCCGGAGACTGACGCCAATCCCCTTGCCGGTCAGGGGACTTCGGTCAGGCGGAGTCCCGCAGCAGGGGTGCCGTCCGCTCCTCCCCCAGCCGTTCCCTCAGCTCCGGGTCGGTCACGCCCAGGCCGGTGGTGGGGGCCTGGCACAGGACGGCGACCTTGCCGACGTGCTCGTTGAGCTGGACCCGCCGCATCGCCTCGGCCACGTCCTCGAAGGGGTGGACCTCGGAGAGCGCCGGAACGATCGCGCCGGAGGCGATCAGGCGGGTGCTCTCGGTGGCTTCCTGGAGGTTTCCGCCGTGGCTGCCGATGACGGTGTTCAGCTTCATCCACAGGTACCGGTTGTCGTACAGGTGCCGGTAGCCCGAGCTGGATCCGCAGGTGACGACGGTGCCGCCGCGGCGGACGACGAACACCGAGAGGGCGAAGGTGGCCCGGCCGGTGTGCTCGAACACGATGTCCGGGTCGCGGCCGGTGAGTTCGCGGATGCGGGCGCCCAGCCGCTTGCCGATCTCCCGCACGGCGTCGAAGTCGTCCGAGGGGTCGCCGGTGAGCCCGAGTTCAGTCCGGTCGATGACGTGCTCGCAGCCCAGCCGGCGGACCGCCTCCGCCTTCGCGGGCGAGCTGACGACGGCGACGGGGATACCGCCGCCGTTCTTGACCAGCTGCACGGCGTACGTCCCCAGGCCGCCCGCCGCGCCCCAGACCAGGACCACGTCCCCCTGCTTCATCCGGGCGCCGTGCGCGCCGACGAGCATGCGGTACGACGTGGTGGTGCACAGCGTGTTCGCCGCCGACTCCTCCCACGTCAAGTGGCCCGGCTTGGCGACCAGTTGGCTGGCACGAGCGACGGCGTACTCGCCGAAGGCGCCGAAGTTCGTCTCGTACCCCCAGGCGCGCTGCTGGTCGTCCATCATGGCGTCGTCGTGGGTGGCCGCGCCCTGGTCGTCCACGTGCACCGGGTGGATCACCACGTGGTCGCCGACCCGCCACCGGCGCACGCCGGAGCCGACGCGCACGACGACGCCCGAGCAGTCGGAGCCGATCACGTGGTAGGGCTGGTCGTGGCGTGTGGCCCAGCCGCCCTGGCGGGCATACTTCTCGAGGAAGCGGAAGGTGGGCATCGGCAGGAACGTCGCCGACCACACGGAGTTGTAGTTGACCGCGGCGGCCATGACCGCGATCAGGACCTCGTCGGGCGCGATCTCGGGCAGCGGCACCTGGCCCACGGCCACCGACTTGCGCACGTCGCGGTCGCCGTCCGTGCCGTCGAACATGCCGACGTCCTCGGCGCGCAGGTGGGCGGCCCGGTAGGTGGCCGGGAGGGGGGCGCGCAGCAGTTCCTCGGGGGACGCGCCACGCAGCACCGCGTCACGCAGTTCCGTCATGGTCTTCCTTTCGGTTCCTGTCGGTTCCTGGCCGGGCGTGCGGACGGACCGCACGCCCGGGACCCGCGGGGACTCAGCCCACGCGCATGCTGAGCTCCAGGCCCTCGCCCATCGGGAAGTTGACGGACAGGTAGCCGTTCGCGGGGTCGCGGACGTACTCCAGGAAGTCCACGCAACCCTCGCCGAAGAGGTTGACGTCGTCGGCGAGCACGAGGGCGCCCGGCGCGAGCTTGGGCTCCAGGATCTTCATCACCCGCAGGTAGCTCTCGTTCCAGCCGTCGAGCAGGACGAACTGGACGCCGTCGGGCACCGAGTTCAGGGTCTGGAGCGCGTCGCCCTCCAGCACCTCGACGAGGTCGGCGACGCCGGCGTCGGCCAGGGTGGCGCGGCCCTGCTTGATCTTCGCCTCGTCGATCTCGGTCGTGTAGACCCGCCCCTCGCCTCCGTTGTCGCGCACGGCGGCGGCGAGGTAGACCGTGGAGACGCCGAGCGACATCCCCAGCTCCACCACCTTGGCGGCCCGGGTGGCGCGCACGAGCTGGTACATCAGCGTGCCCGCCTCCGGCGGGACCGCGACCGCCAGCGAGTCACGCACCTGCTCGAACAGCGACCGGTCGTGCTCGGCCGCCCGGGCGTTGACCGCGGTGAGCGTGCGGTTGACCCGCTCGTCGCTGACCCGGATCTCGGGTACTTCGCTGCTCATCCGATTCGACACGCTGGGGTCCTTTCGAAGGTCGGCAAGGACGGCGGGAGTCCGACTCCCGCCGACGGCCCTTGTCTACCAACGGATGTCTAGGGATCTCCCCAGTCCTCCCCGCCTAGGCTCCGGCTCCGACCCACCTCACCTCTCACCCTTGGGGAGCCCATGGATTTCGGTCTGACCTTCTTCCCCGCGCTCGACGAGCGGGACAAGGCGCCGCACGACTACTTCGACGACTGCCTGGCCCTCGCCGTCGACGCCGACCGGCTGGGCTACGAGCACGTCCAGGTGGTCGAGCACCACCTCGGCCCCTACGGGGGCTACAGCCCCGACCCGGTGGTCCTGCTCTCGGCCATCGCCGCGCGCACCGAGCGGCTGCGCATCACCACCGGTGCGGTCATCCCCGCCTTCGACCACCCGCTCAAGCTGGCCGGGCGGCTGGCCATGCTGGACCAGCTGAGCGGCGGCCGGGTCGACGTCGGCGTCGGACGGGCCTTCCTGCCGCACGAGTTCACGGCGTTCGAGGTGTCGATGGAGGAGAGCCGGGCACGCTTCACCGAGGCGCTGCGGGCCTTCGTCGCGCTCTGGACCGGGACGGACGTGGTCTTCGAGGGCGAGTTCCACCGCTTCGGGCCGGTGACGCTCACCCCGCGCCCGCACCAGACGCCGCACCCTCCGCTGTTCGTGGCCTCGGCGTCCAGCGCCGAGTCCTGCGCCGCCGCCGGCCGCGAGGGGCACAACCTGCAGATCGTGCCGACCATCACCAGCGGCGAGCAGTTCGCGGAGATGCTCGCGGCCTACCGCGAGGCCTTCGCCGCCCACCACCCGGACCGCGCGCCGCGCATCCAGGTCAAGTACAGCTGCTACCTGGACCGGGACCGCGACAGCGCCTGGCGGGCCGCCGAGGCGGCGGAGTCCAACTACCTGGACAAGATGAGCGGCGCCGTCAAGAGCTGGCAGGGCGCCGCGACCGCGCAGTACCCGGGGTACGAGAAGCTCGCCGACAAGGTCGCCTCCTCCGACCTGCGCAAGTCGTGGGAGCAGGACAAGGTGCTGATCGGCACCACGGCCGACATCACCGAGCAGCTGGAGCGGGTGCGCGAGCGGGTCGGCGGCGACGTGACCGTCAGCCTGCACATGAACAACGGCGTGACGCCGCTGGAGCAGGCGCGGTGGGCGGTCGCCGAGTTCGCCACCGAGATCGCGCCGCGGTTCGCGACTGTCTGACGTTCCGTCAATTCCCGCTTGACTCCCAGGAGGTACCGAAGATGTCCGTCGACCGGTCGCACGGCCCCCACCGCCCCGACGTGGTGGTGGTCGGCCTGGGGATCTGGGGGGCCATGACGCTGTGGCGGCTCGCCGCCCGCGGTGTCCGGGCGGTGGGGGTCGAGCGGTTCGACATCGCGCACGCCCGCGGGTCCTCGCACGGCGGTCACCGCATGTTCCGCGAGACCTGCCTGGAGAACGAGGCCCTCGTGCCGGTGGCCCGGCGCTCGCTGGACCTGTGGCGCGAGCTGGAGGCGGGCACGGGCCGCCGGCTCTTCGAGAACACCGGGGGCCTGCTGATCGGCCCGCGCGACGGCCGGCTGGCCGGCGGCACCATCGCCTCGGCGGAGGCGCACGGCGTCGAGGTCGAGGTGCTCGAACCTGCCGAGGTCTCGGCCCGCTTCCCGGGGCACGCCGGCATCCCCGACGGCCATGTGGGCGTGTGGGAGCCCTCGGCGGGCGTCCTGCGGGCCGAGGACTCGGTCCGCGCCGCGGTCGAGCTGGCGGAGCGCGGCGGGGCCACCGTGCTCCGCGGCACCGAGGTGCTCGGCGTCGAGCCGGAGGGCGGCGGCGTACGGGTCCGCACCGCCGGGCGCGACCTGCTCGCCGGCCGGGTCGTCCTCACGCCCGGGTGCTGGCTGCCGGACTTCACCCCCGGCCTGGGCGTCCGCTCCGTCCACCTGCCCATGACGTGGTTCCCGCCGAGCGGCGACCCCGCGCTGTTCCGCCGCGAGCTGTTCCCGGTGTTCATGCGGGAGATCGACGCGGACACCGTCATCTGGGGCCAGGGCGACGGCGACCTCCGGCACGTCAAGCTCGGCATCGAGCAGGGGGCGGACCCGGACCCGTACGACCCCGAACTCGGCGTCCCCGCGGTCCCGAGCAGGCCCTGGGAGCGGCTCGGCGAGGTGCTCGCCACCGCCGTCCCCGGGGTGGGGCGCGTCCCGTCGCGGATCCTCCACTGCGGGATCACGACGACCGCCGACGGGCAGTTCGTGCTCGGCGCCTCGCCGGCCGACCCGCGGGTCGTGCTGGCCGGGGGGTGCAACGGCTACGGGTTCAAGCACGCCGCCGCCGTCGGCGACCTCCTCGCCGACATCGTGATGGGCGCCACCGGGCCTGCTCCCCTGCCGTTCGCCGCGCCCGGCCGGCTCGCCGTGGCGGGCCACATCTGAGGAAATCCCTAGATCCGCGTCATTAGCGTGGCGCGCATGAAGCCCCACACCACCGACGTCCCCGAGACGTTCGACGCGCTGCTGGCGACCCTGACCGCGACGGCCGGCATGGAGGACGAGGAACTCCTGCCGGACGACAACCTGTTCGAGCTCGGGCTCGACTCGGTGACGCTCACCCGGCTGATCGGGCAATGGCGCGCGGCCGGGGTGACCGCGCCCCTGGCCGACTTCCTCGAACGGCCGACCCCCGAGGAATGGTGGGAGATCGTGCGGGACTCGCGGACCGGGGCCGGGGCCGCGGCAACGGGCTGACGCGCTCCCCGCCCGGGCCGGACCGCCCGGTGCCGGCCGCCTGATGCCGCCCCGCCCGGTGCCGGCCGCCCGGCGGCGCCATACCTCCCGGTGCCGGCCCGAACTCCCCCCCCCAACGACGTGGAAGATCACACCGCAACGACGTGGAAGGTGCATCCATGCCCGACCGTGCTGCCGACTCGTGTCCGCTGACCGCCCCGCAGGCCGGGATCTGGTTCGCCCAGCAGCGTGACACCTCCAACCCGGTCTTCACCACAGGCCAGTACGTGCGGCTGCCCGCCGAGGTCGACCCGGAGCGGTTCGCGCGCGCGGTCGAGCGGGCCCTCGGCGAGGTGTGGGGGCTCGCGGTCGAGGTGGGCGCGGACGGCGACGTCCCCGTCCAGCGCGGGACCGGCACGGCACCCCGCGTGGAGGTCGTCGACCTCTCCGGGCGGCCCGACCCGGAGGCCGTCGCCCTGGCGCGGATGCGCGCCGACCTCGAACAGCCGCCCGTGGGGCGGCCCTTGGTGCGGGAGGTCCTGTTCCGGTGGCGGGACGGGGCCCTGTGGTTCCACCGCTGCCACCACATGCTCCTCGACGGCTACGGGTTCTCGCTGGTCCTGCGGCGGATCGAGGAGATCCACGAGGCGCTGCGCACGGGCGGGTCGCCCGGTGAGCCCGCCTTCGGCGGCCTCGGCGCGTACCTGGACGAGGAGGCCGGGTACCGGGCGGGCGACCGGATGCCGCGGGACCGCGCCTACTGGCTGGACGCACTCGCCGAACTCCCCACGCCCGTCAGCCTGTCCGGCACGCCTCCGGAGCCCGCGCGCGGCGCGCCGCTGAAGGCGCGCGTCGACGTGCTGCCCGATCCGGCCGGCCTCGCCCGGCTCGCCGAGAGCCTCTCGGCCACGACCGCGGACCTGGCGATCGCCGCCACCGCCGTCTACCAGCACCGGGTGACCGGTGCCGCCGACGTCGTCCTCGCCCTGCCGCTGGCCCTGCGGGGCGGCACGGCCGCGCGCCTGCCCTCGACCACCGTCAACGTGCTGCCGCTGCGGCTGCGGGTCGCGGCCGGCGACACGGTCGGCACGCTGGTCACCCGGCTGCGGACGGCCATGCGGGAGCTACGCCGCCACGGGCGGTACCGCGTCGAGGACATCCGCCGGGACCTCGGGCGCGTCACCGACGAGTCCGAGTTCACCACCGCCCAGGTCAACATCAAGAGCTACGACACCACGATCGGGCTCCTGGGCCGGCGCCTGCCGGTCGTGGACCTCTCCCCCGGGCCCGTCGACGACATCGCGTTCGTCGTGGACCTCGCCGAGGACGGCGAGCTCACCGCCCTGGAGGTCGAGGCCAACGCCCTCCGGTACGACGCGCCGACGGCGCTGGCGCACGGCCGCGGGCTCGGGCGCCTGCTAGGCGCGCTCGCCGCGGCCGGTCCCGACACGGCCGTCGACGACCTGGGAGCGGTGGGTCCGGTCTACGACACCGGCCACTACCTGGACCTCCGGGGGCCGGTCGACCGCGAGGTCCTCCGCGTGGCGGGCGCCCGCGCGGTGAGCGAGGCGGCGGCCGGGCCGGTGGACGGGCCGACGGGTGAGACGGCGTCCGGACCGGCGGGCGGGGCGGTGGACGCGTCGGCGGACGGTGAGGGCGTGCCACGCGGGCCGGCCGAACTCGTCGATCTCTCCGGTGAGAGCGACCCGGCCGGCGCGGCCCTGGCCTGGATGCGGGCCGAGCTGGCGCGCCCGGCCGCGGCGGCCCGCGGTCACGCGGTACTCGCGCTCGGACCGGAGCACCACCTGTGGTTCCGGCGTACGGACGGTCCCGAGTCCGACGACCGCGCCGCGCTGGCCCTGGCCCGGCGCGTGGCCGCGCTCGCCGGGGCGCCGGACGGCATCGCGGACGTCGCGGACGTCGCGGCCGATTCCCGGCCCGCCGGCTCCGGCTCCGGGCACCGCGAGATCGCGGTCCCGGCCGCGCTCGGCCGCCGGATGATGGAAGGATCCCGCGAACTCGGGGTAGGTATACGGGATTTCGTGGCCGCCGCCGTCGCGATGTTCACCGCTCGCCGCCATGGGAGCGGCGCGGTCGAGCTGTACGTCCCGGCCGCCGATGGCACCCCCGTCCCGTTGCCGCTGGACCTCACGGGCACCACGACGCTCGCGCAGACCGTCGCCGTGGTCCAGGACGGGCGCGGCCACCGCGCGACGGCGGACGGGCGCGTATCCGGCCCGTCCGTGACCGTCGCGCGCTGGGCCGGGACGGCGGACCGCGACGCGGCGCTGCACCTCGTCTCCGCGGCTCCCGCGACCGGCCCCGCCGTCACGGCGGTCCTCGGCGAGGACCGCGTCCGCGCACTCCAGGTGGCCGGCGCCCCCGACGACCCCGCCTGGTCCGACGGCGAACTGCGCCGTTTCATACGCTTGTTGGACGCGGTGACCGCCGCCCCCGAGACCACGCTCGCCGGAGTCGACCTGCTCGACGAGGCCGAGCACCGCGCGCTGGCCGCCGACGCCGACACCGCCCACCCGGTGCCGGTCACCACCCTGGACCGGCTCGTCGCCGAGCAGATCGCGCGGACGCCGGACGCCGTCGCTCTGGTGCCCGCCGACGGCACGCCGGAGCTGACCTACCGCGAGCTCGGCGAGCGGGTGGACCGGCTGGCCCGCGGCCTCACCGGGCTCGGCGCGGGCCCGGGGACGATCGTCGCGGTCGCCCAGCCGCGTTCGACGGCCCTGGTCGTGAGCCTGCTCGCGGTGCTGCGGACCGGCGCGGCCTACGC
>NZ_JAIQLH010000286.1 GCF_020037025.1 Streptomyces huiliensis | reverse complement strand
CTGCTCGCGGTGCTGCGGACCGGCGCGGCCTACGCGCCGCTGGACCTCGACCACCCGCCGGCCCGGCTCGCCGCCGTCCTGGAGGACGTCCGGCCCGTCGCGGTCCTCACCGCCGGACCCGCGCCCGTCGCACTGCCGGCGGAGCTGAAAGTCGTCGACGTCCTCGCCCTGCGGGCCGACGGCACGGGCGCGGCCCCGGCCGGTCCCGGCCCCGACGACCTGGCCTACGTCATCCACACCTCGGGCTCGACCGGCCGCCCCAAGGGCGTCGCCGTCGCCCACCGGGCCGCCGTCAACCGGCTGTTGTGGACCCAGGACCGGTTCGGGCTGGGCCCGGGCGACCGGGTGCTGCAGAAGACCAGCTGCGCGTTCGACGTCTCGGTCTGGGAGTTCTTCTGGCCCCTGATCAGCGGGGCGGCGCTGGTGCTGCCGGCCCCCGGCGCGCAGCGGGACCCGGCGCGGGTCGCCGCGGCGATCGACGAGGCGGGCATCACGACCGCCCACTTCGTCCCGTCGATGCTCGTCGCCTATCTCGGCGAGCCGGCCGCCGCCCGGCCGCGCGCGCTGCGGCGGATCCTGTGCAGCGGCGAGGCCCTGCCGACCGAGGCGGCGCGGCGGGCCGAGGAGGTCACCGGCGCGGAGGTCTTCAACCTCTACGGCCCGACCGAGGCCGCGATCGACGTGAGCTGGTGGCCGCTGCGCGACGGCGCGCCGGGCGCCACGGTGCCGATCGGCCGCGCCGTCTGGAACACCCGGCTGGACGTACTCGACCCCTGGGGGGCGCCGGTACCGCCCGGCGAGCCCGGCGAGCTGTACATCGCCGGGGACCAGCTGGCCGTCGGCTACCTCGGGCGGCCGGACCTCACCGCCGAGCGCTTCCCGGAGGACCCGGTGGCGGGCCGGCGCTACCGCACCGGCGACCTCGTGCGGCGGCTGCCCACGGGCGCCCTGGAGTTCCTCGGGCGCCTGGACCACCAGGTCAAGATCCGGGGCTTCCGGGTCGAACCGGGCGAGATCGAGGCCGTGCTGACCGAGCATCCGGAGGTCGCCGCGGCGGTGGTCGGCACCCGTGACGACCGCGCGGGCGGACCCCGGCTCGTCGCCTGGGTCGTACCCTCCCCGGCGGGGAAGGACGGGGAAGACGGGGTCGAGGCCCGCGCCCGGCGCTGGCACGACCACCTCGCCGCGCGCCTGCCCGAGCACATGGTCCCCACGGCCGTCGTCCCCCTCACCGAGCTCCCCACCACCGCCAACGGCAAGCTCGACCGGGACGCCCTCCCCGAGCCGCCGGAGCCCACGGCCGCCGCGCGGGAGCCCGACGGCCCCGAGGAGCGGGCGCTCACCGAGATCCTCGCCGAGGTGCTGGGGATCGAACGGATCGGGCCGGACGACGACTTCTTCGCCGCCGGCGGCCACTCGCTCACCGCCGCCCGCGCCGCCACGATGATCCGCGCCCGGTTCGGTGTCGAGATCGGCGTGGCCGACGTGTTCGCCGCCCGCTGCGCGGCGGGCCTCGCCGCCCGGCTGGCCACCGCACCGCCCGCGCGCACCCCCCTGCGCCCGGCCGACCGGCCCGAGCGCCTGCCGCTGTCGCCGGCCCAGCGGGGCCTGTGGTTCCTGGACCGGCTCGACGACGGGCCGACGTACAACATCCCGCTGGTGCTCCCCCTGCCGAACCGCGTGGACGCCGACGCGCTCGCCGCCGCGCTGGGTGACGTCGTCGCCCGCCACGAGAGCCTGCGCACGGTCTTCCCGGCCGCGGCCGGCGTGCCGTACCAGGAGGTCCGCGAACCGGCGGCCGTGCCGCTGCACGTCGTCGACTGCCCCGCCGAGGAGATCGGCGCGCACGTCGGGGCCGCCGCGCGGCGGCGGCTGGACATCACCCGGGAGCCGGGCCTGCGGGCCGGCCTGTACGGACCGGCGGACGGCGGGCGCACGCTCGTCCTGCTGCTGCACCACCTGGTCGCCGACGGCTGGTCGCTGCGGCCGCTGGCCGAGGACCTCACCTCGGCGTACGCGGCACGCGCCGCCGGCCGGGCACCCGAACTCGCCTCGCTCCCGGTGCAGTTCGCGGACTATGTGCTCTGGCAGCACGACCGTCTCGACCCGGCCGGCGCCGCCGCCCGACGTGACGAGAAGTTCTGGAGCACCGCGCTGCGGGGGCTGCCGGAGGAGACCGCGCTGCCGTTCGACCGCCCGCGGCCCGCCCGTCCGACCGGCCGGGGCGGCGCCGTCGACCTGGCCGTCGATCCGGAGGCCCACGCGGCCCTGCGGGAGCTGGCGCGGGCGCACGGCGTCAGCCTGTTCACGGTGCTGCACGCGGGCGTCGCCGCCCTGCTCACCGGCCTCGGCGCCGGTACGGACCTCGCGATCGGCACCCCGGTCGCCGGGCGGCACGACCAGGCGCTCGACGACGTGGTGGGGCTGGTGACCAACACCGTCGTCCTGCGCACCGACACCTCCGGCTCGCTGGCCGTCGCCGAGCTGCTGGCCCGCGTCCAGGAGGCCGACCGGGCCGCGTGGGCGCACGAGGACCTGCCGTTCGAGCAGGTGGTGGAGCTGGTCAACCCGCCGCGCGTGCCGGGGCGTCATCCGCTGTTCACGGTGATGCTGGCACTGCAGAACAACGCCGCCGCCGCGGTGTCGCTGGGCGGCCCGCCGGTGCCGCTGCGCCCCAGCGCGACGGATACCGCGAAGTTCGACCTGTTCTTCGACATCACCGAGCACGTCGGGGACGACGGCTCGGCACCCGGCGGTCTGACCTGTCACGTCGAGTTCGCCCGCGACCTGTTCGAGCCGGACACCGCGCGCCTGCTCGCCGAGGGTCTGGTCGCCGTCCTCGCCCGGGCCGCGGCCGACCCGGGGGCGCGCCTGGACGACCTCGTCCCGGACGGCCTGCTCGCCGGGCGGGACAGCGCCCCTGAGGCGCTGTCCGACGACGCGGCACTGGAGAGCCGTGTGCGTGCCCTGTCCGCCGTCGCGGACGTCGCGGTCACCCGGCCCTCCGACGGCGGCCCGGTCGTGTGGGTCGTCCCCGCGCGACCGGGCGCGGACGACGACGCGCGCCGGCTCCTCGCGGAGGAGGGCGGCGACGGGACGCCCCGCGTGACGGCCGTGACCGTCCTCCCGCGTACCGCCGCCGGTGACCTCGACGTGGCCGCCCTGCACCGGCTGCCGGTCGTCGACGACACCGCCGCCGACGGCTGGCGCGCCGCACTCGCGGCCGTGCCCGGCGTACGGGCGGCGGCGGCCGGACGCGAGGACGTCCCCGAGGAGTTGGAAGCCCTCCGGCCGGCGACCCGCCCGCGTACCGCGGCGGCCACCGCCGGGCCGGCCGCCGTTCACGGAGCAGGCCGCGCGCTGTCGCTCTCCGAAGGCCCGCCGCTGCCCCCGGCGGCGGTCGACGGCTGGCCCGAGGCCCTGCGCCGCGCCGCGACGGGCGGCGACCACGCCGAGATCGTCCACGTGCGCGCGGACGGCACCGAGAGCCGGCGCTCGTACGCCTCGCTGATCGAGGAGGCCGACCGGGTCCTGGGCGGGCTGCGGGCCCTGGGCCTGCGCGCCGGCGACCAGGTGGTCCTCCAGTGCGACGACACCGAGGACTTCGTGGCCGCGCTCTGGGGCGCCATCGCCGCCGGGGTCACCGTCGTTCCGCTCACCGTTCCGCCCACGTACGCCACCGACTCCGCGGCCGTGAACAAGCTCGACGGCGTCTGGCGCATGCTGGGTCGGCCGGTCGTCGTCACCTCCGCGGACCGTGCCGACGGCCTGGCGGAGCTCGCGGCCCGCCGGGAGTGGCCGGACCCCCGCGTCGTGACCGTGGACGCCCTGCGCGCGGCCGCCCCGGACCGCGACTGGCATCAGGCACGCCCCGACGACCTGCTGCTCATGCTGCTCACCTCGGGCAGCACGGGACTTCCGAAGGCGGTGCGGCTGACGCACGGCAACGTGCTGAGCCGGGCCGTCGCCGCGGCGGCGGCCAACTCCCTGACCGAGCACGACGTCTCGCTGAACTGGATCCCGCTCGACCACGTCACCGGCGTCGTGATGTTCCATCTCCGCGACGTCTACCTCGGCGCCCGGCAGGTGCACGCCCCGACGGGCTGGGTGCTGGAGGACCCGCTGCGCTGGTGGGAGCTGGCTGACCGGTGGCGCGTCAGCGTCACGTGGGCGCCGAACTTCGCCTTCGGCCTCGTCGCCGAGCAGGCCGGCCGGCTCGCCGGCCGGGAGTGGGACCTCTCCCCCGTACGGCTGATCATGAATGCGGGCGAGGTCGTCGTCGGTGCGACCAACCGCCGGTTCCTGCAGGCCCTGGCGCCGCACGGGCTGCCGTCCGACGTGATGCACCCCGGCTGGGGCATGTCCGAGACGTGCTCGGTGGTCACGGACACGGTGCTCGACCCGCAGCCGCCGTCCGGCGGCGACGAGACCTTCGTCAGCTGCGGGCGGCCGTACCCCGGGTTCGCCATGCGCGTGGTCGACGAGGAATTGCGTCTGCTGCCGGAGGGCGAGGTCGGCCGCTTCCAGGTCCGCGGCGCCTCGGTGACGTCCGGCTACCACGACAACGCGGCGGCCAACGCCGAGGCGTTCACCGCCGACGGCTGGTTCGACACCGGCGACCTGGCGTTCCTGCGCGACGGCGAGCTGTACATCACCGGGCGCGCCAAGGACGTCATCATCGTCAACGGCGTCAACCACTTCAGCCACGAGATAGAGGCGTGCGTCGAGGAACTGCCGGTGGTGGTGCGCTCGTTCACCGCGGCGGTCGCGGTCCGCACGGACGCCTCCGCCGCCACCGACCAGCTCGCGCTGTTCGCGCACCTGGCCCCCGGGCACGACACCGGGGAGGCCGCGGCGGCCGCGCTGCGGGCGATCCGGGGCAAGGTGGCCCGCGAGGTCGGCGTGGCGCCCGCGCACGTGCTGCCCGTCGAGACGGCGGTGATCCCGAAGACCGAGATCGGCAAGATCCAGCGGACGCAGCTGCGCAAGCGGTTCGAGGCCGGTGAGTTCGACGCGGTGGCGCGCGCCGCCGAGGTGCTGCTCGGGACGGCGGCGACGGTTCCGCACTGGTTCCTGCGTCCCGTCTGGTCGCCGGTGGCGCGCCCGGCCACCGCTCCCCCGGCCGGCACGTCCGTGCTGATCGTGGCGGCGGGGCCGCGGGGTGCGCTGGTCGCCGAGCGGCTCGCCGCCCTGGTGCGCCGGGAGGGCGGACGCGCCACGACGGCGGTGGCCGGGCCGGGCTTCGGGCGGCGGGACGCGGCCCGGTACACGGTCCGTCCCGACGAGGCGTCGGACTTCACGGCGCTGCTCGACCGGCTGGCGGCCGACGACCGCCGCCCGGACCGCGTCGTGCACCTCGGGCCGCTGGAGCCGTCCGGCCGCGACCTGGACGCCGGCGGGGTGCTCGACGCCCAGCGGTCCGGCGCCGCGTCGGTCCTGGCCCTGGACCGGGCGCTGGCCGCCCCGGACCACGCGGGCCACGCCGTCGACCTGCGGTGCGTCACCGGCGGGGACCTGCCGCACGCGACCCTCGCCGGACTCCTGCCCTCGCTGCGGGACGAGCGTCCTGGCCTGTCCGCGGGCACGCTGGCCGTGCCGGGCGACGGGGAGCCGGACGACGTGGCGGCGCTGATCGCCGCGGAACTCGCGGTCGCTCCGGCCGACGCCGAGGTGTGCCGGCGGGACGGCGGGCGCCGGGTGCGCCGGCTGGTCCCCGTACCGGTGCCCGAGTCGGTCGCCGTCCCCGCCTACGGCGACGGTGTCGTCCTGGTGACGGGCGGGCTGGGCGGCGTCGCGGCCCACCTCGCCGAGCACCTGCTCACCACCGAGCCCGGGGTACGGCTGCTCCTGGTCGGCCGCACCCCGCTGCCGGCCCCGGACGCCGGAGACCCGGCTCCGGACGACCCGCGCGCCCGGGCCGCCGCGGTGCTGCGGCGGCTGCGCGAACTCGGGGAGGTCCGCTACGCGGCCGTCGACGTCACCGACGAGGCGGCGCTGGACGCGGCCGTGGCCGCCGCGACGGACGCCTGGTCGACCCCGCTGACCGGGATCCTCCACCTCGCCGGGACGATCGAACGGCGGGCGGCGGCCGACCTCGACCCGGCGGCCTGGCGCGCGGCGATCGCGGCCAAGGTGGGCGGGGCGTGCGTCCTGGACCGGCTCGCGGCCCGGCATCCGGTCCGGTCGTTCGTCTCCTTCTCCTCGGTCAACGGCACCTTCGGGGCCGCGTTCGGCGCCCCCTACGCGGCGGCGTGCGCCTTCCTCGACGCGCTGGCGGTCCGTCAGCGGGCGCGGGGGCTGGACGCCCAGTCGCTGGCGTGGAGCAGCTGGCGGGACACGGGGATGAGCGAGGGTGACGAGCTGGCGGCCCTCGGGGAGACGCGCGGCTACCGGGCGCTCGACGTGGAGTCGGCCCTGCGCTCGTTCGACCTCGCCCGCGGCCTCGACGAGCCGGTCGTGCTGATCGGCGCGGACCGGACGGCGGACGGCGTCCGGCGCCTGGTGGACGCGCCCGCCCGGCCGCGCCACCGGCTCGCCGCCCGCGTGGAGTTGGAGGAGGGCGCCGACCTCGGCGCGCTGTACGAGGCGGCCGTCGCCGCCGCGGCGCGCGCCTGCGGCG
>NZ_JAIQLH010000285.1 GCF_020037025.1 Streptomyces huiliensis | reverse complement strand
CGGCAGGTAGGCGGCGCCGGCGCGCAGGACGGCGAACAGGGCGGCCACCATGTCGAGCGACCGGGGCAGCCCGAGGGCGACCACGCGGTCGGGGCCCGCGCCCCGGGCGAGGAACAGCCGCGCGAGGCGGTTGACGCGGGCGTCGAGTTCGGCGTAGGTCCAGACGCGGTCCCCGGCGACGAGGGCGACCGCGTCCGGGACGGCGGCGGCGCGCTCGGCCAGCAGGTCGGCCACCGAGGCGTCCGGCAGCTCGCGGTCCGTCGCCGCCCACTCCCCCAGCACCAGGCCGCGTTCCCGCTCGGTCAGCACGTCCAGGGCTCGGACGGGCACGTCGGGGCCGGCGGTGACGCGGTCGAGCAGGGTGACGAGCCGGCCGGCGTGCTCCTCGACCGTGGCGCGGTCGAAGGCGTCCGGACGGAACTTCCAGTCGAAGGTGAGCCGCTCGCCGGGGTTGGCGGTGAAGATGAGCGGGAAGTGCGTGGCGTCGACGTCCGTGACGCCCTCGACGCCCAGGGCCTCGCCGACGCGGTCGCGCTCGTCCTGGTCGACGGGGGTGTTGCGGAGCACCTGGAGGGTGTCGAAGAGGCGACCGAGGCCGGTGGTGCGCTGGATGGCGCCCAGGCTGAGCTGGTGGTGCGGCAGCAGGGCCGCCTGCTCGCGCTGGAGGCGGGTGAGGAAGCCGGACGCGGTCTCGTCGCGGTCGAGGCGGACGCGGACGGGGACGGTGTTGAGGAACATGCCCACCGTCCGGTCGATGCCCGGCAGGTCGGCGGGACGGCCGGAGACGGTCGTCCCGAAGACCACGTCCTGCCGGCCGGTGAGCCCGGCGAGCAGCAGGCCCCAGACGCCGGAGAGCACGGTGTTGAGGGTCAGGCCGTGGGCCTGGGCCCAGCCCGTGATCCGGGCACTCAGTTCGGCGGTGAGCTCGGTGGTGTGCTCCTCGGGCAGGAGCGAGGCGCGCTCGCAGGCGTGCGGGGCGACGAGCGTCGGCTCCTCGACGCCGGCCAGGGCCGTGCGCCAC
>NZ_JAIQLH010000284.1 GCF_020037025.1 Streptomyces huiliensis | reverse complement strand
GGGGCGACGAGCGTCGGCTCCTCGACGCCGGCCAGGGCCGTGCGCCACGCCTCCTCGCCGGCGGCGGTGTCCTGGGCGTGCAGCCAGGCGAGGAAGTCCCGGTACGGGAGCGGCTCTTCGCCCTCGGGGCTCGCCTGGGAGCCGGTGGTGACGAGGGCGTGGCAGTGGGCCAGCAGCTCCTGGAGGAACAGCCCGGACGACCAGCCGTCCCAGAGGAGGGTGTGGTTGGTGACGAGGACGTGCTGCCGGCCGTCGGGGGTGAGGACGGAGACCAGGCGCAGCAGCGGCGGGTTCGTCAGGTCGAAGCGGGTGCGGGCCTCGGCGTCACGGAGCCGGGCGAGTTCGGTCTCGGCGGCCTCGGGCGCGAGACCGCGCAGGTCGGCCTCGGTGACGGGCACGTCCACGGCGTCCGGGACGTACTGGACGGGCTCGTCGAGGCCGTCGTGCAGGAAGCCGGCGCGCAGGTTGGGGTGGCGGTCGAGGACGGCGGTGACGGCGGTGCGCAGCACGTCGACGGGGACGGGCCGGCGGAGGGTGACGACGTCGCGGGAGGTGTAGACGTCGAGCGCGTCCTCGTCGTAGAGGGCCTCGAAGAGGAGGCCGCGCTGGAGCGGCGAGAGCGGCCAGACCTCGGCCCCCGCGGGCACGGCGGCGAGGGCCTCGTCGCTCGGCCGGGGCAGCTCGGGGGCGGTGAACGGCTCGTCGGCGGCCGTTCCCCCGCGGGCGCGCTCGGCGAGCCCGGCGGGCGTGCGGCCCTCGAAGACGTCGCGGGGGCTGAGGGCGAGGCCCTCGGCGCGGGCGGCGCCGACGAGGCGGATGGAGGTGATGCTGTCGCCGCCGAGGCGGAAGAAGTCGTCGTGGACGCCGGCCCGGGGCAGGTCGAGGACCTCGGCGAAGACGCGGCAGAGCAGCGCCTCGGTGGCGTCGGCCGGTTCGCGGTCGTCGGTGTGCCCGGCGTAGTCGAGGGCGTCGTCGGACGGCAGCGCGGTCCGGTCGATCTTGCCGTTGACGTTGAGCGGGAGCGCGTCGAGGACGGCGAAGGCGGACGGCACCATGTACTCGGGCAGCCGCGCCGCGCAGGCGGCCCGCAGCTCCCCGGTGTCCGGGGTGGCGCCGGGGGCGGGGACGACGTAGGCGACGACGCGCTTGACGCCGGACGCGCTCGTGCGGACGAGGACGGCGGCGTGGCCTACGGCCGGGTGGTCGGCGAGGACGGCCTCGATCTCGCCGAGTTCGATGCGGTAGCCGCGGATCTTCACCTGGTCGTCGGTGCGGCCGAGGAAGTCCAGGCCGCCGTCCGGGCGGCGGCGGACGAGGTCGCCGGTGCGGTACATGCGGCTGCCGGCCGGCCCGTAGGGGTCGGCGACGAACCGGGACGCGGTGGTGGCGGGGCGGTCGAGGTAGCCGCGGGCGAGCTGGGCGCCGGCGAGGTAGAGCTCGCCGGGGACGCCGACGGGCACGGGCCGCAGCCAGCCGTCCAGGACGTGGGCGCGGGTGTTGCGGAGCGGCCGGCCGACGGTCGGGGTGGGGCTGTCGGCGAGGTCGGCGGCGAGGGCGTCGACAGTGAACTCGGTGGGCCCGTAGTAGTTGACGCAGGTCAGGCCGGGCGCGCCGTGCAGCCGCGCCCACAGCGCCTCGGGCACGGCCTCGCCGCCGAGCAGCAGCACGGCCGGGCGGTGCGGGGCGTCGGCGTCCAGCAGCCCGCTGTCCAGCAGCTGCTGGGCGTAGGTGGGGGTGACGTCGAGGGTGTCGACGCGGTGCTCCCGGGCGTACGCGACGACGCCCTCGGCGTCCCGCCGCTCGTGCTCGCCGAGGACGTGCAGTTCGTGGCCGCCGACCAGCCAGATGAGCTGCTCCCACGAGGAGTCGAAGGAGAACGAGGCGGTGTGCAGGGCGCGCAGCCGGTCGCGGCCGGTGGCGCGGACGGCGTCGGCGAAGACGGTGTCGAGGTGGTCGTGGGCGAGCGCGGTGAGGCCGCGGTGCTCGATGACGACGCCCTTGGGACGGCCGGTGGAGCCGGAGGTGTGGATGATGTACGCGGGGTGGCCGGGGGCGACGGGCTCGCCGCGCTCGGCGTCGGTGAGCGGCCCGGCGGGCAGCGCGTCGAGGGCGGCGCGGACGTCCGGATCGTCGAGGAGGAGAACGACCGTGCCGGGGAGTTCGGGCAGCCGGGCGGCGACCTCGCGGGTGGCGACGAGGAGGGCGGGCCGGGCGTCGTCCAGGAGCAGGGCGAGGCGCTCGTCGGGGTGGTCGAGGTCCAGCGGCAGGTAGGCGCCGCCGGCCTTGAGGACGGCGAGGATCGCGGTGACGGACGCGGTGGAGCGCGGCAGGGCGAGGGCGGCGACGCGCTCGGCGCCGAGGCCGCGGTCGCGGAGCAGCCGGGCGAGCCGGTCGGAGCGCGCGTCGAGTTCGGCGAAGGAGACCTGCTCGGTGCCGCCGCCGAGGGCCGGGCCCGCCAGGGCGGTGGCGTCGGGCGTGCGGGCGGCCTGCGCGGTGAACAGGTCGGTGACCGTGCCCGCCGGGACGGGGTGTTCGCCGCCGTCGGCGGCGGCGGTCAGCTCCTCGCCCTCGCCGGGCAGCAGGGTGTCGAGCCGGGCGAGCGGGGTGTCGGGCTGGTCGGCGAAGAGGGTGAGCAGGCGCAGGAAGCGGTCGGTGACGCGGCGGGCCGCCGTGGCGTCGAACAGGTCGGGCCGGTAGCCGAGTTCGAGGCGCAGGGTGGCGCCGGGCAGCACGGACATCGTCAGCGGGTAGTGCGTGGCGTCGCGGGCGCCGAGGCCGGTGACGCGCAGCCCGCTCGCGGCGGCGGCCGCGCCGAGGGTGTCGGAGACGTCGTCGCTGCCGCTGTAGTTCTCGACCACGAGCAGGGTGTCGAACAGCGGCCCGTCGACGGCGGTGAGCCGCTGGATGCCGCCGAGGCCGAGGTGCTGGTGGTCCATGAGGGCGGCCTGCTCGGCCTGGACGGCGGCGGCGGTCCCGGCGAGGGTCGCGTCGGGGGCGAGCCGGACACGGACCGGCAGGGTGTTGATGAACAGGCCGACCATGCTGTCGGCGCCGGACAGGTCGTCCGGGCGGCCGGAGACGGTCGTGCCGCTGACGACGTCGGCGGCGCCGGTGAGGGAGCCGACGAGGACGCCCCAGAGGGTGTGGGCGACGTTGCCGAGGGTCAGGCCGCGGGCGCGGGCCACGGCGGTGACGGCGGCGGTGAGTTCGGCGCCCGCCTCGGTCTCGACGGTGCCGGGTTCGACGGCCGCGCCGAGGGCGGCGCCGGGGGCCACCGGGTGGGGCTCGGTGAACCCGTCGAGGGCGGCGGCCCAGGCCCGGCGGGCGGCCTCGGTGTCGCGGGTGGCGAGCAGTTCGAGGTGGTCGCGGTAGGGGCGGACGGGCGGCAGGACGGCGAGGTCGCCGCGCGAGCCGACCAGGGTGAGCAGCTCCCGGACCAGGATCGGCATGGACCAGCCGTCGAGGAGGAGGTGGTGGCAGGTGATCACCAGGCGGGCGCGGTCCGCGTCCAGGCGCAGCAGGGTGAGCCGCAGCAGGGGCGGTTCGGCGAGGTCGAAGCGGTAGTTCCAGTCCTCGGCCATGGCCGTGCGGACCGCGTCCTCCTGTGCCGCCGCGTCACCGGCGAGGGCGGTGAGGTCGCGCTCCCGCACCGGGGTGTCGACGTCCCGCGGGACGAACTGGACGGGCTCCTCGCCGTCGTCGTACCAGAAGCCCGCGCGCAGGTTGGCGTGGCGGCGCAGCAGGGCGTCGGCGGCGGCCGTCAGGTCAGCGGTCTCCAGCGGGCCTTCGAGGTCGAGGTGGGACTGGACGACGTAGACGTCGCGGGCGTCCTCGTCGTAGACGGCGTGGAAGAGGAGGCCCTCCTGGAGGGAGGACAGGGGGTAGACGTCCTCCAGCGCGGACCCCGCTGCGGAGTCGGCCTGGGTCGGTGCGGTGGCGTCGTTCATGGTGGGGTTCTCGGTCCAGGAGGGTGTGGGGGCGGTGGGCTGCCGGTCGGGGCTCATCGGCCGGTCGGGGTTCATCGGCGCCTGCGCAGGCGGGCTTCGAGGCGGTCGATGCGCTTCTGGTCGAGGCTGACCAGGCGGACGTCGGACGGCGTGATGCCACCCGCGTGCGGGTCGGCGGTGTGCCGGGCGAGGGCGTCGAGCGCCGTGAACAGGCGGTCGGCGAGGTCGGCCACCTGCTCGTCGGTGAACAGGGCCTGCGGCCAGCTCCATTCGACGGCCAGTTCCGGCCGGCCGTCGGCGCCGGTGGTGACGACGGCGTCGAGTTCCAGCGGGTACGGCACCGGCATGGCCGGGTCGGGCGCGGCGCCCTCGGCGACGGCGGCCCGCTCCGCGTCGGGGGCGAAGGGCCAGCGGCCGTCGCGCGGTCCGCCCTGGTGGTCGGTGCGCCCCCGGTAGTTGAAGAGGAGCTGCGAGGCGGGGAGCGCGGCGAGCAGCGGCGCGGTCTGCGCGTTGAGGTGGCGCAGCAGACCGTGGCCGAGGCCCCGGTCGGGGGCCGCCCGGAGCTGCTCCTTGACCCGCTTGAGGGCGTCGCCCGCCGCCGGGCCGCCGGCCAGGGCGGCGGGCACGTCGAGCGCGGAGACGTCCAGGCGGACGGGGTGGACGGTGGTGAACCAGCCGACCGTGCGCGACAGGTCGGGGGTGAGCCCGGCCGTGTCGCTGCCGCCGCGGCCGTGGCCTTCCAGGTCGATCTGGAGGGCGCCGGTGTAGGCGGCGGGCAGGGCCGGGTTCGCGGCCCGGCGCCAGTCGGCGGCGGCGAGGGCGAGGCCGGCCAGCAGGACGTCGTCCACGCCGGCGGAGAACGCCTGCGGCACGGCGGTCAGCAGGGGCGCGGTGCGGTCCGCGGGCAGGGTGCGGCGCAGGGTCCGCAGGGTGGCGGTGGTGTCGCGGCGCGGGTCGACGGGCGTACGGGACAGCGGTGCCTGCGGCCCGGCGAGCGCGGTCCGCCAGTAGGTGGCCTCGGCGGTACGGGCCCGGGTGTGGGCGTGCTCCAGCAGCTGCGCCGTCCAGGCGCGCAGCCCGGTCGCCTCGGCTTCGAGGGCGGGGGTACGGCCTTCGGCCCGGGCGGCGTACGCCTCGGCGAGCTCGGGGAGCAGGACGCGCCACGAGACGCCGTCCACGGACAGATGGTGGACGGTCAGCAGCAGCCGGCCGTCGGCGTCCGGCCCGGCGTCGCCGTGGACGGCGCGCAGGACGGTGCCGGTGGCGGGGTCGAGCGCGGCGGCGGAGGCGTCGGCCTCCTTGACGAGCAGGTCCCGCAGGGCGTCGGCGTCCAGTCCGGTGAGGTCGGCCTGACGGAGGGTGGCCGGGTCCGTCACGGCGGGGGCCGTGTCGGCGGGCAGGATCTCCTGCGTCCAGAGTCCGTCGGTGCGGTCCAGGCGCAGGCGCAGGGCCGGGTGGTTGCGGGCGAGGTCGGCGAGGGCCGCGCGCAGCGGCTCCGGGCGGAGTCCGGCGGGGACGGTGAGCAGCACCGACTGGTTGAACCGGTCGACGGGACCGCCGTGTTCGCGCAGCCAGTGGACGACGGGCAGCAGGGGCAGTTCGCCGTCCTCGGCCACGGGCGCCGCGACGGGCTCTTCGGTGACCGCCGTGCCACCCACGGCGGCCAGCGCGGCCGGGGTCGGGTGCTGGAACACGTCCTTGGCGGCGACGGCGAAGCCGGCCTTGCGGGCGGCGCCGACGAGCTGGATGGAGACGATGCTGTCCCCGCCGAGGGCGAAGAAGTTCTCGTCCTCGCCGACGTCGGGCAGGCCCAGGACCTGGGCGAAGACCGCGGCCATGGCGGCGGCCGGGGTGGTGTTGCCGGTAGGGGCCGGGGCGGCGGCCGGGCGGGGTGCGCGGCCGGGCTCGGGCAGGGCCTTGCGGTCGAGCTTGCCGTTGACGCTCAGCGGCAGCGCGTCCAGCAGGGCGATGACGGCGGGGACCATGTGCGCGGGGAGCCGCGCGGCGAGGGCGTCGCGCAGGTCCTGCGGGTCGGGCGTGGCGCCGGCGGCCGGGACGGCGTAGCCGACGAGCTGCCGGGCGCCGCCGGGGGCCAGAGGCCGGGCGACGACGGCGGCCTGGGCGACGGCCGGCAGGTCGGCCAACGCCGCCTCGATCTCGCCGAGTTCGATGCGGAACCCGCGGATCTTCACCTGGTCGTCGGTGCGGCCGAGGTACTCGACGGAGCCGTCGGCGCGGCGCCGGACGAGGTCGCCGGTGCGGTACATGCGGCTGCCGGCGGGCCCGTAGGGGTCGGCGACGAAGCGGGACGCGGTGAGGCCGGGCCGGTCGAGGTAGCCGCGGGCCAGCTGGACGCCGGCGAGGTACAGCTCGCCGGGGACGCCGACGGGAGCCGGGCGCAGGGCCGCGTCCAGGACGTGCAGGCGGGTGTTCCAGACGGGACGGCCGATGGGGACGACACCGGCGCCGGGCTCGGCCCGGTGGTGGGTGACGTCGACGGCGGCCTCGGTGGGCCCGTACAGGTTGTGCAGCTCGATGTGCGGCCACAGCGCGGCGAACCGGTCCACGGCGGCGGCGGGCAGCGCCTCACCCGAGCAGAAGACGCGGCGGACGCCGCGCAGCCCGGCGCGGACCGCCTCGTCCTGCTCGGCCGCCGCGGTGAAGGCGGTGAGCATGGAGGGGACGAAGTGGGCGGTGGTGACGCCGGTTCCGGCGGCGAGCCCGGCCAGGTAGTCGGGTTCGCGGTGGCCGCCGGGTCGGGCGAGGACCACGGCCGCGCCGCTGACCAGCGGCAGGAAGAACTCCCAGACGGAGACGTCGAAGCTCGCCGGGGTCTTCTGGAGGATCCGGTCCGCGGGCCGGATGCCGTACGCCTCCCGCATCCAGTCGAGGCGGTTGACGATGGCCTCGTGGGTCACCACGACGCCCTTGGGGCGGCCGGTGGAGCCGGAGGTGTAGATGACGTACGCGGCGTGGTGCGGCGCGGCCTCGGCCGGGACGGCGACGGCCGGGCCGGGCTCGTCGACCACGACGACGGGCGTCCCGTCGAGGCGCGGCAGCCGGTCGCGGACGGCGCCGACGGTGACCACGGCCACCGGCGCGGCGTCGGCCACCATGTCCGTGAGGCGCTCGGCCGGGTGGTCGAGGTCCAGCGGCAGGTAGGCGGCGCCGGCCTTCAGGACGCCCAGCAGGGCGACCATCAGCTCGGCCGAGCGCGGCACGGCGACGGCCACGATCCGGTCGGGCCCGGCGCCGAGTGCGGCCAGCCGCCCGGCCAACGCGCCCGCCTGCTCGCCCAGTTGGCGATACGTCAGCTCCTCGTCGGCATACCGGACGGCGAGCGCGTCCGGCGTCGCGGCCAGCCGCTCGGCGAACCGGGTGACAAGAGTGCCCGGGGCCACGGGGTGCTCGGTGGCGTTCCACTCCCCCGCCAGCGCCCGGCGCTCGCGCGGGCTGGTCACGTCCACGCGGTCCAGCGGCCGGCCGGGGGCGGCGAGGGTCTGCTCCAGGACGTGCAGCAGCCGCTCGGCGAGCAGTTCGGCGGTGGCGTGGTCGTACAGGTCGGCCGCGTGGATGACGGTGAGGTCGGTGTGCGCGCCGTCGGCGGACTCCACGAAGGTGAACGCGAGGTCGAAGCGGGCGGCGTGCAGCGGGTCGGGGAGCAGCGTGGTCCGGGCGCCGAAGAGGGCGTCCAGGCCGGCGGCCTCCTTGCGGTGCTGGACCATCACCTGGAACAGCGGGTGCCGGCCCAGCGACCGCTCGGGGCTGACGATGTCCACCAGCCGGTCGAAGGGCAGGTCCTGGTGGGCGAGGGCGCCGAGCACGGTCTCCCGGGACCGCTCGACGAGCCGGTCGAAAGTGAGGGCGGCGCCCTCGGGGGCGGTCAGGTCGTGCCGCATCACGAGGGTGTTGACGAAGAAGCCGACGACGTTCTCGACGGCCTCGTCCGCGCGTCCGGCGACGGGCGTGCCCAGGGCGACGTCCGTGCTCCCGGCGAGGGTGCCCAGCAGCAGGGCGCCGGCCGCCTGGGTGACCATGAACGGGGTGACGCCGGTGCGGTGCGCGTAGGCGCGCAGCGCCCGGTGGAGGGCGTCGGGCAGCCGCAGCCGGACGGCGCCGCCGCGGCCGCTCGGCTCGGCCGGCCGGGGGCGGTCGGCGGGCAGCGTCAGCTCGTCGGGGAGGCCGGCGAGCCGCTCGGTCCAGTAGCCGGTCAGGCGCTCGTCGGCGGGCAGGTCGCGCTGCCACAGGGCGTGGTCGGCGAACTGCAGCGGGAGCGGCTGCCAGACGGGCGCGGCGCCCCGGCGGCGGGCGGCGTAGGCGGCGTCGAGGTCGCGCAGGAGCACGCCCTCGGACCACTCGTCGCCGACGATGTGGTGCAGCGCCACGCACAGCACGTGCGTCTCCGGCCCGGCCGTGACCAGCGTGGCGTGCACCGGGGGCGCGGCGGCCAGGTCGAAGGCGCGGGCACCGGCCTCGGCGACGGCCTCGTCCAGCCGCTCGGGGGCGACCTGCCGAACCTCGAACGGGATCCGGGCCTCCTCTGCAGTCAGCACCTTCTGGTACGGGCGTCCTTCGGTGTCCGGGAAGGCGGTGCGCAACGCCTCGTGGCGGGCGACGACGTCGGTGAACGCGGCGCGCAGGGCGTCGGCGTCCAGCGGTCCGTCGATCCGCAGCGAGCAGGGGATGGTGTAGGCGGCGCTCGGGCCCTGGAGCTGCTGGAGGAACCAGAGGCGGGCCTGCGCGGGCGACAGCGGCACCTCGGCCGGGCGCTCGCCGGCGGTGGGGCCGGGGCGGTCCGTGCCCGCGCCGTCCATCCGGCGCGCGAGGGCTGCGGGGGTGCGGGCGTCGAACAGGTCGCGGATGGTGACGGGTGCGCCGAGGGCCGTGCGGACGCGGCCGACGAGGCGGGTGGCGAGCAGGGAGTGGCCGCCGAGGGCGAAGAAGTCGTCGTCGGGGCCGACGGCGGGCAGGCCGAGGACGTCGGCGAACGCACCGCACACCAGGGCCTCGCGTTCGTCGCGCGGCGCCCGGCCGCCGCCACCGGCCGTGCCGGCGAAGGCGTCGGCGTCGGGCTCGGGCAGGGCCTGCCGGTCGAGCTTGCCGTTGACGTTCAGCGGCAGCGCGTCCAGGAGGACGATCGCGGACGGGACCATGTACTCGGGCAGCCGCTCGGCGAGCGCGGCCCGCAGGCCGGCCGGGTCGGCGGCGGCACCGGGCGCCGGGACGGCGTAGCCGACGAGGCGCTTGACGCCGCCGACCGCGCCGCGCGCCAGCACGGCGGTCTGCGCGACGGCCGGCAGGGCGGCCAGCGCGGCCTCGACCTCACCGATCTCGACGCGGAAGCCGCGGATCTTCACCTGGTCGTCGTCGCGGCCGAGGTAGTCGAGGGTGCCGTCGGCGCGCCAGCGGACGACGTCGCCGGTGCGGTACATGCGGCTGCCGTCGGGGCCGTACGGGTCGGCGACGAAGCGGGACGCGGTGAGGCCGGGCCGGTTGCCGTAGCCGCGGGCGAGGCCGGGGCCGGCGATGTAGAGCTCGCCGGGGACGCCGGCGGGCACGGGCCGCAGCCGCGAATCGAGCACGTACACGCGGGTGTTGCCGATGGGCCGGCCGACGGACGGCGCGGGGCTGTCGTCGAGGGCGGCGCCGAGGGTGTCGACGGTGTACTCGGTGGGGCCGTAGAAGTTGTGGCCGATGACGCCCTCGGTGTCGCGGATCCGGGTCCACAGGGCGTCGTCGACGGCCTCGCCGCCGAGCAGGAAGAGCACCGGGCGGTGCCCGTCCCCGTCCAGCAGCCCCCACTCGACGAGTTGGCGGCCGAACGACGGGGTGACGTCGAGGGTGTCGATGCGGTCGGCGCGCAGCCGGGCCGCGAGGGCCTGCGGGTCGCGGCGCGACTCCTCGGTGTAGACGTGCAGTTCGTGGCCGCAGACCAGCCAGAGGAGCTGTTCCCAGGAGGAGTCGAAGGAGAACGAGGCGGTGTGCGCGGCGCGCAGCCGGCGCCCGCCGGCGGCCTCCACGGCGCGGGCGAAGACGGTGGAGCGGTGGTGGTCGAGCATGTTGACCAGGCCGCGGTGCGGCACCTGGACGCCCTTGGGGCGGCCGGTGGAGCCGGAGGTGTGGATGACGTAGGCCAGGTCGTCGAGGGCGGGCCGGCGCGGGGTGACATCCGGGTCGGCGTCGTCGCGCACGTCCTCCAGGAGGACGGCGGTACGGCCGTCGAGGGGTAGCCGCTCCACGACCTGACTGACCGTCAGTACAGCGACCGGGGCGGCATCGTCCAGCATGAGCGCCACGCGGTCGGCCGGGTGGTCGAGGTCCACCGGCAGGTAGGCGGCGCCCGCCTTGAGGGTGCCGAACACGGCGGCGACCAGGTCGGCGGAGCGGGGCAGGGCCAGGGCGACGACGGTGTCCGGGCCGGCGCCGAGGGCGGTGAGGCGGCGGGCGACGGCGTCGGCGCGGGCGCCCAGCTCGGCGTAGGTCCACCGCTGGCCGCCGCAGACAACGGCGGTGGCGTCGGGCGCCGCCGCGACCTGGGCCTCGAAGGCGTCGACGACCGTGCCGGCGGGGACGGCCCGCTCGGTGGCGTTCCAGGCGCGCAGCACGGTGTCGCGCTCGGCCGGGGCGAGGACGTCGAGGGAGCCGACGGGCGCGTCCGGTCGGGCGGCCATGGCGTCGAGCAGGCGCAGCAGGCGGGCGCCGAGGTCGGCGGCGCGGGCGGCGGTGAAGGTGTCGGGCCGGTACTCGACGGTGATGCGCGGGGCGTCGCCCGGCAGGACGAGGACGGACAGCGGGTAGTGGGTGGCGCCGCGGTTGCCGATGCCGGTGACGCGCAGCCGGCCGGGGCGGCCGGACGGGTCGGGGGCCGTCAGCTCGTCGGCGTCGACGGGGTAGTTCTCGAAGACCAGGAGGGTGTCGAAGAGGGTGCCGAGCCCGGCCTGCGCCTGGATGTCGGCGAGCCCCGCGTACTGGTGGTCGAGCAGCCGCGACTGCTGCCCCTGGAGGCGGGCCAGGGCGGCGGCGACGGTCTCGTCCTCGTCCACCGTGAAGCGGACGGGGATGGTGTTGCTGAAGAGGCCGACGATGGACTCGACGCCGGGGATGTCGGCGGGCCGGCCGGAGACGGTGGCGCCGAAGACGACGTCGGTGCGGCCGGTGAGCCGACCCAGCAGGACCGCCCAGGCGCCCTGGACCAGGGTGTTGAGGGTCAGGCCGTGGTCGCGGGCGAGCGTGGTGAGCGCGGCGACCGTCTCGGCGGGCAGCGGCAGGTCGACCTCGCCGGCCGTGGCACCGGCGGCCGGGTCGCCGTCGGCGAGGGTGTCGGCGAGCAGCGTCGGGGCGGTGAGGCCGTCGAGCGCGGTGCGCCAGGCGGCGGTGTGCGCTGCGGCGTCCTGGCGGTCGAGCCAGGCCAGGTGGTCGGCGTAGGAGGCGGCGGGCGGGAGGGCGGAGGCGTCGCCGCCGGCCGCGTAGGCGGCGATGATCTCGCGCAGCAGGACGGGGGTGGACCAGCCGTCCATGACGAGGTGGTGGCGGGTCAGCACCAGCCGGTGCCGCTCGGCGCCGAGGCGCAGCAGGGCGCAGCGGAGCAGCGGCGGCCGGGTGGGGTCGAACGGGGTGGTGGCCTCGGCGGTCTCGACGGCCTCCACGGCGTCGGCCGGGGCGTCCGTCAGGTCGTGGACGGTCCACGGGACGGTGACCCGGGCGGCGACGGTCTGCACCGGCCGGTCGGCGGCGGTGTGGTCGAACGCGGCACGCAGGGCGGGGTGGCGGTTGGTCACCGCGTCCACGGCGCGGCGCAGGGCGGCCTCGTCGAGCGGGCCGGTCAGCTCCAGGCCGGTGAGGGAGGTGTAGAGGCCGTCGGCGCCGGTCTCGTAGAGGGCGTGGAAGAGGAGGCCGTCCTGGAGCGGGGAGAGCGGCCAGACGTCCTCGGTGCCGGGCCGGGCGTCGAGGACGCGGTCCAGGGCGGCCTGGCCGAGCCCGGCGAGCGGGACGTCGGAGGGGGTCGGCCGGGGCTCGCCGGCCTGGGCGGCCCATTGGGCGAGGCCGTCCAGGGCGCGGAACCAGCGGTCGCCGAGGTCGCGGACGGCCTCCTCGGTGAGGACGCCCTCCGGCCAGGTCAGGACGGCGGTCAGCTCGGGGCCTTCGGCGCGGTCGTGGACGAACGCGCCGATCTCCAGGGCGTGCGCGGCGGGCAGTCCGGGGTCGCAGGCGGCGGCGAACGCGTCGCCGGCCGGCGTCCAGGGGGCGTCGCCGGTGGTGAACCGGCCGAGGTAGTTGAAGAGGAGCTGCGGCGCGGGGGTGGCGGCGAGTTCGGCGCGCGCCTCGGGGTCGAGGTACCGCAGCAGGCCGTAGCCGGTGCCGTCGTCGGGCAGGGCGCGGAGCTGTTCCTTGACGAGGCCCAGGGCGCGCCCGGCGTCGGCCGGGTCGACGCCTTCCAGGTCCAGGCGGGCGGGGTACTCGCTGGTGAGCCAGCCGACGGTACGGGAGGTGTCGGCGCCGGGGACCAGGTGGTCCTGGCGCCCGTGGCCCTCCAGGCGCAGCAGCAGGTCGGCGGGGGCCGACGCGCCCTGCCGCTCGCGCCGGCGGCCGACGACGGCCAGCACGAGGCCGGTGAGCAGCACGTGGTCGACGCCGGCCCGGCGGGCGGCGGGCACGTCGGCGAGCAGCGGCGCGGTGCGGTCTGCGGGCAGGGTCAGCCGCAGAGTGCGGCTGGTCGCGGCGGTATCGCGGACCGGGTCGACGGCCCGCTCCCCGAGCAGCGGCCCGGCGCCGGGCGCCAGCACCTCGCGCCAGAGCGGCAGTTGGGCGCGGACGGCGTCGGAGCCGGCGGCGGCGTGCAGCCCCTTCGCCCAGCGGCGCAGCGGGGTGCTCGCCGGGGCGAGCTCCTCGCCCTCGTAGGCGGCTCGCAGATCGGGCAGCAGGATGCGCCACGACACGCCGTCGACGGCGAGGTGGTGCACGGCCAGCACGAGCCGGCCGGGCGCGTCGGGGCCGAGGTCGCACCAGGTGGCGGCGAGCACGGTCCCGGCGGCGGGGTCGAGCCGGTCGACGGCGGCGGCACGCTCGCGCTCGACGGCGGCGTCGAGGTCGTCTTCGTCGGCGATGTGGACGCGGTGGAGGGTGACGCCGGGGTGGGTGGGCCGGACCTCGGTGGTCCAGGTGGCTCCGTAGCCACCGGACTCGCCGTCCGCGTCGCGGCCCGGCACCAGCCGTATCCGGAGCGCGTCGTGATAGCGCGTCAGCTCGTCCAGGGCGCCCGTGAGCCGCTCCGGGTCCAGCCCCGCGGGGGCGGTGACGACCGTCGTCTGGGCGAAGCGCCGTATCGGGCCGCCGCGTTCGCGCAGCCACTCGGTGATGGGGGTGGCGGGCAGCGGGCCGGTGGCGTCCTCGCGGCGGTCCTCGGCCGCTGCTTCGTCGCCGGCCAGGCGCTCTGCGACGGCGGCCACGGCCGCGATCGTCTTGCGCTCGAAGACGGTCCGGGGCGTGACGCCCCAGCCGGCCTGGCGGGCGCGGCTGCCGAGTTGGATGGCGGAGATGCTGTCGCCGCCGAGGGAGAAGAAGTTGTCGTCGACGCCGACGGCGTCCAGGCCGAGCACGTCGGCGGCGACCTCGGCGAGCACCCGCTCGGCCTCGGTGCGCGGGGCGCGGGACGCGGGCGCGGCGGCGGGGGCCGGGTCGGGCAGGGCCTTGCGGTCGAGCTTGCCGTTGAGGCTGAGCGGCAGGGCGTCCAGGAGGACGACGACCGGCGGCACCATGTGTTCGGGCAGCGTGGCGGCCAGCGCGGTCCGCAGCTCCTCGGGGTCGAGGGCCTGTCCGGCGGCGGGCACGGCGTAGCCGACGAGGCGGCGGGCGCCGC
>NZ_JAIQLH010000283.1 GCF_020037025.1 Streptomyces huiliensis | reverse complement strand
CCGCTTCCGTCCCGCCGCCGCCTGCCCCCGCGCGGCCGCGGTGGCCCGCGCGTAAGGCGCCGCGTATGGCGGCGGTCGCGTCCGGGCGGGGGGAGCGGAGAGGGCCGCCCGGGCCGGCGGGGTCGGGAGGCGGGGGCGGAGGGCTGCCGGGGAGGGGTGGTTCCCGGTGCTCCGGGGCGTCCGGGTGGTCGGCCGCCGGGGGCCTGCCGGGTGGGGAGAACCAGCCCCACTCGCCTCGCCTGCCGTGTGCGCCGCCTTCGGGCGATGGGCGGCTCGGAGCGTCCATTCGTCTCTCGCCTCGGTCATCTCTCGTCGGTCCGCGCACCCCGGCCGAGCCGGACGGTGCCCGCGATCCCCTGGGGATGATGGGGTGTTCGGTGCGGGGTAGCATGCCAGCCCGCGCGCCGCCCGTGGCATATTCGCGGAACTCCGCACGGCGGAGGGGCGATTGCGGTTATGGTTCCCGGTTCGAACGGACAGGTGAGCGACGGACGGGCGAGGCCCGGACGGTCCCCCGCGCTCCTACACGCCCCCGACCAGCGCGTAAGCCTCCCTGAGATCAAGGCCGTCGTACGCGAGCGAGGCGACGTCGCGGACGTGGTGGTCGGCGTTGACCGCGACGGACACGGGGACGGCGGCGAAGAGGCGGGCGTCGGACATCGAGTCGCCGTACGCGACGCAGTCGGCGCGCGTCAGCCCGTACGCGGCACACAGCTCGTCCGCGATCCGCACCTTCGCGTCGGCGTTGAGGATGCCGGCCGGGTCGACCGGTTCGCGGAACGGGACCGCCGGCCACCGCGATCCGTGGGCGGCGTGGGCGCCCCAGCCCGTCAGGCGTTCCACGAAGAAGTTCGGGGACAGCGAGATGACCGCGCAGTGCTCGCCCCGGGCCTCGATGTCCGCCCAGACGTCCTTGATCCCCGCCAGCCACGGCGCGTTCTCGAAGGCCGCGGCCACCGCGGCGTCCGTCAGCGCCTCCCCCCACAGCGCGCAGGCGGCCGTCGCGAAGCCCACCGGGTCGATCAGCCCGGTGACGAAGTCCCGTTCCAGGGCGTCGATCTCCCGCTCGCAGCCGAGCTGCCGGGATATCTCGATCGCCGCCGCGGAGCCGTGGATGAGAGTGCCGTCGAGGTCGAACAAGTGCAGTCTGCTCATGACGGGAAGCGTAGGCGTGGGCCGGGCCGCCCTCCGAAGTCCGGAGGACGACCCGGCCCACGCGGCCGTTCCGGCCGTCAGTGCCCTGCGGCGACCGCCGGCCGGTCGTCGGAGGCGGCCGTTCCGGCCGAGCGCGCGGCGACGAGGCCGCCGTGGCCGGCCCGGCGGGCGTCCGTGCGCCGCTCCAGCCCGGCGGAGACGAGGGCGAGGGCGAGGGCGCCCGCGGCCATCGCCGCACCGGCGTAGGTGGGCGTGGTGTAGGCGAACCCGGCCGAGATGACCAGGCCGCCGAGCCAGGCGGCGATGGCGTTGCCCAGGTTGAAGGCGCCGATGTTGCCCGCGGAGGCCAGGGTGGGGGCGGAGGCGGCCTGGTCGAGCACCCGCTTCTGCAGCGGCGGGACGGTCGCGAAGCCGAAACCGCCGATCAGGGGCAGGGCGATGGCCGTGGCCACCTTGTTCTCCGCGGCCAGCGGCAGCAGCGCGAGCGCCACGGTGAGGCCGCCGAGGGCCGTGAGGAGCATGGGCATCAGGGCGCGGTCGGCGAACCGGCCGCCGATGAGGTTGCCGCCGAACATCCCGACGCCGAAGAGGACCAGCAGCCAGGTCACGGACGAGGGCGCGAACCCGGCGACGTCCGTGAGCACCGGGGCCATGTAGGTGCTGAGGGTGAAGACGCCGCCGAAGCCGAGGATGGTCATGGCCATGGCCAGCAGCACCTGGGGGTTGCGGAAGGCGGCGAGCTCCCCCGAGACCGGCGTGCGCTCGGGGTGCGGCAGCCGCGGGACGAGGGTGGCGATGCCGAGCATGGCGAGCAGTCCGAGGCCGGCGATGACGGCGAAGGTGACGCGCCAGCCCGCGCTCTGGCCGAGCAGGGTGCCGAAGGGGACGCCGACGATGTTGGAGACCGTCAGCCCGGAGAACATCATCGAGATGGCGCCCGCCTTCTTCTGCGGCGCGACGAGCCCGGCCGCGACGATCGCGCCGATGCCGAAGAACGCGCCGTGCGCGAGGGAGGCCACGATCCGGCCGGCGAGCATCACGCCGAAGACCGGGGCGACGGCGGACAGCGCGTTGCCCGCCGTGAACAGGCCCATCAGCGAGATCAGCATCTTCTTGCGGGAGACCCGGCTCCCGACGATCGCGAGGATCGGGGCGCCGAGGACGACGCCGAGCGCGTAGCCGGTGGTCAGCCAGCCGGCGGTGGGTACGGAGACGTGGAATTCCTCCGCCACCTCGGGGAGCAGGCCCGAGGTCACGAATTCGGTGGTGCCGATACCGAAGGCGCCTATGGCGAGCGCCAGGAGGGCGAGGGGCATGAGGGGTCCTTGAGTCGGGGGTGCTTCCGGGGAAGGGGCGGGGCGTCCGGGGCTTCGTCGGCCCGGTTCGTCCAGGGGGTGTCGATCCGGGTGCCGGGCCGGGCAGGCCGTTCCGGCCCGGCACCCGTGGTCACGGCCGGTCCGCACGCCGGTTCCATGCGTACGTCCCTAACCGGCGCCCACAATAGTTGCAGACGCGGGTTACTTGCAAGCGCCGTCTATTGCGCCGAGGGGATATCCTGCTGAAGACGGCGATGGCGACGACGGCTCCGAGGCCGTCCGGCCGCCCCCCGCGCGCGGCGTCGCCGACGGACGGACGACCGATCGAAGGAGGGCCCCCATGACCCGCACCCTGGACCCCGCACTGGCCGGCCTGGCACAGGGCTGGTGTGCCCTCTCCGCGCTGCACGGCCGGATCGAGGCGCACATCGAGCGCGCGCTGCAGGCCGGGCACGGTCTGAGCGTCCGCGAGTTCTCCGTGATGGACGTGCTCAGCCGGCAGCACAGCGGCGAGGGCGGCCACCTGCGCATGAACGAGGTGGCGGACGCGGTGGTACTGAGCCAGAGCGCCACGACGCGGCTGGTCAACCGGCTGGAGGACCGCGGCCTGCTGACCCGCTACCTCTGCCTCACCGACCGCCGCGGCATCTACACCGACGTCACCGAGGCCGGGCTCGCCCTGCTGGCCGAGGCCCGTCCGACCAACGACGCGGCCCTGCGCGAGGCGCTCCGCGAGGCGGCCGCCAGGCCCGAACTCGCCCCGCTGGTCGCCGCCGTGGAATCTCTCGCTCCGGCCTCGTGACAGCGCCGCCGGGCACATAGGGTCGCGATCATGAGCGACATCGAGTTCCGGCGCGCGACCGCCGACGACATCCCCGCCATCGTGGCCATGCTGGCCGACGACCCGCTCGGCGCCCGCCGCGAGTCACCCGACGACCTCGGCCCCTACCTGGAGGCGTTCCGCGCCCTGGACGCCGACCCCAACCAGCACCTGACCGTCGCCGTCCGCGACGGCCGCACGATAGGCAGCCTCCAGCTCACCGTCATCCCCGGCCTCTCCCGGCGCGGTGCCAAGCGCGCGCTCGTCGAGGCGGTCCGCGTCCACGCCGACGAGCGCGGGAACGGCATCGGCGGCCGGTTCATGCGGTG
>NZ_JAIQLH010000282.1 GCF_020037025.1 Streptomyces huiliensis | reverse complement strand
GCGCGGGAACGGCATCGGCGGCCGGTTCATGCGGTGGGCCATCGAGGAGGCCCGCCGCCAGGGATGCGTACTGCTCCAGCTCACCTCGGACGCGACGCGGGTGGAGGCGCACCGCTTCTACGAGCGGCTGGGCTTCGAGGCGTCGCACCTCGGGTTCAAGTACCACCTCTGAGCCCCGGCCGCACGAGCCCCCGCCGTCTGGGCCCACCGCTTGGGCCTCGCCGCTTGGGCCTCGCCGCTTGGGCCCCGAGCATCTGGACCCCGAGCGCCTGGACCCCGAGCATCTGGACCCCGAGCGCCTGAGCCCCGAGCGCCTGAGTCCCGAACGCCCGAGTCCCGAGCGTCTCGGCCCCGGCACCGCACGGCTAGAGAGCCGGCCGCTCCCGCAGCCGGTCCCGGTGCGCCTTCTGCCGGCACGCCCCGCCGCAGTAGCGGGCGGGCCGTCCGGTGCGGGCGGCGGGCAGCGCGGCCCCGCACACCGGACAGCCGGTTTCGTTACGCCGGATCGCGCCCTGCGCGGGGAGTTTCGTCACGCTCCGGCCGGGCCTGAGCGCGTCGCACGCCAGGGCCGTCATCCGGCCCGGCGCGCCGTGCGGACCCCGCCGCTGCTCCATCGACAGGCAGCCCAGCAGGAGCGCCAGCACGTCGTCCAGCATGACGTCCCGCCGTACCGCACCCGCCAGTTGGGCCCGGCCGAGCAGGACGGACAGCGCCTCGCGGAAGTCCCCCTCCACCCCCGGCGACGGGTCGAAGCGGCCCTCCGCGCTCGCCTCCAGGGCGTCGCACAAGCCCTTGTTCCGCGCCGACAGCCGGACCACCGACGCGAGGTAGCGGAAGAACACCGGGCCCGGGTCGGGCGCGTCGGCCAACTCCCTTGCCGTGTCCGTGAACAGCCGCACCCGGTCCACGACCGTCGCCCTGAACAGCGCTTCCTTGGACGGGAAATGCCGGTACACGGTCCCCGCGCCGACGCCGGCCCGGCGTGCGATCTCCCCGAGCGGGACGCTCAACCCCGCCTCCTCGAAGGCGGTTCGGGCCGCCTGGAGCACCAGCTGGCGGTTGCGGCGCGCGTCCGCCCGCAGCGGGGCGGGACGGGGGCCGGAGGGCGGCGGAGCGGGATTCCGCGGCATGGCGGGGCCTCACGGGAGAGCGGGGCGGAAACGGGATGTGGGTTCCGATTCTAGCGCGGAAGATCGGGAAGGGGTCGCCGCCGGGCTCCGGCGTCCGCCGGACGGCCGTGGCAAAATCGGCGGGTGCAGATCGGGATGCTGGGTCCGTTCGAGATACGCACGAGCGGCGGTGACCCGGTCGACGTGCCGGGCGCGCGGCTGCGCGCGCTGCTGGCCGCCCTCGCGCTCAGGCCGGGCCAGGTGGTCCCGAAGGCGTCGCTCGTCGACTGGATCTGGGGCGAACGCCCGCCCGCCGACGCGGCGAACGCCCTCCAGCGCCTGGTCTCCCGGCTGCGGAAGGCGCTACCGGACGGGGTCGTCGAGGGCCGGGCGGACGGCTACCGGCTGGCCGTGGAGCCCGACGCCGTCGACGCCGTACGGTTCGAACGCCTCGTCACCGCGAGCCGGACCGGCCCCGGGGAGCGCACCGGTCCCACCGTCCAAGCCGATCCCGCCGTCCAAGCCGACCCCGACGCCGACACCCGGCGGGCGCGGCTGCTGCGCGAGGCCCTCGGCCTGTGGCGCGGCGCGGCCTTCCAGGACGTCGCCCTGCGGGACAGCGCCGCGTTCGACGCCGCGGCCGCCCGGCTGGAGGAGCTGCGCCTCGCCGCCACGGAGGACCGGTTCGACGCCGAGATCGCCTGCGGACAAGGGGCACGAGCGGTCACCGAGCTGACCGACCTGGCGGCCGCCCACCCACTGCGGGAACGGTTCACCGCCGCGCTGATGCGCGCCCTCGTCGCCGCAGGCCGCGACAGCGAGGCACTGCTGGCGTACGAGCGCACGCGGGAGGCGCTCGCCGACGCGCTGGGCGCCGACCCCTCGCCGGAGCTGTCGGCGCTGCACGTCGCGCTGCTGCGCGGCGAGACGGGCCGGCGCGCGGAGGTCCCGAAGACCAACCTGCGTGCCGAGCTGACCACCTTCGTCGGCCGGGACGCCGACGTCGCCGCGCTCCGCGAGCTCGTCGCCGGCCACCGGCTCACCACCGTGACCGGGCCCGGCGGTTCGGGAAAGACCCGGCTGGCCGCCGAGGCCGCGCGCACCCTGCTCGGCGAACTGCCGGACGGCGTCTGGCTGGCCGAGTTCGCCGCCCTCGGCGCGGACGGCGACGTGGCCGGCGTGGCGCACTCCGCGCTCGCCGGGCTCGGCCTCCGGGACGCCCTGCTCGGCGGCGCCCCGCACGCCGAGCCGGCCGACCGGCTCGTCGCCGCGATCCGCGACCGCGAGGCGCTGCTGATCCTGGACAACTGCGAGCACGTGATCGAGTCCGCGGCCGTCCTCGCCCACCGGCTGCTCGGCGAGTGCCGGCGGCTGCGGATCCTGGCGACGAGCCGGGAGCCGCTCGGCATCACCGGGGAGGCGCTGTGGCCGGTCGAGCCGCTGCCTCTGCCCGCGGCGGACGCGGGCCCGGACGAGATCGCGTCCTCCCCCGCCGTCCGGCTGCTGCGCGACCGCGCCGGGGCCGTGCGCCGCGACCTCGCCGCCGACGACCGCACGCTGGCGACGATGGTGCGCGTCTGCCGGGCCCTGGACGGCATGCCGCTGGCCATCGAGCTCGCCGCGGCCCGGCTGCGCACCCTGTCCGTCGACCAGCTCGCCCACCGCCTCGACGACCGGTTCCGCCTGCTGACCGGCGGCAGCCGCACCGCGCTGCCGCGGCACCGGACGCTGCGCGCGGTCGTGGACTGGAGCTGGGAGCTGCTGACCGACGCCGAACGGAAGGTCCTGCGCCGGCTCGCGGTGTTCTCGGGCGGGGCGAGCCTGGAAGCGGCCGAACACGTCTGCGCGGACGGGACGGATGAGACACACGGGACGGACGAGGCCGTCGGACGCGACCGGGTCCTCGACCTCCTCACCGCCCTGACCGAGAAGTCCCTGCTGGTCGCCGAGGACGGCGAGAGCACCGCCGCCCCCCGCTACCGCATGCTCGGCACGATCAGGGAGTACGCCGGACAGCGGCTCGCCGAGGCGGGGGAGGCCGAACGGGCGCGCCGCGCGCACCTCGCCTACTTCACCGAGCTCGCCGAGACCGCGGACCCGCACCTGCGCCGCGCCGAGCAGCTGGACTGGCTGGCCGCGCTGGAGGCCGAGCACGACGAGATCGGCGCGGCGATGCGCGGCGCGCTCGCGGCGGGCGAGGGTCCGGCGGCGATGCGGCTCGCGGCGGGCGCGGGCTGGTACTGGTGGCTCAGCGGCCACAAGTCCGAGGGCAACGAGCTGGTCACCGCGGCCGCCGCGGCGCCGGGCGAGGCGGCCGACGAGGTCCGGGCCATGGTGTACGGGCTGGTCGTGCTGTTCGTGAGCGGCGGGCAGGGCGACGAGCACCACGCGGCGCACTGGATCCACGAGGCGTACCGGCTCGGCCGGCACGCCCGGGACCGCTATCCGCTGCTGCGGCTCATCTCCCCGTTGGAACGCCTGCTCCGGACGCCCGAAGCGGCCCCGACCGCGTTCGAGCCGCTGCTGGACGACGAGGACCCCTGGGTACGCGCCCTGGGCCGGTGGCACCTCGGCAAGATGCGGGTCATGCTCGGCGTGGGCGGGCGGGACGCGGACGCGTACCTGGAAGGCGCGGTCGCCGAGTTCCGTGCGCTGGGCGAGCGGTACGGCATCTCGATCGCCCTGACCGAGCTGGCGGAACGGACCGCCGTACGCGGCGGGTTCGCCGTCGCCTGCGAACACTACGAGCAGGCGATCGCGGCCGTCACCGAGGCCGGTGCCGTCGAGGACGTCATCCGGATGCGGTCGCGGCAGGCGCGGCTGTACCGGCTGCTCGGCGACGAGGCCGCCTGCTCGGCCGCCCTGGCCGAGGCCGAGCGCCGCGCGGAGCGGGTCACCTGGCCGGACGCGCTGGTCGACCTGGCCCTGGCGAAGGCGGAACTCGCGCGCTGGGCCGGCGACACCGAGGAGGCGCACCGGCAACTCGGCGTCGCCACGACGCTCTGGGGCGACGAGGCGGCCCAGGCGAACATCCGCGCCGGGCGGCACGACCTCCTCGGCTACCTCGCCGACGACCTCGACGCGTCCCGGGCGCACCGCGCGGCGGCCTGCGAAGCCGCGGCCGAGGCGGGGCACGCCCCGCTGATCGCCCAGGTGCTCGTCGGCGTCGCGGACCTGGCCCTGCGCCGCGGCGAACCCGCCCAGGCCGTACGGCTGCTCGCGGCGAGCACGCGCGCCCGCGGGCTGCAGGACCACTCGCATCCGGACGCGGCCCGCATCGAACGGGCGGCGCGCCGGAGCCTCGGCGACGCGGGGTACGCCGAGGCGGCCCGGGAGGGGGCGGGGAGCGACTGGGCGCGGCTGGCGGAGATCACGCTGGCGTAGCGGCCGGGGTGGGGGGTGGGGGTGGGCCGTCGGAGCGTGGGGTGCGGCGGACGCCGCGAGGGGTGTGCCCCTGTCCCGCCCCTTCCCGTTTCCTGCGGGGGCCGCGCTCCCGCACCCCCGCCGCACGCTTCGCGCGCGGTCCCGGACGCCGGACGGGCTGAAGGCACCGGTCAGGCCCGCTTCTTGAACGTGGCGACCGCCCACACGTACCCGACGACGGTAAACCCCACGCACCACGCGACGGCCGCCGCCGCGTCGCCGCCCGACGGATCCCCCGCCAGCAGCCCCCGCAGCGTCTCGATGATCGGCGTGAAGGGCTGGTACTCCACGAACTGCCGCACGCCGGTCCCCATGGTGTGGGCGGGCACGAAGGCGCTGCTCAGGAAGGGCAGCATGACCAGCGGCACGGCGGCCATGCCCGCCGACTCCACGGTCTTCGCGGCCAGCCCCAGGGCCACGGTGAGCCAGCCGGCCGCGAAGGCCAGCAGCAGGACGAGGCCGAGCACGCCGAGCCAGTCGAGGGCGCTCGCGCCCGGGTCGAAGCCCATCGCGAAGGCCACCCCGACGATGGCCGCGCAGGCCACCAGGCAGCGCAGCGCGGTGATGACGACGTGCCCGGTCAGCACGGCGCCGCGGGAGACGTCCATGACCTTGAACCGGTTGATCACGCCCGTCGTCATGTCGGAGTTGACGGCCGCCGCGGTGGACCCGAGCCCGTAGCTGACGGCCATGACGAGCAGCCCGGGCGTCACGTAGTCGATGTACGCCTCGCCGACGGCGAAGCCGCCGCCGAGCACCTTGACGAACATCAGCATGATGACGATAGGGAAGAGGACCGACTGGAAGACCGTGACCGGGTTCCGCACGGTGTGCTTCAGGTTGCGGCGCAGCATGATCATCGAGTCGGTCAGCGGCGTACGGTGTGTACGGAGCGTGCTCATCGGGCGATCGACTCCTTGCGGTCGTGGCCGGTCGGGACGTCGTGGCCGGTCGGGGCGTCGTGGTCGGTCAGGGCGAGGAAGACGTCGTCCAGGTCGGGTGTGTGCACGGTCAGTTCGTCGGCCTGGACGCCGGCCGCGTCCAACCAGTCGAGGAGGGCGTGCAGTTCACGCTGGCTGCCGTCGCTCGGGATCCGCAGCGTCAGCGCCTCGTCGTCCGCGGTGACGTCGCGCAGCGCGCCGGCGGCGGCGCGGTACGCGGCCGGGTCGGTGAACCGCAGCCGCACGTGCCCGCCGGGGACCAGCCGCTTCAGCTCGTCGGGGCTGCCCTCGGCGGCGATCGTGCCGCCGCTCAGCACCGCGACGCGGTCGGCGAGTTCGTCGGCCTCCTCCAGGTACTGGGTGGTGAGGAAGATGGTGGTGCCGTCGGCCACCAGCGCGCGGACGATGTCCCACATCGTGCGGCGGCTGCGCGGGTCCAGGCCCGTCGTCGGCTCGTCCAGGAAGATGACCCGGGGGGTGCCGACCAGCGTCATCGCCAGGTCCAGCTTCCGGCGCATGCCCCCGGAGTAGGCGGCCGCCGGCTTGTCGGCCGACTCCGCGAGCTCGAACCGGTCCAGCAGTCCGGCGATCACGCGGTCGCCGGAGCGGACGCGCTTCAGGTCCGCCATCAGCCGGAGGTTCTCCCGGCCGGTCAGCAGGTCGTCCACCGCCGCGAACTGACCGGTGACCCCGATGGCCGCACGGACCTCCCTCGTCCCGGACGCCAGGTCGTGCCCGGCGACGCGGACCGTGCCGGCGTCGGGCCTCGCCAGCGTCGTCAGGATGTTCACCGTGGTCGTCTTGCCGGCCCCGTTCGGGCCGAGCAGGGAGAAGACCGATCCCGCCGCGACGTCGAAGCCGATGCCGTCGAGCACGGTCTTGCCGCCGTATGCCTTGCGCAGTCCCGAGACCGCGATCGCCGAACCATTCATGCGGCCAGCCTGGCCGCCGGCCCTGACACCGGGCTGTCACGGCCCTGACACGGCCCCTGACACGGTCCCTGACAGGAGGAAGCGGCCGGTGCGTCGCATCCCGCGCACCGGCCGCCGCCCCCGCCCGACGGTCAGCTCCGGACGAGCCCGTCCCACTCCGCCGCCGCGGCCGCCAGCGCCTCGTCCGTGTCCGCGACCGCGACGCCGAGCGTCCGCAGGCCCGCCGCGAGCGCCGCCAGGGAGGACAGCACGATGGCGCGGGAGGCGGCCGTCCCGTAGTGGTTCACCCGGATCATCTCCTTGGCGAGCGCGCCGCCGCCCGCCTGGAGCGGCACGGAGGCGTCGGCCGCCAGGGCCGCCGCGACGATCTCCCGGGCGTCGACGCCCTCGGGCGCGCGCAGCGTGGTCGCGGCGGGCGCCGCGTGCTCATCCTGGACGACGTACGGGGTGAGGCCGCCCAGCGCGCGGACACCGGCGCGGGTGGCGTCCCTGGCCGCCTGGTGGCGGGCGATCACGGCGTCCAGGCCGTCGGCCGCGATCCGGTCGGCCGCCTGCTCCAGGGCCAGCATCTCCAACTGGGCGGGAGCGTGCGGCAGTACCGCGCGCCCGCCGTCGATCCAGCGCTCCTTCCAGTCCAGCAGGGACAGGTACGAGCGCCGGGGCGCCCGCTCGTTGGCCGCGATCCGCTCCCACGCGCGGGCGCTGACCGACACCGCCGACACACCCGCGGGGCCGGCCATCGCCTTCTGCCCGCCGATGACGCACAGGTCCACGCCCCACTCGTCGGTGAGCAGCGGCTCGGCGGCGACGGAGGCGACCGCGTCCAGCATCAGCAGCGCGCCGTGCTCCCGCACCACGCGCCCGATCCCGGCCACCGGGTTGGTGTTGCCGGTGGCCGCCTCGGCGTGCACGAGGCTGACGAACTCGATCTCCGGGTGGGCGCGGAGCGCGTCGGCGACCTGCTCCGGGGTCACCGCACCGCTGAAGGGCGCCGACACCGTGACGACGTCCGCGCCGCAGGACCGCAGCCAGCCGCCGAACGTCTCACCGTACGGCCCGGTGATCACGTTGAGGGCGGTGCTGCCGGGGCGCACGGCCGAGCGGATGCACGCCTCCAGCGGCAGCAGCGCCTCGCCCTGCATGGTGACGACGGTCTCGCGGGTGCGCATCAGCGCCGCGATCTTGTCCTCGATCCGGGCGAAGTGGTCCGCGCCCAGCGGCGCGAGGTCGAGCAGGTCCGGTGCGGTGTTCGCGGTCACGGTGCCTTCCAGGAGGTGGTGGCGCCGGGACGCGGCGCCCGCCGGTATCTGGCCCCGACCCTACGCCGCGCCTTCCGGGCCTACGCCGCGCCTTCCGACCCCACGCCGGGGCCCAGGGAGGGTTCGGGGCCCCAGGGAAGGGTTCAGCGCCAGCCGCCCTCCGCCACCCCGCCCGGAACGGCATCCTCCGGCGCGTACGGCTCCCGGGTGTAGACGAAGCTGCCGAGGTCCAGGTGGCTCACCGAGCCGTCCGCCCGCCGGACGACCCGGAGCGTCTCGCCGGCGAAGTAGTTGTCGAGGCCGGTCCACGTCCCGTCCTCCTCCGGCCGGAACCGCGAGGCCCGCGCGCCCCCGCCGGCGAGCGGCGCCAGTTCGAGCGTCCGGCCCGCGCCCAGCCGGAGGGCCATGGCCCGGGGCCCCCAGTACCAGGGGCCGGTGAGCTCCAGCAACGCGAGGTCCGCGTCCGCGTCCGGGTGCCACGGCTCCGGGATGCGGGGCTCCGCCTCGGCGGTGGTCAGCACGAGCCGAGCCGCCAGCGACACGGCCTCCGACATGGACGTCTGGTTGACGAGGGTGGCGGCCGCCAGGCCCTCCTCCGGGCAGGCGAGCACGGCCCCGACGAAGCCCGGCATGGACCCGGCGTGGCCGACCAGGACCCGGCCGTCCACCCGGATCAGCTGGAGGCCGAGGCCGTAGGACGCGCTCCAGTCCGCGTTCTGCGGCTCGACCGCGGGCCGCCGCATCTCCGCCAGGGTCGCCGCGGAGAGCACCCGCTCGTCGCCCTCCATCAGGAAGGCGGCGAACCGGCCCAGGTCGGCCGCGGTCGACCAGAGCTGGCCGGCGGGCGCCATCAGGCCGGTGTCCGCGGCCGGTTCCGGAAGGACGACGTCCGCCCAGGGGTGCACGGCCAGGCCCTCCGCGTACGGCGCCTCCGGGGCGTACGTCGTCCGCTCCATGCCCAGCGGCAGCAGCACCTCGCGGCGCAGGACCGGGTACCAGTGCTCGCCCCGCAGCTTCCCTACGAGCGCGCCGAGCAGGGCGTAGCCGGTGTTGGAGTAGTGGAACAGCTCCCCCGCCCGGTGCCGCTGCGGGCGCTCGCCGAACACGTCCTCCGGCGTCGGGCGCAGCTCCCCGGCCGTCCGCTCCCACCACGGACCGCGCGATTCCGCGGCCAGGCCCGAGGCGTGGGAGAGGAGTTGGGCGACGGTCGCCTCCCCGCCGGCCGGCGTGTCCAGGTGCCGGCCGAGCGGGTCGCCCAGGTCGAGCAGGCCCTCGTCGCGCAGCCGCAGGACGAGGACGGCGATCAGGGACTTGGTGATCGACCCGATGCGGTACTGGGTCGCCTCCGGATCCGGATCGCGGCCGTCCACCGTGCCCCGGCCGGCGGCCCACACCGGCCGTCCGTTCCGGACGAGGGCCGCCACCAGGGAGGGCGCCCTGCCCTGCGCCTGGGTGGTGGCGACGTGGTGCAGGAGCGCCCTGCGGGTCGCGGGCAGCAGGTCGTCGAAACGATCGGTCTCGGTGACGCCTGAGGTACCTGAGGTACCCGTGATGCCTGAGGTGCCCGTGTTCTCGTGACTGGTCATTTCCGCAGCCTAAGCAGGCTTCTCCGACGAGGGCGGACCGGCACCCGGATCCCCTCTCCGCCCTTGCCCGGGACTGGCCTTGACGCCCGCGTCAACGTTTACGGTCGGGTCATGCGGATCGGGGAACTGGCCGGACGAGCCGGCATCAGCACGCGCGCCCTGCGGCACTACGAGTCGCTCGGGCTCCTGCCCGCCCGCCGCGCGGGCAACGGGTACCGCGACTACGACGAGGCCGACCTGCGGCTGCTCGGCCAGATCCGTACGCTCCAGGACTTCGGCTTCGGCCTGGAGGACACCCGTCCGTTCGTCGAGTGCCTGCGGGCCGGCCACCCCGCCGGCGACAGCTGCCCGGCCTCCCTGGAGGTCTACCGGCGCAAACTCGCCGAACTGGACGAGTGCATCGAACGGCTGGCCCAGGTCCGCGCCGAGGTGAGCGCCCAGCTGGCGCGCGCGGAACTGGAAGCGGAGGCCGACGTCCCGGGCGGCCCGCCGCCACGCTGCGAACTGTCGCCGTGCGGGACGGAGGACGGGCGGCCCGCTTGAGCCCGTCGGACCCCTCCCGCAGCCCCTGAGGCCGTCGGCCCCTCCCGCACCCCTGGGCCCACCCGACCAATCCCGCACCGCCCGACCTCTCACACCACGGAGGAGCAACCCCCATGACCACGACCACGACCACCACTCTCGTCGCGCCCGTCACCGACGCCACCTTCCAGGACGAGGTGCTCGCCTCCGACCGGCCCGTCCTCGTGGAGTTCACCGCCGACTGGTGCGGCCCCTGCCGGCAGATCGCCCCGGTCCTCGCCGAGCTGGCGGCGGCCGAGGCGGACCGGCTGAAGATCGTCGCCCTGGACGTGGACTTCAACCCGGCCACGGCGGCGGCCCACCGCGTCCTCTCGGCCCCGACCCTGATCCTCTTCCGCTCCGGCGAGCCCGTCCTGACCCTGGTCGGCGCACGCCCGCTGCGCCGCCTGCGGCAGGACCTCGCGTCCGAACTGCCCTGGATCGCACCCCGTTAGCCACCGGGGTTCCCTTCCCCCCGGCCCCTTACCGCGGACGTGCCGGAAGGACCCGGCAGAGGACGTCGAGTGCCTCGGCGAAGGAGTGGTCGGGCGGTGTGGCGTACCCGATCACGAGGCCGTCGTACGGCGTTTCGGCGCTGTCGGGGTGCCGGTACTCCGCCAGCCCCTCCAGCTCCAGGCCGTGCCGCGCGGCCGACCGCACGACCGACGGTTCCGTGCCCGGCGGCAGCCGCAGGACGGCGTGCAGGCCCGCCGCGATGCCCGAGACCCGCAGGTGCGGGACCCGTTCGGCGAGCGTGGTGACGAGCCGGTCGCGGCGGTCCCGGTAGCGCTGCCGCATCCGGCGCACGTGGCGGTCGTACGCGCCGGAGTCGATGAAGTCCGCGAGCGTGAGCTGGTCCGTCACGCCGGTCCACGCCTCGCGCTCCCCCTTGAGCGCCAGGACCTCGTCCACCAAGTGCCCCGGCAGCACCATCCACCCCACCCGCAGCGCCGGTGAGAGGCTCTTGCTGACGGAACCGATGTAGACCACCCGCTCCGGGTCCAGCCCCTGGACGGCTCCCACGGGCTGCCGGTCGTACCGGAACTCCCCGTCGTAGTCGTCCTCCAGCACGATCCGCCCGCTGCCCGCCCGGGCCCAGTCGACGACCTCCGCCCGGCGGCGCGGATGCAGGGGACCGCCGGTCGGGAACTGGTGCGCCGGGGTCAGCAGCACCGCCCGTACACCCCGCTCGGCGTCCGCCAGCCGGCCGACGCGCGCGCCCTGTCCGTCCACGGGCAGCGGCAGCGCGCGCACCCCGGCGGCAGCCAGGACCCCGCGGTGGAACGGCAGGCCGTACGCCTCCACGGCCAGTGCCCCGCGCACCGGTCCCGCACCCGTCAGCAGCCGCAGCGCGTGCGCGAACCCGGCGCAGACGACGATGTGTTCGGGATCGGTACGGACACCGCGGGCCCGGGCGAGGTAGCCGGCCAGCGCGCGCCGCAGTTCGGGCCTGCCGCGCGGGTCCCCGGGGCCGAACGCCTCGTTGGGCGCCGCGTTCAGCGCCCGCCGGGCCGCCACGGCCCAGGCGGTCCGCGGGAAGGACCCGGCGTCCGGCTGCCCCTGCACCAGGCTGAGCCGCGGCCGCGGCCGC
>NZ_JAIQLH010000281.1 GCF_020037025.1 Streptomyces huiliensis | reverse complement strand
CCCGCGCGCACGGCCGCCGAGGCCCGGGCCGCGCGGGGCGGTGGCCGTTGTACGGACCCGGCTGCCGGCCGACGCGAGCGGCCGGCCGGCCGTTCCCGGATGTTCCCGCGCGTACGGTCCGGTCGCGGGGCGGGAGCCGTGACAGGGAAGCCCGTCGGCCCTCGGCCGGTGCGTGCGACCGACGGGCCGTCCCCGTGCGGCCCCCGTGTAGCGGACCCGCCGCGGGGCAGGAGCCGCCGTGGCGGACGGGTGACGGGCGGACGTCGGCGGCGCCGCTGCCGCACTGTGGCCGGCGTCGCTGACACCGTGAGGTCGACGGCGCGGACGGGAGGTGCGGCGAGTGGACGGCGTGGCGCCCGCGCTGGTCGCGTTGCTCGCGGCCGTCGGCAACGCCCTCGGGACCGTGCTCCAGCGGATCGCCGCGCGGACCGTGCCCGAGGGGGACGCGTTCAGCGTGCGGCTGGTGCGGCACCTGGTGCGCAACCCCGCGTGGCTCGGCGGCATCGCCGTGATCGTCGGTGCCGCGGCCTGCCAGGCGCTGGCGCTCACCCTGGGCTCGCTGTCGCTCGTCCAGCCGATCCTGGTCACCGAACTCCCCTTCACCCTGCTCATCGCCTGCGCCTTCGCCCGGCGGCGCATGCCGGCGGCCGGGTGGGCAGCGTCGCTGATGGTCGCGGCGGGGCTCGGACTGGGGCTGGCGGCGGCGGCCCCGGGCGGGGGAGCCGACCAGGCCCCCGGCGCCCGGTGGGCCGTCACCCTCGCGGCCACCGGGACGGCCGTGGCGCTCTGCACGGCGGTGGCCCTGACACGGCCGCGCGGCCGGGCGCGG
>NZ_JAIQLH010000280.1 GCF_020037025.1 Streptomyces huiliensis | reverse complement strand
CGGCGCCCGGTGGGCCGTCACCCTCGCGGCCACCGGGACGGCCGTGGCGCTCTGCACGGCGGTGGCCCTGACACGGCCGCGCGGCCGGGCGCGGGCCGCGCTGTTCGCCTCGGCGTCGGCGATCGCGTACGCCCTGACCGCCACCCTGATGAAGGCGGCCACCGGCACGTTCGACGACCACGGCGCCGGCGCCTTCCTCACGGCCTGGCAGACGTACGCCTTCGTGGCCGCCGGCGCCTGCGCCCTCTTCCTGCTGGCCAACGCCATGGAGTCGGGCCCACTGGTGGCCACCCAGCCCGCGCTCACCCTCGGCGAGGCGCTGGTCAGCCTGGCGCTGGGGAGCCTCGTCTACGGCGAGCGGGTGCGGACGGGGTGGTGGCTGGTCCCGGAGGGCGTCGGCGCGGCGCTCGTCACCTGGGGGATGCTGCTGCTCCCCGCCGCCGACCCGGAGGGCGGGGAGCGGGCGCCGGAGTGACCGGCAGCCGCCTCCCGGCCGCCCCGCCGGTGTGGCGGGCCGTCCCCACCGGCCGGGACACCACCTTCACCACGCGCGCGGTCGGCACCCACTCCGGCAGGAGCACGGGCGAGGTCGACAGGTCCATGATGGGCGCGACCAGCCGGGCGACCTCCGCGGTGTCCTCGTCCCCGGACTCGTCCCCGCCCTCGTCCCCGGACATGAGGGACGTCACCAGCCGCAGGGTGATGACCGAGACATCGTCCTGGAGCGTGCGCGGGGTGCCGCGCCGGCCGGCGAGCATGCGCTCGCCCTGGGCGTCGACCTTTGTGCTGACGGTGGCGAAACCGCTCGGGCGGGCCGGTCGCCGACGTCCCCGCGCGGCCGGCCGCGTCATGTCCGCTATGTCATGTCCGCCGCCCGGGCGCGTGACAGGCGTTGCAGCCGTTTCAACAGGTTGTCGTACTATGTCCGACGTCGCTCTGTACGTCCTCGGCCGTCTCGCCGCCACATCCGTGTGTCCGCTCCCGGGGGCCATCGCGGCTTCGAGCCCCGTGCACGACGGGAAAAGCGGAAGTCCGGCCGTCCCAGGCCACGCCCTGGCGGCACCGGCAGAACGGAAGAACATCACGTGGACGTGAGCGCGGGCAATCGCAAGGGCCTCAGCCTCTTCGCCCTGATCATGATCGGCCTGGGATCCATCTTCGGCTCCGGCTGGCTCTTCGGGGCCGGCCAGGCGGCCCAGGTCGCCGGACCCGCCGCGCTGGTCGCCTGGGTGATCGGCGCGATCTTCATCGGCATGATCGCCATGTCGTACGCCGAGGTCGGCGCGGCCTACCCGCTGCCCGGCGCGATGGCCCGGTTCGGCTCCATCTCGCACGGCCCGGTGCTCGGCTTCGTCACCGGCTGGGCGGTGTGGATCGCCACGGCCTCGCTGATCCCGATCGAGTCCATCGCCGGTACGCAGTACATGGCGTCCTGGAACTTCGGCTGGGCCCGCGGCCTGGTCTCGGACGGCCACCTGTCCGCCACCGGCATCGGCATGGCCCTGCTCCTGACCGTCGCCCTGTGGCTGGCCTGCTACTGGTCCGTCGCCCTGCTGGCCCGCGCGAACAACCTGCTGACCCTGGTGAAGTTCGCCATCCCGGTCATCGCCATCGCCGCGCTCATCGCCTCCGGCTTCCACACCGGCAACTTCACCTCCCACGGCGGCTTCGCCCCCAACGGCTGGTCCGCGGTGCTCACCGCCGTCTCCGCCTCCGGCGTCGTCTTCGCCTTCAACGGCTTCCAGGCCGTCGTCAACCTCGGCGGCAACGCCAAGAACCCCGGCCGCGCCATCCCGCTCGCCCTCGTCGGCGCGCTCTCCCTCGGCCTGGTCATCTACCTGGCCCTCCAGGTCGCCTTCCTCGGCTCCGTCCCGCCGGAGCGGCTCGCGGAGGCCGGCGGCTGGCACGGCGTGAACTTCGCCTCGCCCTTCGCCGACCTCGCCAAGCTGCTGATGCTGCACTGGGTCGTCACCCTGCTCCAGTTCGGCGCGTTCATCTCGCCGTCCGGCGCCAACATCGGCAACGTCGCCTCCTCCGCGTACCTGGCGCAGAACCTCGCCGAGACCGGCTTCTTCCCCAAGAAGATCGCCGAGGTGCACCCGCGCTACGGCGTGGCCCGTCCCGCCATGTGGCTCAACCTGGCCTTCTCCGTCCTCCTGCTGCTCACCATCGGGCACAGCTGGGAGGCCCTGGCCAGCGTCGTCTCCGCCGCGATGGTCGTCTCGTACCTCATGGGCCCGATCGCCGTCGGCGTCTTCCGCAAGACCAAGCCCGAGCTGCCGCGCCCGTTCCGACTGCCCGCCGCCGCCGTGCTGTGCCCGCTGACCTTCGCGTTCGCCGCCTGCGCCCTGTACTGGTCCAAGTGGCCCAACACCGGCAAGGTCGCCCTGCTCACCCTGGTCTCGCTGCCCATCGCCGCGATCGTGCTGCGCCGCAAGGGCGAGCGGAACCTCGCCAAGCAGTTCGCCCCCGCCTGGTGGATGGCCGCCTTCCTGCTCTGGACCGGCCTGATCTCCGCGCTCGGCAGCCCCGAGTTCGGCGGCCACGGCGTGATCCCCGGCGGCCTCGACACCGCGCTGGTCGGCGTCTCCGCCCTCGGCTTCTACTTCTGGGCCGTCCGGGCCGGCGTCCGGGCCCACGAGGACGGGCTCCCCGGCCCCGACCCCGTCCTCGACGGCGGGCAGGTCGGGCCCGAGACCTCCGAGGACACGCACGTCCCCGGCCCGCGCGCGGCCGAGCCGTCGGCGGCCGCCGTCTCCTGACGTCGACCGTCTCCTGACACCGGCCGTCTCCTGACATCGGCCGTCTCCCGACACCGGCCCCGTCCGGAACCGCTCACAGGACCCCGCCGCTCCCGGCCCGGAGCGGCGGGGTCCTGTGACGTAAACGGAGGGGCAGGGCCCTGTGAGCGAGGTGGCTCGTTCGGGATATCTTGATATCGAGCAATGTTGCAAACGTGGAGCGGAGCACCCGGTGACTGACTCGACCATCATCTATACGCACACCGACGAGGCGCCGGCGCTGGCGACGCACTCGTTCCTGCCCGTGGTCAAGGCGTACGCCTCGACGGCCGGCGTCACCGTGGAGAGCCGCGACATCTCCCTGGCCGGCCGCATCATCGCCAGCTTCCCCGAGTACCTGGACGAGAGCCGGCGCATCCCCGACGCCCTCGCCGAGCTCGGCGAGCTGGCCAAGACCCCCGGCGCCAACATCATCAAGCTGCCGAACATCTCGGCCTCCATCCCGCAGCTCAAGGCCGCCGTCGCCGAGCTCCAGGAGCAGGGCTACACCCTCCCGGACTACCCGGACGACCCGAAGACCGACGAGGAGCGCGAGATCCGCGCCCGCTACGACAAGGTCAAGGGCAGCGCCGTCAACCCGGTCCTGCGCGAGGGCAACTCCGACCGCCGCGCCCCCGCGTCGGTCAAGAACTACGCCAAGGCCCACCCGCACCGCATGGGCGCCTGGAGCTCCGACTCCAAGACGAACGTCGCCACCATGGGCGTCGACGACTTCCGGTCCACCGAGAAGTCCGCCGTCGTCGCCGAGGACGGCACCCTGCGCATCGAGCTCTCCGGTGACGACGGCTCCACCACCGTCCTCCGCGAGTCGGTGCCGGTGCTCGCGGGCGAGGTCGTCGACGCCTCCGTGATGCGCGTCGCCGCGCTGCGCGAGTTCCTCACCGCGCAGGTCGCCCGCGCCAAGGCGGAGGGCGTGCTGTTCTCCGTGCACCTCAAGGCCACCATGATGAAGGTCTCCGACCCCATCGTCTTCGGCCACGTCGTCCGTGCCTTCTTCCCGAAGACCTTCGCCGAGCACGGCGAGGCGCTGGCCGCCGCCGGCCTGTCCCCCAACGACGGCCTCGGCGGCATCTTCAAGGGCCTGGAGGCCCTGCCCGAGGGCGCCAAGATCAAGGAGTCCTTCGACGCCGAGCTCGCCGAGGGCCCGGCCCTGGCGATGGTCGACTCCGACCGCGGCATCACCAACCTGCACGTCCCCAGCGACGTCATCGTCGACGCCTCCATGCCGGCCATGATCCGCACCTCCGGCCACATGTGGGGCCCGGACGGCCAGGAGGCCGACACCCTCGCCGTCCTCCCGGACAGCAGCTACTCCGGCGTCTACCAGGCCGTCATCGACGACTGCCGCGCCCACGGCGCCTTCGACCCGTCGACCATGGGCTCCGTCCCCAACGTCGGCCTCATGGCGCAGAAGGCCGAGGAGTACGGCAGCCACGACAAGACCTTCGAGGTCCCCGTCACCGGCACCGTGCGCGTCCTCGACGCCGCCGGGAACGTCGTCCTGGAGCAGGCTGTCGGCGCCGGCGACATCTTCCGCATGTGCCAGACCAAGGACGCCCCCATCAAGGACTGGGTCAAGCTGGCCGTCACCCGCGCCCGCGCCACCGGCGACCCGGCCGTCTTCTGGCTCGACGAGACCCGCGCCCACGACGCGCAGCTCATCGAGAAGGTCAAGGCGTACCTGCCCGAGCACGACACCGAGGGCCTGGACATCCGGATCCTCGCCCCCGTCGAGGCCACCAAGCTCTCCCTTGAGCGCATCCGCCGCGGCGAGAACACCATCTCCGTCACCGGCAACGTGCTGCGCGACTACCTGACCGACCTCTTCCCGATCCTGGAGCTGGGCACCAGCGCCAAGATGCTGTCGGTCGTCCCGCTGATGAACGGCGGCGGCCTCTTCGAGACCGGCGCCGGCGGCTCCGCGCCCAAGCACGTGCAGCAGCTCGTCAAGGAGAACTACCTGCGCTGGGACTCGCTCGGCGAGTTCTTCGCCCTCGTGCCCTCCTTCGAGCACTACGCGAAGACCACCGGCAACGCCCGCGCGCAGATCCTCGCCGACACGCTCGACCGCGCCACCGCGACCTTCCTGGAGGAGGACAAGTCGCCGAGCCGTCGCCTCGGCGGCATCGACAACCGCGGCAGCCACTTCTACCTCGCCATGTACTGGGCGCGTGAGCTCGCCGCCCAGACGGACGACGCGGAGCTGGCCGGGGCGTTCGCCCCGCTGGCCAAGGCGCTGTCCGAGGCGGAGTCGACGATCGTCGAGGAGCTCGTGGCCGTGCAGGGCAAGCCCGTCGAGATCGGTGGGTACTACCAGCCCGACGTCGAGAAGGCCGCTGCCGTGATGCGGCCGTCCGCGACGTTCAACCAGGCGCTCGCGCTGCTCGGCTGATCGCTGTATCGGTAGTACCCGGCCCGGTGGGCGGCTTCTTGCCACTCGCCGGGCCGGTCGCTTACGCGTGGAAGGCGTTGAAGGCTCCGCCTTTGACAGCGGATATCAGGTCGGCGAAGGCTGCCACGGGGACGGCCAGCACGGGGCCCGCGGGGCGCTTGCTGTCCCGGAGGGGAATGAGGCCGGACACCGCGACGGCGGGAGCCCATTCGACACAAGCACCACCGTTGTTGCTGTGGGAGGACTTCAACCAGCGGGGGGAGTCGGTCGTCACTGTGTGCCCCTTCGTACCTGCTCGATCATGGCCACAGATGCCCTCTGTGACAGTGCTTCGGCCTGTAGCTGATGGTAGGCCGTCAGCATGGGCAGTACGGATGCGCTCTCTCGGTCCAGGTTTCCTTGCGCCTGGGACTCGGCGTAGCAGATGACGGACCGGTCCGGCGACGTCAAGAGATAGACGGGCAGGTCAAACGTTCGACGCTCGCCTATGTCGTACGGCGCCACCTGTAGCAGGGTGTTCGGCAACTGGGCGAACTCAATCAGACGCGTCAACTGGTCGCGCATGACGCCGGGCCCGCCGACCGTACGACGAATGCAGCTCTCATCCATGGTCACGAACATCATGGGCGGATGAGGTCTCACCAGGTCTGCCTGCCGCTTCGCCAGGAACGCAACGCGCTGATCGGCCTGTTCGGGTGTGATGGCCCCACGACGTACGGCGCTGTCGGCCAGCACCCTCGCGTACTCCGGAGTCTGCAACAAGCCGGGGACGATCCCGATCTCGTACAGCCGGATCTCCACGGCGCGACTCTCGTACTTCACGTACTCCGGGAACCCCTCCAGCATCGCGCCGTGCTTGATCTCGCGATACTCCCGCTCGAACGCGTCTGCCGTCCCGCCGGTTCCGAACGCCTGGTCGGCACTGCGCGAGAACCGGAGAGTCGGAGGCTTCCGACCAGTTTCGATCGCTGAAATATGCACGCTGGAATATCCCGTGCGGGCGGCCAGGTCTTCCTGTCTCCAGCCGCGCGACTCCCGCAAGCTGCGCAGGCGCGCCCCGTAGGCGGCTTGGGGTGACGCATCGGGGTTCAACTCGCGTCGGTTCAAGCGGCCTTCACCAATCTTCCGTTCGTCGCTTACAGGTTGAAGGGTACCCAGATGTCGGGCCACCCTGAACCTCCCCGGTAGTGGAAAGACTACGGAGAGGATTGATCGCCTGTGTCCGATGTGCGGAAGACGTGCCGGCCGTGCCGTGTGGATGCCCAGGTCCGGGACCCTGATCGGCGGCAGTCGGGCGAGGTCGTGAGCCGCGAAGGACCGTTCACCCAACTGTGCCTGTTCGGGGGAATTTTGGAGGAGGAGGTGGACGCCTGGGTCCCCCAGCCGCTCGAACTGGTCGTGGACACCGAACGTGATCAGGTCGGCGTCGTGGTCGGCCGGGACGCCGGCACCGGCCGGATCACCCTGCGCCCTCCGGAGGGAGGGCGCGTCTGGCACCCGGCGAAATGCCGCCGGGCCAACGCGATGGACCGTTTGCGCGCCCGGGTGATCCAGCAGAACCGGGAGGGGCGTCGGTGGTGAGGGCGGTGGCGCACGGATGGACGAGGTAAAGGCCATCGGCGAACAGCGCGCCGGATGCGCGGAGTGCCGTCGGCTGCGCGACGAGTTCACCCGGGCCCTCCGCACGGGTGACCGGGCCGGGGCGGAGAGTGTGATGGCCGCCCGGGGGCTGCACGAGTACGCGGCGCACTGGGGGCCCAAGTGAGCGATTCAAAACGGGAGTTGCGCCCGTTCGTCATCCTGCCGCACTCGGCCGGTCCCCGGTCGGATCGGCTGGTGCCGGCACCGGCAGAGCCCCCTGGCGAACCTCCGGCCTCAACCGGCCCCGCCCTGCACATCCCGCCATGGACGCCGGTCACCCCGCCCACCCCGATGCCGGAGCCCGTGCCCGGGTGCCGGGAGTGCGCGGCGCGGCAATCCCTTGTCCGCCTCGCTGAGGTGACGGACGAGGCGGACGTGGTCGCCGGCGCCCGCCTGCTCCTGCTCCTGCACCAGAGCGAGGTGCACGGACGGGACCGGGACGCCTAGAGCGTGTCTCTTGGGCTGGGCCCCAGGTGGCCAAAGAGTGTCAAGTGGCCGTTTGTGGGCGGCTGATGGCCGCGATGATGAGGTCGGCGAGGGCGTCCGCGTAGTGGTGGACGTCGGCCTCGGGATGGCTGTGGAGGTAGGTGAGCATCGTATCGATGGCCCCCTGGTAGGTGACCGCCATGACCCGGGTGTCGAAGTCGCGGAGTGTGCCTTCTTCCTGGCCGCGCCGGAACAGGGCTTCCTGGCCCTGGTAGGTCTGCTCGTAGTCGGTGAGGCCGAGCCGTGGGGTGCCGTCGGCCTTACGCAGGTTCGTGCTGATCTGTCGCATCGCGGTCAGCTCGTCATGGTGCGTTGTGCCCAGACTGGCCACACGGCGAATCGCGGCACGGAGGACGTCGGGGACCGGATCGGTCAGGACGAGAGAGTCTGCGATCGTCTGTCTCATGGTCGCCAGAGTGGCCCTGGCGGCCGTTTCCATCAGGTGATCCTTGTCCGTGAAATAGTGCGAGACCAGGCCCTTGGAGACCTCTGCCCGTTCGGCGATCCGGGCCAAAGAGGCGCTCTCGTAGCCGAGTTCGGCGACCACTGCAATGGTGGCCTCGATGATCTGCGTCCGGCGTACTTCCTCGCCGAGGCGCTGACGGGTGCGTGGGCGAGGCTCTGACTGCGGCGTGTTCACAGCGTAATTCCCAGCGGGTAGGCGCGCCGGTCAGCGGCGCGTCGAACGGCGGACCAGGATGAGCAGTGCCGCCATCCAGAGGGCGATCGCCACCATCTCGACCCGCATCCAGTCCGGGAAGCCGTCCGGCAGGGCGGCCTCCACCAGGTTCACGACGAGCAGCACCGCGGCGATGATGCCGAGCGCCCGTACCGCCCTGGTGCTGCCCGACCGGGCCGCCCGGAGCCGCACCAGAAGGAGGACCGCGAAGAGCATGACAATCAGGGCGTGCCCCCATGCCTCCCCGGTCGCCTGCCCCGGGGCCTTGGACGCCAGGAGCGCAAGTGCCGCGAGGGTTGCGGCCATGGCTGCGACGTAACCCCACACCAACGCGCTGACGACACCGAGTCGATGAGGTGTATGTGCTTGTGCCCCAATGCTATTGACCATGCGGCCAATAGTATTGACCGCATGGTCAATGTCAACGCCGGACGTCATCAGCCTGACCGGCGGTGACGTGGATACCCAGAGGACGAGCCCGGCTGCCACTGGCCGAGTGGACCTGTGTACTCAGGCCGCCGCGGGAGCGTCCGAGCGCGTGATCCTCGGGCTCGGACTGGTCTGGCGCCCCCTTTTCCTGGCTCTGGCCGAACGCTGGTGAGCACGGCAGACGGTGGAGTCCACCGAGACTGTCCAGTCCATGTCGTCGCCGTCATCCGCCGCGGTAAGGACTGCTGCGAGGACGCGTTCCCATGTTCCGTCCCATGTTCTGTCCACGGCCCACGTGATCAGGCGCTTGTGAGCGGTCTGCAAAGCCCCTGGCTCGCTGGGCAGGTCCCGCCAGGGTGCGATGTGATGGCGTAGCTCAGGAGTTCGGCTGTTGGCGGAACGCCGAACCGAAAGCGGTGGAGGTGTTCCTGAACGTACGTGCCGACGCCGGACGGCACGGGTCGGCGAGCAAGGTGGGCAACGGAGCGGTGCCGGGTTTCGGCACCCGCTCGGCTCCGGCTCGTCATCATGGGCCGCCAGTACGGGGAGTCCGGACCATGCCGGAGGCGGGACCAGGGCACCTGACCGGAACCGCCCACCCGCTTGCGGCCATCCCCGACGTGACCCGTCCCCCTTGACGGCGGCCTCGCCGCGTCCCGCGCCGCGTCCGGGCTCTCGGCGGACGTCGCCGACGGGCATGTCCTGGTGCTGGAATCCATGATCGCCACCGGTGGTACGGTGCTCGCGGTGGTCCGGCTGCTGCATCCGCGACCTCGGTGGCCGGTTCTTCGGTACTGACACAGGAGTGGCGTGAGCGACGCGGTGAAGATCGTCGAAAAGGTGGCGTGGATCCTGCGGGACGGTGACGGCCGCGTCCTCGTCGCCCGCTCGCACGGCAAGGACACCTACTACCTGCCGGGCGGCAAGCCCGAACCCGGCGAGACGGACCGCGACGCGCTGGTTCGGGAGATCCGCGAGGAGCTGGGCGTCGAGCTCGTCGCGGAGACCGTCGCCCCGGCCGTCACCGTACGGGCCGAGGCACACGGCAAGTCCGCCGGTACCGAGGTCCGGATGGCCTGCTACACGGCCGACCACCGGGGCACACCGGAACCGCACGCGGAGATCGCCGAACTGGCCTGGCTGGACCCGGCCGAGCCCGCGCCCGTCAGCGGTGCGACCCGGGCGGCGCTGGACCGGCTCGCCACCTGAGACCGGCGGCGGGCCCCGGGATCACCGGCCGCGCGGCGCGTACATGATGACGGCCATGCCGACGAGGCAGACGAGCGCGCCCACGACGTCGTAGCGGTCGGGGCGGTAGCCGTCCGCCACCGCGCCCCAGACGAGTGAACCGGCCACGAACACCCCGCCGTACGCGGCGAGGATCCGGCCGAAGTGCGCGTCGGGCTGGAGCGTGGCGACGAAGCCGTAGAGGCCCAGGGCGATGACCCCGGCCCCCGCCCAGAGCCAGCCGCGGTGTTCCCGGACCCCCTGCCAGACCAGCCAGGCGCCCCCGATCTCGAAGAGGGCGGCGAGGACGAACAGGGCGGCGGAGCGGGCGACGATCATGCCACGACCGTAACCGCTCAGGCGTCCGTCCCCGGCTCTGGCCCCGGCCGCCGTCCGGCCGCCAGTGTCGCCGGCGCGTATCCGAACTCGGGCGGGACGTCCACGCCCAGCGCCCGCGCCAGGGGCACCATCACGGCGAGGTGGTGCACGGCGTGGTGGGCGACGAACACCAGCTCCCGGCCCACCGTGGACGGCGTCCGTGCCACCGAGCCGTCCGGCGCCACGACGCTCACCACCTCGACGGGACGCCGCAGGTCGCCCGGCGCGACGGTCCGGACCAGCCCCCGGACGTGCGCGAGCCGGGACAGCGCCGCGTCCCGGTCCGTCTCGACCGGTCCGCCGCGCGTGCGCCGGTCGTAGTCGACGGTGCCGCTGCCGGCGCCCGCGAGGATGGCCGTGTAGTGGTCCACGCAGTGCCGGACGTGCCCGGCGATGGGGCTCGCACCGCGCGGGCGGTGCAGGTACTGGTCGTCGGTGAGTATGCCGACCAACTCGCCTACCTGACCGAGCTGTTCGGCGGCGCACGCGGTGACGGAGGTCGGGGTGCCGGCGGTGGTGAGGTTGTCCAATGGTCGTCTTCGCCTTCCTCGCGGTGCCCTCGGCTCGCTCCCCCCGTGTCGTCCACGGTAGCGCTCCGCGACCGGCGGAAGGGCGGGTTCACCGGTTCCCGTACGGGCCCGGGCCGCCCGCCGGCCGGGTCAGCCGAACCGCACGCTGTTGGGCCGGAACGTGCCCCAGGACTTGCCCGTGCCCTTGGGCAGCGGCTCCGCGTGGCCGGAGCAGGCCAGGCCCTCGTAGAGGTTGGCGTCGGTGTCCGTGTAGTTGCCGGCGCTGACCGCCTCCTTGGTCAGGCCGATGCACGGGCCGGTCGGCGGGTTGACGAAGACGCTGTTCACGCCGTCCGCGGCGGCGTACTCGAACTTGCCGACCGCCGCCGCGGCCTCCGTCGGCACCACGCCCGACAAGGCCAGGGCGGCGCAGGCGGCCAGTGCTACGCGGGCCGCGTTCCCCGGAATTCCGAAGTGCCTGACCATGGTCATGAGCAGCCTCCCTCCCTCGCGGCCTCCGCCGGGCACCGGCGCGCGGCGGGGCCTCGACGTCAGGGTCGCCCCTCGGTTGGGAGGTGGTAAGGGCCGTGACGCGCTGTCACTCCATCGGGGGATGCCCTTCCGGGGCGCCCGGGCCGAAGAGCGGGCGGTCCGAGCCGAAGGCGGGGTCGGGGGCGAAGAAGCGGGCCACGTCCTCCTCGGTCACCTCGGCGAGGTGCGCGGGCTTCCAGCGCGGGGCGCGGTCCTTGTCGACGACCTGGGCGCGGATGCCCTCGAGCAGGTCGGGCGAGGTCAGCGTCGCGCAGGAGGTTCTGAACTCCTGTTCCAGTACCGCCTCCAGGGAGTCGAGGCCGCGGGCCGACCGCAGGGCGGCCAGGGTGACCTTGAGGGAGGTGGGGGAGCGGCCGAGGAGGGTGGCGGCGGCCTCCTCGGCGGCCGGGGCACCGTGGTCCCGCAGCCGTTCGACGATCTCCTCGACGGTCGGCGCGGCGTAGCAGGCGTCGATCCACTCCCGGTCCTCGGCGAGCCGGCCGGGCGGGGCCGGGCGGGCGTGCCGGGCGAGGACCTCGTCGACCGGGTCCGTCGTCAGCTCCGCCGCCAGGGCGGGCAGCGACGCGGCGGGGACGAAGTGGTCGGCGAGCCCGCACAGCAGGGCGTCGGCGGCGCCGACCGCGGTGCCGGTGAGACCGAGGTGGGTGCCGAGCTCTCCGGGCGCACGTGACAGGAGGAACGTTCCGCCGACGTCCGGGACGAAGCCGATGCCGGTCTCCGGCATGGCCACCCGGGAGCGTTCGGTGACGATCCGCACGCTCCCGTGCGCGGACACCCCGACGCCGCCGCCCATGACGATGCCGTCCATCAGGGCCACGTAGGGCTTGGGGCAGCGGGCGATCCGGGCGTTGAGCCGGTACTCGTCCCGCCAGAACGCCGCCGACGCCGCGCCGCCGCCCGCCCGTACGTCGTCGTGGATCGCGCGGATGTCGCCGCCCGCGCACAGGCCGCGCTCGCCGGCGCCGTCGAGGACGACCGTCCGGACGGCCGGGTCCCGCTCCCAGGCGGCCAGGGCCGCGTCGAGGCGGCGGACCATCGGGTGGGTGAGGGCGTTGAGGGCCCGTGGCCGGTCGAGGGTGATCCGGGCGGTGTGGCCCTCGGTCCGCAGGAGGACGTGGTCGTCGGCGGTCATCGGGCGGCTCCGGGCAGCCCGTGGGCCGGGGTGGGGTGCTGCGGGTGCTGCATGCTCTCGCTCGTTCCTTCCGGGCGCCGGTGGCCCGGGCGGGACGGCGCACGGCGGGCTGCCGGCTCCCCCCGTGCGTTCCGCGCGGCCCCTCCGGCGCGTACCTTCCGGCACATCCTGCCCCGCCCGTCACCGCCGAAGCATCCGTAGCACAAGCCGAAGCGTTCGTAGCACAAAAGGACGGCAAGGACAGCGGGGTGCCGTCCGCGTGGTGGCGGCCACGCGGACGGCACCCCGCGCTCAGGGGGCGGTCGCCGGACGCGACCGGACGGCCCGGGGAACCAGCAGCCGCTCGGCGAGCTCCCCGAAGAGCAGGCCGAACCCGGCCCAGAGCGCGCCCTGGACGGCGAGCGCCGCCAGCCGGAACCGCCACAGCACGTCGGCCGGGAAGTCGTCCGGCACCTCGTCGACCGGCGGCAGGAACGCGTACGCCAGCCCGACGGCCACGAGCAGCGCGGCACCCGCGGCCACCGTGGTGTGCCAGACGCCCAGCCGCGTGACCAGCAGCCGGCCGAGCACGGCCGCGCCGACGCACAGCAGCACACTGAGCAGGATCATCAGGAAGTACAGCGCCGTCCGCCGGTCGATGGTGTCCGGATCGCCCACCGAGGGCGGATTGGCGGGGTACTTCAGGAACGGGACCACGTACAGGGCCAGCAGGGCGCCGCCTGCCACCAGCGCGGCCGTGGCGCGCGGGCCGAACCGGCCGACGCGGCCCAGCGCCACGCAGAACGCCAGTGCGGCGAGGCCGCCCAGCGCCACGCCGTACACCAGGACCGCGGTGGCCAGGCCGGCCGTCGACTGCACGGCCCGGCTGACGGGTTCGGTGCCGCCGCCGTGCCCGTGCTCGTGGGCCGCCTCGAAGGCGATGGCCGCGTCCACGTGGGGCTCGCCCAGCAGGTAGGCCACGGCCAGGGCGAGCAGCCCCGCGCCGAGCCCGGCGAGCATCCCGCGGACGAGCAGCGCCCGGACGGGGACGGATGTCACGGTGCGCGTCCTCCCGCCGGTCAGTGGCACGGGAAGCCGAGCAGATGACGTCCGTCGTGGACCCACTCGTGCACGTTCTCGCCGGCGATCAGCGAGGTGGCGCCCTGCTCGGCGCCGACGAAGTAGAGGAGGGCCAGCAGGAGCAGGCCGACGAAGACCGCCCACGGGGCGATCTCCTTAAGGGAGACGGGGGTTATCGAGGGAGTGGCCGGGGTGAGAGCGGACGATGCCATGGCAGAACCTCCTGGGGGAGAGTCGCGTCCCGTTCCTCGGGTGCCGGACGACGAGGGGCGGGTCTGACTCCCCGGGCGCCGAGCGGAGGCCCCCGGTACACAGTGGCGCGACCGTGCCGGATTCCCACCGGCTTCCGTCACCCCGTCGTCGTGTCGACGTGACCGTACCGTTTGAGCCATCCCCGCGCCATGGACGAGGGGAGGCGCACCCGCGCGCCGCCGGGCGCGAAATGCCTGGCCGTGCCGGGTGCGTGGGGACGGAGGCACGGGAAGGGCGGATGTGGTGACGGTTCGGGTGACGCTGGTCGCGCCGGTGGGGACGGCGGCCCTGCGGGCGGCGCGATTCGACGACGACGTGCCTGAGGAGGCGGAGTTGCGGGAGGTTCGTGCCCGGGCGGGTGTTCTCGCCGGTCTGTCCGGATCGGGTGGGTTCCGGCGGGTGTACACCGGGCCGGAGAAGCGCTGCCGGGCGACGGCCGACGCCCTGGGCGTGCACTCCGTGCCAGCACCGGAGTTGGGCGATCCGGACCCGGGGGAGTGGCGCGGGCGGACGCTGGCGGAGGTGGCGGCCGCCGACCCCGCAGGGGTCGCCGCCTGGCTGGCGGACCCGGACGCGGCCCCGCCCGGCGGCGAACCGCTGCGCTCCCTGCTCACCCGCACCGGCGACTGGCTGGCGTCACAGGCGGAGGAGGGCGGCCGGGTGCTGGTCGTCGCCGGTGCGGCCGTCGTCCGCGCCGCCGTGGTCCGGGCGTTGGGCCTTCCGCCGGCCGTCTTCTGGCGGCTCGACGTACCGCCGCTGTCGCGCACCGACCTCACCGGGCGGGCCGGGCGGTGGAACTGGCGCTGTGCCACGCCTCTTTGACGCCGGACGGGTGGTCGTCGCCGAAGTCGCGCGGTGGCCGGGCGTTGTGAAGGGTTCATCGGAAATTGGCAGAAAGCCGTGGTTGATGGCACTCAGTGCCACTGTCACAGTCGTGGTGCGGCACCGACGCTCCGGCGGCCCGGCGAGCGCGCCCCTCCGGCGTGCCCGTCGGCATGCGGCGGAGCGGGGCACGGGCCGCGCACGATCGCTCAGCAGCTCAGCAGCTCAGCAGCTCAGCAGCTCAGCAGCTCAGCAGCTCAGCAGCTCAGCAGCACGGCGGCGGGCCGGCGCGGGTCAACGCCCGTACCCCCGCCGGTGGAACGGACGCACCACGGACGCACCTTCGAGGCGACACCGGGAGACGGTCATGGTTGAGGCAGGGACGGCGGCGGTCGAGGCGGCCCGCGAGCTGGCACGGCGGTGGGCCGAGGAACCGCGCTGGAAGGGGGTGGAGCGG
>NZ_JAIQLH010000028.1 GCF_020037025.1 Streptomyces huiliensis | reverse complement strand
GGGGGGGGGCGTCGGGGCGCGGCCGGGCGCGGGCCGGTGGGTGACGGGCGGCCCGCGCCCCGGCGGCGGGAGTGGCGCCCCCGGGCGGCCGCGGGCCGGTTCCGCCTCGGGCGGGGGGCTTGCCCCTGTCCCGCCCCTTCCCGTTTCTCACGGGGGCTGCGCCCCCGCACCCCCGAAGCACGCTTCGCGTGCTGTCCTCAAACGCCGGACGGGCTGGAGGCGGCCGGCGTCCTCAAACGCCGGACGGACTGGATGCAACGCCAGGCCCGGCCGCGCACCCCCGTGGCGCGGCCGGGCCGTGGCTGCCCCGAGTGGGGTCAGTCGGTGGCGATGGCGTTCAGGACGTTCATCCGGCCGGCCCGGAAGGCCGGGACCAGGGCGGCGAGGAGGCCCACCACCGCGGAGCCGAGGAAGACGGCGGTGATCGTCGGCCAGGGGATCTCCAGGACGCCGAGCCCCTCCAGGGCCAGGAGCTTCTGCGCCGTCGCGCCCCAGCCCATGCCGAGGCCGAGGCCCAGCAGGGCGCCGAAGAGGGCGATAACCACCGACTCCAGCCGGATCATGCGGCGCAGCTGGCGGCGGGAGAGGCCGATGGCGCGCATCAGGCCGATCTCGCGGGTCCGCTCGACGACCGAGAGGGCGAGGGTGTTCACGACGCCGAGGATCGCGACGATGATCGCGAGGGCCAGCAGCCCGTAGATGATGTTGAGGAGCTGTCCGACCTGGTCCTTGATCATGGCCTTGTAGTCGGCCTGGTCGCGGACCTTGATCTGCGGGTACTCGGCGACGGCGGCCTTGAGGGAGGCGGCCGCCTCCGTGGCCCGGCCGTCCTTCGCCTTGGCGAGGATCATGCCGGTCAGCGGCATCGCGCCCGCCGGCAGGTACCGCTTGGCGGTGGCGATGTCCAGGTACATCGCGCCCTTGTCGAGGGCCGTGTCGTCCGAGGTGAGGGCGGTGACCCGGAGCCGGGCGGTCTTGCCGTCGATCATGGTGACGGTCAGCCGGTCGCCTCGCCGGATGCCGTGGTCCTTGGCGAAGCCCTCGGGCACGGACATGGCGTCCTTGGCGTAGGCGTCCTTCAGCCGGCCCTGGACGGTCTCGGAGCGGACGTCGTCGGCGTAGGTGGGGTCGGTGGCGGTGAGCCGCTGGGTGGCGGTCTTCCCGTCGGGGGTGGTGACCTTGGCCACGACGTGGAAGTAGCGGCTGAAGTGCTCGATGTCGTGGGCCGACAGGACGGCCTTCTCGGCGGCGGGACTCAGCGCCTTGTCGCCGCCGTCCTGGACGATGAAGTCCGCTCCGACGGACTTGTCCAGCTGGTCGGTGGCGGAGGCGACCATCGAGGAGCCGACCACGGACAGGGCCGCGACCAGCGCGAGACCGATCATCAGGGCGGATCCCGTCGCTCCGGTACGCCGCGGGTTGCGCAGCGCGTTGCGCTCGGCGAGCCGTCCGACGGGCCCGAAGACGCGGAGCACCACGGCGCTGAGGACGCGGACGACGAAGCCGGCGAGCAGCGGTCCGACGACCACGAACCCGACGAGCGTCAGCAGGACGCCGAGGCCGAGGAACCCGGAACCGGCGGACGCCTCGTCGGCGGTGCCGGCGGCGAACAGCGCGGCGGCGCCGGCGGCGGTCAGCGCCAGCCCGATGCCGGCCCGCACCCGGCCGGCGCGGCCGTCGGCGGGGGTGCCGGCGTCGCGCAGCGCGGCCATCGGCGAGATCTTCCCGGCCCGGCGGGCGGGCAGGTAGGCCGCGAGCACGGTCACGAGCACGCCGATGGCCAGGCCGACGAGCGGCGTGGTGGCCTTGATCGTCAGCTCGCTGGTGTCCAGGTTCATGCCGGCCGCCTGCATCAGCTCCATCAGACCGACGGCCAGTCCGATGCCGCCGCCGATGCCCAGCACCGAGCCGATGACGCCGAGCATCAGCGCCTCGACGAGCACCGACCGGTTGACCTGGCGGCGCCCCGCGCCGATGGCCCGCATCAGGCCGATCTCGCGGGTGCGCTGGGCGACCAGCATGGAGAAGGTGTTGACGATCAGGAAGATGCCCACGAGCACGGCGATGCCGGCGAAGCCCAGCAGCGCGTACTTCATGACGTCGAGGAAGGAGCCGAAGTCCTTCTTGTTCTCCTTCTTCGACTCGGCGGCGGTGTGCACGGTCAGGCGCGGACCGACGGCCGCGACGACGCGCTCCTTCAGCTGCTCGTCGCCGACGCCGGGGGCGGCGGTCAGCCCGAAGCCGCTGTACGCGCTGGTGGTGCCGAGCAGCCGGGTCTGGGCTGTGCGGGTGTCGAGGTAGACGATCGCGGCGCCCGGGTTGGTGGTCTTGTAGGTGGCGAGGCCGACGACGCGGACGCGGAAGTCGCCCGGGGCCGCGATGACGCGGAGGGTGTCGCCGATCCGCACGCCGCGCTTGTCGGCGGTGTCGGAGTCGAGGACGGCCTCGGCGGCGCCGCGCGGCTCGTGGCCGCTGGTGATCTCGACGGACTTCTTCTGCCGCTCGCTCCAGTTGGTGCCCACGGTGGGGGCGCCGGAGTCGGGGCCGATGTCCTTGTTGCGGGCGTCGGCGACGGTGATCTGCTGGTTGCTCGCCTCGGGCTCGACCTTGGCGACGCCGGGCACGGCGGCCAGCTTGCCCTGCAGGGACGCGGGCACGGTCCGCGGCGTGCCGGTCTGCTGGACGTCGTCCTTCTTCTCGGGCGTGACCGAGACGTCGGAGGCGGTGGCCGCGAAGAGCTTGTCGAACGTCGCGTTCATGGTGTCCGTGAACACCAGCGTGCCGCAGACGAAGGCCACCGACAGCAGCACGGCCACGGCGGACAGCGCCATCCGGCCCTTGTGGGCCAGGAGGTTGCGCAGCGAGGTCTTGAAGACGGTCACGAGACCCGCCCGCGGGCGTCGAAGTGCTTCATGCGCTCGAGGACCATGTCGGCGGTGGGCTGGTGCATCTCGTCGACGATCCGGCCGTCCGCCAGGTAGAGCACGCGGTCGGCGTAGGAGGCGGCGACGGCGTCATGGGTGACCATCACGATGGTCTGGCCGAGCTCGTCCACCGAGCGGCGGAGGAAGCCCAGGACCTCGGCGCCGGCCCGGGAGTCCAGGTTGCCGGTCGGCTCGTCGCCGAAGATGATCTCGGGCCGGGCGGCCAGCGCGCGGGCCACGGCGACGCGCTGCTGCTGGCCGCCGGAGAGCTGGTTCGGACGGTGCTTGAGGCGGCCCGCCAGGCCGACGGTCTCCACCACCCGGTCCAGCCAGGCCCGGTCGGGCTTGCGGCCCGCGATGTCCATGGGGAGCGTGATGTTCTCGAGGGCGTTGAGGGTCGGCAGCAGGTTGAACGCCTGGAAGATGAAGCCGATCCGGTCCCGGCGGAGCTGGGTGAGCTTCTTGTCCTTGAGCCGGGTTATCTCGGTCTCGTCGATCCAGATCTCGCCGGACGTGACCGTGTCCAGGCCGGCCAGGCAGTGCATCAGGGTCGACTTGCCGGACCCCGACGGGCCCATGATGGCCGTGAACTGCCCCCGGGCGATGTCCACGTCGACGTGGTCCAGCGCGGTGACGCGGGTCTCCCCCGAGCCGTACGCCTTGAGGACCTGACGCGCCCTCGCCGCCACGGCCGTCCGTCCTCCGCCGCTCCCGGTCACGGGAATCGATACAGCCGTCTTCACGGTCGGTCTCCTGTTCCTGCTGCGTTGTCGGCGCTTCCGCGTCGTCCGCGACGCGTTCGACGGGCCTCTCCGGGCCTGTACCAGCCTGCTGTCCCGCGGCCTGTGCCGCGATGGGGTCCGGCGGTGTAACGGTGGTGGGGCTTACCCCACCCCGGCCCTCCGGCGGACCGTACGACGAGCCTAGGGAGCGGCATGCCCGCCCCTCCTCCTGCTGCGGGACGAACGGCACCGGTGGGGATGTAGGGGCCAACCCCTAGGGGACGCACCCCTGAGGGCGGGCTTCTTCTCAGGGTCGTGCAGAATCGGAATGATCCATTCCGAGTGCCGCACGTCGTGGGCGAGCGGGCGAAACGGCCGAACCGCCGTCCCTTCCGGGGGAACGCCTCGCGAAGAAACCGTGAAGCCCGTCCCGGGGCAAGACAATTGGGGCTTGAGGGAATTAGTGTTCGGGTCTATGGCCGAGGGGGGCGTCCGACAGCCTCCCCTGCGCCCGGCCGCCGGTCTCCCAAGGAAGCAGCCTCAGTGAAGATACTTCGTGCGCGCGCTGCCAGCGTCTCCCGACAGGGACTGTGCACTGCTCTGCTCGTCGCCAGCCTCACCACCGCGGCGGTGGGCGCCAGCCCGCCGCACAACGCGGCGGACGGCGGCGACCCCGCCCCCGGGCCAGGCAACCCGCAGAGACTGCCGCATGGCTCCCCCAACCTCGCCCTCCCCGACCTCGTTCCCCCGCCGGGCACCCCCGGAGCGCCGGGCACCGGCACCCCCGACGGCGGCCCGGACAAGGCCACCGGCATCCCCGCGACCGCCCTGGCCGCCTACAAGAACGCCGAGAAGCTCGCCGGCGAGCAGTGGCCCAACTGCCACGTGCCCTGGGAACTCATCGCGGGCATCGGCAAGGTGGAGTCCGACCACGGCGGCATGGGCGGCGGCCTCCGCACCGACGGCTCCAGCGCGAAGCCCATCATCGGCCCGCCCCTGACGGGCGAGAAGTTCGCGCTCGTCCGCGACACGGACGGCGGCCGGTACGACGGGGACCGGCAGTTCGACCACGCCGTCGGACCCATGCAGTTCATCCCGTCCACCTGGCAGGCCTACGCCGCCGACGGGCGCGGCACCGGCCAGAAGGACCCCAACAACGTCTTCGACGCGGCGGCCGGCACGGCCCGTTACCTGTGTGCCGGGGGGCTCGACCTGAGCAAGCAGGGGGACGTCGACAAGGCCGTCCTCCGCTACAACTCCTCCCGCGAATACCTCAACACGGTGCTCGCGTGGATGCGCACGTACCAGAACGGCGGCGGGGGCGCGGTGCCGAACCCGCCCATCGGGTCGTCGCCGGGCGGCAGCACCCTGCCGACGATCCCGACGGTTCCGACCGTGCCCACGGTGCCGACCGTGCCCACGACGCCGTCCCGGCCCACTCCGGGGAACACGACGCCGACGACACCGACGACGCCCAAGCCCAACCCGAAGCCCCACCCGGACAAGCCGGGCGGCGGCGACAAGGACAAGCCCGGGAAGGACAAGCCGGGCGACCACAAGCCGACGCCGCCGGCGACGGCGACTCGCCTGGTGCCCGTGGGCAAGCAGGAGCTGAAGGCGCAGGCAGGCAAGGTCTTCGAGGACCGGCTGAAGGTGCGCGCGCTCACCGCCGACGGGCAGCCCGTCGAGGGCACCAAAATCGTGTTCAAGGTCCTCGGGAAGGACGGGCCGCACTTCGACGACGACACCAGGACCATCACGCGTTCCACCGGCAAGAACGGTTACCTCACCGCGCCGAAGCTCACCGCGGGCGAGAAGGCCGACGAGTACAAGGTGCAGGCGACCATCGACGGACGCGAGGACGCGAAGGTCGAGTTCACCGCGGTGGTCACGGCCGCACCCCGGGTCGACAAGCTCACAGCCGATCAGACCGACCTGAGCGTCGGGATCGGCGAATCCTTCGGGGAGCTCGCCATCCGGGCGACGACCGACAAGGGCGCGCCCGTGGCCGGGGCACGGTTGACGTTGACGGCGACCGTTCTCGAAGGCGGCAAGGAAACGAAGACCGGCCCGTACTTCCAGGACGGCAAGAAGCAATCCCGCAAACTGACGCTCTCCGAGCTGACCGACAAGGACGGCAAGGTGTCGCTGCCGGAGCTGCTCGCCGGCGGCAAGGAGGGGAAGTTCACCCTGCGCCTCACCGCGAGCAACGGCACACAGCTCGTCCTGGACTTGACCGTCGGCGACAAGCCGGACAAGCCTCAGGAGTCCGGCAAGCCCGGCGACAAGGGCACCGACAAGGACAAGAAGGACGGAGCGAAGAAGGGCAAGCCGACCCCGGCCACGCCGAGCTCAAGCTCCAGCCCAAGCCCCAAGGCCACCCGCGCCAAGGGCTGACGCACACCGTCGTACGTCCCGTCCGCCTCACCACCCACCGGGGGGGGGACGGGACGTACGGCCCGTCAGTCGCCCAGCGCCGGGTCCTCGGCCACCGGCTTGCCCGTCAGGGCGGCCAGGCTGTGACGCACGTGGGCCATGTGCGATCGCAATTCCTCGCGCCGCTCCTCGTGCTCCCGGAGCACCCGCTCGGTCTCCCGCGTGATCCGCTCCTCGCGCACGCGGGCCTGCGCGATCAGTGACGCGGCCTGCGCCTCCGCGTCCTCCTGGCCGTGCCGGGCGGCCTCCTCGGCGTCCGCGTACCGGCGCTGGGCCTCGTTGAGCGTGGACCGCGCGTACTCCTCCATCGCGGCCACCCGGGCGTCCAGCGCGGCCTCCCGCTCGGCGTCCTCGCGGCCCGCCACCTCCCAGCGCTCGGCGTGCTCCTTCTCCTGGTCGGCCAGCATCGCCGCCGTGCGCTCGCGCATCTCGTGAAGGGCCGCCTCGGCGTCCGCGCGCCACTGCTTGGCGTCCTGCCGGGCCGTCGCCCGCAGCTCGTCCGCGACCGTCTGGGCCGCCAGTTGCGCCTGCCGCGCCCACTCCTCGGCCTCCGCCCGCACCCCGACCTGGTACTCGTGGGCGGCGTCGCGGACCTTGCGGGCGTAGGCGCCCGCCGCGTCGTGCATCTCGGCGGCCTCGGCCTCGGTCCGCTCCCGCAGGCCCAGCGCCTCGACCTCGGCGGTGGCGATCAGGCCCTGGGCGCGCGGGCCCAGCGTCTCGTACGTCTGCGGCGGCAGCTGCGCCACCACCTGCGTGAGGCGCTGGACCTCGTCCTCCATCTCCCGCGCGAGGACGGTCAGCCGCGCCGCGCGCTCCCAGGCGGTGTCGCGCTGCCGCGCGAACTCGGCGAGGGCGCGCTCAACCTGGTCAGGCCGGTAGCCGCGGCCTCGTACGACAGTGAAACCGTCAGGTGACACCGATGCACTCATGCTTGTAGCCCCTTATATCCGGATCCCCGGTCTGCGACGCGGTCAGGCGCACATCATTCCCGCACGAGGGAAGTGCCCAAAACACGACACTCCGCCTGGTTGTTCTGTCAAGGATGCGCCGACCGACAGCGCGGAGCGCCCGGCCCCCCGTGCGCGGGGACGAGCGCCCTGCCGCCGTCGAGTCCCGGCCGGCCGCTAGAAGAGACCGTCCCACATCTGCTCCAGCAGCACCGCCCACCAGTTCTCCGGCGACGAGAAGGCCACCGGGTCGAGCGCGGCGATCTGGTCCTGGAAGTCCACGGTCCAGCGCCCCGCCTGCTCCGGCGTCAGACCGTAGCGCCAGCGCCACATGCGCCCGAGCAACGCCAAAGAGCGTACGAACTGAGGAAGGCTCGTGTTGACGAACTGCGGCGTCGCCGGCCTTCCGTCCGGACCCGCCTCCAGGGGGACGGCCACGATGTGCGCCGTCCCGTACTGGACGCAGAGCTGCCGCCCGAAGTCGCTGCCCATCACCAGGTACGAACCGGCGTCCGACGCCGGCTGCACCCCGCGCTCCATCGCGAGTTCCGCGAGCGTGGGCACCGGGCGGCCCGGCTGGGCCTGCGCCCAGAAGAACGGCCCGAAGTCGGCCGGCAGCCCGGCCCACACCAGCGTCTGGGCCACCACCTCCGGCACGCCCTGCCGCGAGACGGCCCGCTGGTCGAAACGGAAGACGCCCTGCGGACCGAACGAGTCCAGCAGTTCGCGCGCGATGGCGTCCGCCGCGAGCGGCGGGGCCGGACGCACCTGGTGCTGCTGCGGCAGCGGCACCCGGTTCGGCGCCGGACGGGCGGGCGCGCCCGCGACCTGGTGCAGCTCGCCCTGGTGCTCCAGCAGGTGCCGCACGCCCTGCTGGCGGCCGGCGTGGTCACTGCCGTACGCCGCGGTGTGGCTGACGCGCACCTGCGGCCAGGTCTCGCGGACCATCCGGGCGCAGTAACCGCCCGGCAGGTCGCAGGACTCCAGCTCGGTGTGGAGCTCCAGCACCTGCTGCGGCGGCACGTTCATCGACCGCAGCTCGTGCAGGATCTGCCACTCGGGGTGCGGGGTGCCCGGCGCGCTGCGGCGGATGACCTGCTGCTCCGAGCCGTCCTGGGCGCGGTAGCGGAGGACGGCCATGTAGCCGGGGCCCACGGTCGGGACGCCGGCCGGCGCCTGCGGGTAACCGTAACCACCGGGCGGCTGCGGGGCGTTGGGCGCCGGCGGGACACCCGGCGTGCCGGGGCTCGCGAGCATCGTGGCCGCGGCGTGCACGCCGCCCGGCGGG